>NZ_JBHXFE010000001.1:0-309207 GCF_042722475.1 Streptomyces sp. NPDC127092
GGCCGGGGCGACGGCCGGCTCGACGGCGGCCCCGCCGGTGTGGCCGTCTCTCTTGTCCACATCTCCTCCCGCACCGGTGTCGTGCTGATCGCCGCGCTCGGCGCGGACGAGTCGAGTGCCGCGGCCCGGCGGTGCCTGGGCGGTGAGGTCCGTGTCGTGGCCGTGCCCCTGGACGGGACGCTGCCGGTGAAGACCCGGGTCCTGGCCGGCGGCCGGCCGCTCGTCCGCCTCGACCGGGGCGGCGGAAGCCCCGGCCGGCCCGGCGACGACGCCCTTCGCGCGCTGGAGTCCGCGGGCGCCGTCCTGGTCTCCGACTACGGTCGGGGCACGGCCGACGTCCTGCGCGGGGCGCTGGCGCGGGCGGCCCGGCGGGTACCCCTCGTCTGGGACCCCCACCCGCGCGGCGGCCCGCCCGTGCCCGGCACGCGGGTGGCCACCCCGAACGCGAAGGAGGCCGCCGGCTTCAGCACCCGGCCGGGCACGTCCCTGCGCGCCCACGCGGACCGGGGCGCCGAGCTCGCCGCGCTGTGGGAGGCCACCCACGTCGCCGTCACCCTCGGTGCCGAGGGAGCACTGCTGACCCGGGCCGGCTCGACGGCGCCCCTGCTGGTGCCGGCACCCCCCGTCACGTGCGGTGACCCGTGCGGAGCGGGCGACTGCTTCGCGGCGGCGGTGGCCGTCGCCCTGGCCCGGGGCGCGCTGCCGGAGGAGGCGGTGGGCCGGGCCGTGGCCGAGGCGGCGGCGTTCGTTGGCGCGGGCGGCGCGTCGGCGGTGTCGGGCGCCGACGGGAACCCGGGGGCCGCCGCGCCGCCCGGGCCGGAGCCCGCGGCCGACGCCTTCGCCCTCGCCCGGCGCGTCCGGGCCCGCGGCGGCACCGTGGTCGCGACGGGCGGCTGCTTCGACCTGCTGCACGCGGGCCACGTGGGGCTCCTCGAACGCGCGGGCCGGATCGGCGACTGCCTCGTCGTGTGCGTCAACACGGACGCCTCGATCACCCGCCTCAAGGGCCCCGGCCGCCCGCTGACCCCGCTCGCGGACCGGATGCGCGTCCTGGAGGCCCTGAGCAGCGTGGACGCGGTGGTGGCCTTCGACGAGGACACCCCGGAGCGGCTGCTGGAGGCGCTCCGGCCCGACGTGTGGGTGAAGGGCGGCGACTACGCCCCCGACAGCCTGCCGGAGACGCGGGCGCTGCGGAGCTGGGGCGGCCAGACGATCGTCCTGCCCTACCTGGAAGGCCGCTCGACGACCACCCTCGCCCACCGCGCGGCCCACGCCGCCCATGCCGCCGCCCGCGTCGGCGGGGCCGGCGGTCCGGGGCCCTGGGCGGACGGAACCGACGGGGCCGCGACGACCGGGCGGTGGGACCGATGAGCCCGGCTCACCCGCGACCGCGGGGCGTGGCTCCCGGGCCGGGGCACACGGCGCCCTGGCCGGGCCCCGCCACGCCCGCACCGGCCACGGCCGCCTGGCCAGGGGCTCCCGACGGGCGGCCGGTGGTTCTGGTGCTGCGTGCTCTCGGGCTGGGTGATCTGCTGACCGCCGTTCCGGCGCTACGGGCGCTGCGTCGGGCGCTGCCGGACCACGAGCTGGTGCTCGCCGCGCCGCGTGCGCTGGCGCCGGTGGCCCGGGCCACGGGATGCGTGGACCGGCTGCTGCCGGCCGGCGGCCCCGGACGCGCGGTGCCCGCCGTCCTGCCCGGGGCCGCCCGCGCGCCGCGGCTCGCCGTGAACCTCCACGGCCGCGGACCGGCCAGCCACCGGCTGCTCGCGGGGCTCGGACCGGAGCGCCTGTGGGCCTTCCGCCATCCGGGCGTGCCCGCCGTGCGGGGCCCGGCCTGGATCCCGTACGAGCACGAACGCCTGCGCTGGTGCCGGATGCTGCGCTGGTACGGGCTCCAGGCCGACCCCGACGACGTGCGGATCGCGCCGCCCGGCCGCGCGTCCCCGCTGCCGGGAGCGGTCGTGGTGCACCCGGGGGCCCAGGCGCCCGCGCGCCGCTGGCCGGTGGACCGTTTCGCCGCCGTGGTACGGGGCGTCCGCCGGGCGGGCCTGCCGGTGCTCGTGACGGCGGGTCCGGGCGAGGGCCCGCTGGCCCGGTCGGTGGCCGAGCACGCCGGTCTCGCCCCGTCCGCCGTGCTGGGCGGAGACGGGGGGATGCCGTTCGAGGACCTGTGGGCGCTGGTCGCGCAGGCGCGCTGTCTGGTGGTCGGCGACACGGGGCTCGCCCATCTGGCGACGGCGCTCGGCACGCGCTCGGTGGTGCTCTTCGGGCCGGTGTCTCCGGCCCTCTGGGGGCCGCCGCGCGACGGCCCCCACACGGCGCTCTGGCACCCGCTGCCCGGCCCGGAGGCCGGCCGCCCGGGCGACCCGCACGGGGACCGTCCCGATCCCCGGCTGCTGCGGATCACGGCCGCCGAGGTCCTGGAGGCCGTCCTGACACCGGTCTCGGGCGCGTCCGCGCCGGCGCCGGCGCCGGTCGTCGAGGCGGCGGCGCCGTGAGCACGCGCCCCACGCCCCGGGAGGGGGCGCTGCGGTCAGGCCGCGCTGTCCAGGGCGGGTCGGGTGACGCGGGTGAGCCGGGTGAGGCGCGGGCGGAGCGGTGCGGCCACCGGGTCGACGGTGGCGGCGGTCCGGGGGCCGCGCAGCAGCCATCCGCCGGCGACCGCGGCCGCGACGACCAGTCCGCCGGTGACGAGCGCGCCGCGCGCGCCCATGAGTTCCATGAGCAGGCCCAGGGTCGGCGGTGCGGCCAGGCCCCAGAGCGTACGGATGCTGTTCCATGCGCCGAGGACGCGGCCGCGCATGTGCGGCGGCGGGTCGGTCTGCAGGAGCGTGTTCTGCGCGGTGTCCGTCACGGACTCGGCGACGGCCATGGGCAGGGCGAGCACCACGAGGAACGCCAGCGACGGGGAGATGCCGGCCACCACCTGGAGCAGCGCGCCGCCCGCGGTGAGCAGGGCGACCATGCGGACGCGGGGCGCCCGGAGCCGGGCGCCGAGCACGGCGCCGACGATGCCGCCGACGGCCAGCGCCGTGGAGACGGCACTGAAGGAGCCGGCGGAGCCGGCGAGGGGGCCGGTCACCAGGACCGCGAGGGTCAGCGAGTAGTTGCGGCCGAAGAGGGCGCTGACCGCGTTCAGGGCGGCGAGCGCGACGAGCCGGGGGCGGCGGGCGAAGAAGACCAGGCCTCCTCGGACGCTCGTGTCGGCGGCGTCGTCGGACGTTCCGGTAGCGCCGGACGCCTTGCGCGCGGGCGCGGCCGTGGCCTCGCCGTGCCGGGGGCGGATCAGCGTGAGGAACGGGATGACGGCCGCGACGAAGAAGAACGAGACGCCGTTGGCGACGTAGGCGGCGGCCGTGCCGAGCGTGGCGACGGTGATGCCGGCCAGCGCGGCCCCGGCGAGCCGTCCCGCGCTGTGGGCGAGGGAACCGACGCCGATGGCCGAGGGCACGTCCCGGGCGGGGACGAGGTCGTTGCCGAGCAGGGCGCAGGCGGGTCCGTCGACGGTGGCGACCAGGCCGGTGACCACGGCGAGCGCGATGAGGACGGGCAGGTTGAGCAGGCCGGCCGCGACGAGCACGGCGGTGGTCAGGGCCACGAGGCCGAGGGTCACCTGGGCGGCGGCGGCGGTCACCTTGCGGGGCCAGCGGTCGACGGCGGCGCCGCCGAGCAGGCCCATCAGCAGGCCGGGGGCGGCCTGCGCGGAGATCGACAGACCGGCGGCGGCGGGCGAGCCGGTGATCTGGAGGACCAGCAGGTTCTGGACGGTCAGCTGCATCCACGTGCCCGTGTTGGACACGAGGTGGGCGACGGCCCACCAGCGCATGCTGCGGTGGCGCAGCGAACGCCAGGGCGACCGGTCGTCGGCGGACCGGGGCTTGGGGATGGACCGGGGCTTGGGCTGGGGCCGGGAGGCGGACTGGGGCAGACGCGAGGAAGGCACAGGGTCACCGGAAGCGGCACGAGGCACGCGCGAGGAGCGGGGGGCACGAGACGGCCTCGGTCCGTCACGCCGGGAACTCCGGCACGGCGGTCTGCGGCCAGCGGCCCACTGTGGCAGACGGTTCTCGAGAAGAGAGTGACGCCGCCGACACGGCCCTCCGCGGCCGGCCGTTCGCCGCCCCAACTCCCCTGCTGCTCAAGGCGCGTGGGAAGCGCGTGGGCTTGCTCACATCACGTCCGGGAAATGTCGTCCAGGGAGAAGAGACAGCGATGAACAGTGGAGTGGAGATCACGCTCGACGGCCGGTCCGCCCTCGTCACCGGCGGGGCGCGGGGTCTGGGCGCGGCGATCGTGCGGCGTCTGGCGCGCGCGGGGGCTTCGGTCCTGGTCGCCGACGTACGGCAGGAGCAGGCGAAGGAGTTGTGCGAGGCCCTGGTGGCCGAGGGGGGCAAGGCCCGGCCGGTCGGTCTTGACGTGCGGGACCCGGAGGCGGTCAGCGAGCTGTTCGAGGATCTGGACGCCTCGGGCGGCGCGGTGGACGTCCTGGTGAACTGCGCGGCCGTCGACGTGACGAAGTCCGTGGCCGAGCTCACGGCCGACGAGATCACCCGGGTGATCACCACCGACCTGCTCGGCCCGATGTACCTGTGCCGTGAGGGCTACCGCCGGATGGTCGCGCGGGGCGGCGGGCACATCGTGAACATCCTGTCGACCGCCGCCGTCCGCACCTGGACCGAGGCGGGCCCGTACTCGGCCGCGAAGACCGGGCTGCGCGCCTTCACCCACACGCTGTTCAAGGAGGCGCAGCGCGACTGCCCGGGGATCGGGGTCACGGGGGTCGTGGCCGGCGGCATGGAGACGCCGTTCATCATGGAGCGCTTCCCGGAGACCGACACGGCCCTCCTGCAGAGCCCGGAGGTCGTGGCGGACGCGGTGATGTACGCCCTGTCGGTGCCTCCGGGCAGCGCGGCGGCGGAGCTGGTCGTGGTCCCGCGGCGCGAGGTGTCCTGGCCGTGAACCCGGACGGCCTGGCCGTACCCGTGTCCCACGGGGTACGGCCCGGCCCGTCCGGGGACGGTCACCTCGGGCCCGGGCGCTGATGGGCGCCGATGTCCGTGGTGCCGCGGAGCCGGTTGCCGAAGTAGTCGTGCGGGCCGGCGTCGTCGATCGGTGTTCCGGCGCCGAGGGCCGGGGAGCCGGGGCGCAGGCGCAGGTCGCCCGGGGTGTCGGGGGTGGCGTCGTGGAAGCGCGGGTCCGTGGTGACCGCGTGGGCGTCGTTCGCCGGGACGGTGCCCACGCCGGCGTAGAGGTTGTGGTCGTACGTGTTGAGCGTGTCGATGATCGGGGAGCCGCCCTCGGCGGTGCTGACGAAGACGTTGTTGCGGAAGGTGACCCCGCCCTGGCCGTTGTCACTCACCATCGCCGTGCCCGGGTGGTCGGTGGCGACGGTGTTGTTGTAGATCTGGGTGTTGGCCGAGGGGGCGCAGACGACGGTGAAGACGCCGTACGGGGACTGGGTGTTGCGGTCGTTGATGCTGACGTTGTAACGGAAGACGTTGTCGGCCGTCGTCATGCCGGCGCCGTTGCAGACCAGGAGGAAGCCGCCCTCGTTGTCGTGGCTGTAGTTGTACTGGTAGACGTTGCGGTTGTTGCCGCCGTCGAAGTCGAAGGCCTGCGAGTCGCGCGTGCCGTGGCCGCCGGTGACCTCGTTGTACTGGTACACGGCGTCGTCGAAGTTCCAGGCCCAGACGCCGGCGTTGTAGCCGGCCGACCGCATGTTGAACCCGTCCACGTAGTTGTGCTCGACGAGCGCGTGGTGGCCGTGCTGGAGCACGATGCCGTCGCCGCCGACGTCGACGACCTCGTTGCCCCGGATGGTGAGGCGGGTGTTCGGCGCCCACCCGGGTGCGCCGCTGTGGGGATGTTCGGGGCGCCTGCCCCAGCTGGAGGCGGTGGCGATGCCGGTGCGGTCCACGTGCTTCACGGTGGAGTCGGTCACGGTGATCCCGTCGAAGCGGGTCGGGGTCGCCGTGCCGCGGACGACGAAGAGGATGCCGCCGGAGGGATCGGGGTCCTTGTGGTCGGAGCCGTTGACGTCGTGGACGTCCACGCCGTCGACGACGTAGTGCCGGCCCGTGCCGAAGTCCGTGAGGCGGAACAGAATGCCGGCGCGACGCTCCTGCGGCCCCGGTGCGGCGCCCTTGTTGGAGATGTCGAGGTTGCGCAGCTCCCACTGCTCGACGTTCTCCAGCAGGACCGCCGCGCGGGCACCGCCGCCCCGGATGCGCGGCTTCGCGCCCTCGCCGTACGCGTCGACCCGCACCGGAGCGCCGTCGGCACCGGACCCTGCCGGAGCGAACACGCCCTCGCAGGTGCTGCCGCGCCGGAACAGGATGCGGTCCCCGGGCCCGTACGTGACGGAGCTCGCCCTGGCCGGAGAGTTCCAGGCGGCGGCCGGCGACGTGCCGGAGGCACTGTCGGAGCCCGCACCGCAGTCGACGAAGTACGTCGTGCCGCCCTGGCGTCCGCCGTCGTCCGCCTGCGCGGGCAAGGCGCCCGTCGCGGCCGCCAGCACCATGGCGAGCACCGCTCGCATGCCCCAACCCGTCATCCTCATGGAGTCGTTCTCCCGTGTGCCGTGTGTGCCGTGCGAAGACAAGGCGCAGGTTTCCAGCGCCCGCGCGGGCCCGTCCATGCACTCTGCGAGCCGGGAGTTGTGTTTCTCTCCACGCACGGCGCCAGGGAAGGGGCGTCCGCCTCCGGCACCGCAGGCGATCGAAGGCGACCGCCGCTCGGCGCCGGCGCCGGTGTCGGTGTCGGTGCCGGCGCCCAGCCGCGGTGACGCCGTGGACGGCTCGGCTCGCGTCTCCCAGGTACGTGTGCTGTTCTGGAAACAGCCGCAGGAAGGCACACCGATGCGTCGCAGCCGGATCTCCGCCTTCGTACCCGCCCGGTCGACCGCCCCGACCGGAGCCGGCGGGGGGTTGCTCCCCGCGCGGGACCTCGCGGCCGCCTGGATCCTCGTCGTCCTGATCGCCGTGCCCGCCTGGGTGCTGACGATCTGGCAGGCCCGGGACATGGGCGTCGAGCCCGGCACGATGGGGATGGCGCTGCCCCTGTTCCTGCTGCTCTGGGTGACGATGATGGCGGCGATGATGCTGCCGTCCATGGCGCCGGTGGCCATCACCTGGGTGCGCGGGATCGGCCGGCAGTCCTCCGGCTGGGTCAGGGCCGGCCGCACCGTCGAGTTCGTCGGCGGATACCTGCTCGTGTGGACCGCCTTCGGACTGCTCGCCTATGCGGCGCTGGCCTTCACCGGTGGCCTGGTGGACGACCACCCCACCGCCGGACGCTGGATCGGCGCGGTCGCCTTCCTGCTCGCCGGTCTCTACCAGCTCGGCCCCCTCAAGAACGTCTGCCTGCGGCACTGCCGCGACCCGCTGAGCCACCTGGTGCGTTACGCCGGCTTCCGGCGGCCGGCCCGCGACCTGCGGGTGGGCCTCCACCACGGCGCGTACTGCGTCGGCTGCTGCGCCGGTCTGATGGTCGTCTTCATCCCGCTCGGCGTGATGAACGTGGCGGCGATGGCCGGCCTGGCCCTGGTGATCTTCGTGGAGAAGCTGTGGTCCCGGGGCGTCCTCCTCAGCGGTGTCGTGGGCGTCGCCTTCCTCGTCCTCGCGGTCCTCGCACCGTTCCAGGACTGGATGCTGCCGGGACTGGAGGGCTCGATGCCGTCCATGGACGACATGTGATCCCCTGGGCCCCGCGCCCGTGGCGCGCCCTCGACGCCGGCGGGTTTCCCGCCCGGGACGTGAGGTGCAAGCTGGAAGGGAGACCGTTTTCCGATCCCGGGAACGGGCTCGGGTCACGCGGTCTCGCCACTCCGAGTGAGCTCCTCGGAGCTCGGCGGGAGGAAGCGAGATGACAGAGCAGGCCACCACCCCGCGTTGGCACCTGACCGGCGACTGGTTCGACGTGTGCAAGTGCGCCATTCCCTGTCCGTGCACCTTCGCGCAGCCCCCGACCTACGGCGACTGCGAAGGCGTCCTGGCCTGGCACATACGGGAAGGGAACTTCGGCGACGTACGGCTCGACGACCTCAACGTCCTGATGCTCGGCTCCTTCGAAGGCAACATCTGGGCCCGTGAGCATACAAATGCGTACGCCGCGATCTTCCTCGACGAGCGCGCCGACGACGAGCAGCGCGCCGCGCTCGGGGCCATCTTCGGCGGTGAGGTCGGCGGCTGGCCCGCGGAGCTCGGGGAGATGTTCCACCCCGAGATGAGGGGCATGGACGTCGTCCCCCTCCACATGGAGGTCGACGAGGACCTCGCCACCTGGCGAGCCGAGATCCCCGGCCGGGTCACGGCGACCGCCGAGGCCCTGACCGGCCCGACGGCCGCGGACGGCGCGCGCGTCCAGCTCCACAACGCCCCGGGGGCCGAGGTGGGGCCCGGCCAGGTGGCCACGTGGGGGCGGGCCACCGTCGACCGCGCCGACGCGTTCGGCTTCTCTTGGGAACGCAGCGGGAAGTCGAGCAAGTACTTCCCCTTCGACTGGAGCGGCCCCGACTGAGGCCCGGCCCGTCGATTCCTGCGCCTCGACTCCTGCGCCCGACCCCACGGACGCCACGCCGGCGGTCTCCCCGCTCACCCGGCCCGCGCCGCTTACCCGGCCCGCGCCGCTCACCCGGCCCGCCGGGCCCGGCCTGCTCGCCAGGCGGCCCGTCGGCAGCTGAAGAATCCCGCGCTGGACACGCAAAACGGCACGAGGTAGTTGAACAGCACCCGCAGCCAGGTCGCGGCGGTCGCGTCCCCGGAGGCGATCACCGCGCCCTGATTGACGAGCGAGAGCAGGGTCCCAACCAGGAGGGCGATCGGCACGCACCTCGACAGCGAGGCAGCGGAGAACACCGTCGCCAGAAGCCGCGGCGCCTGGTCGTGACTCATGGGATCGCCATGGCGTGCGGGACCCTGCCGCGCGGACGCGCCGACGGGCGGACGTGCGGACGCTCAGATGCGTCCGTGAGCCGCGCCCTCGGCGCCCTCGCTGCTGAAGACGTACGCGGCCGTCTCCCCGTACTCCGCCTCATAGCTCAGCCCGAAGGCGTCGGAGCGCCCGGTCGTCCTGCCGACCCCGAATTCGGGTGCGAACCCGAACATGGCGTTCTTGATCGTCGTCGTGCCTCCGTCCGGGCCGGTCAGCGGCTCGTACGAGAGTTCCGTCCTGCCCTCGACCGTGAAGCCCGGCCGGTCCCCGTCGGTGAGGGAGACCCGGGCGCGCTCCATCCCCAGGTACTCGCCGTAGAACTGCGAGAGCTGGCCGAACGGCCCGCCCTCCCGACCGGCCAGGATGCGCTCCAGGCCTTCGGCCTGCTCGTCACTGGCCTCGCTGTCCACGACCAGCCCGACCTCCCAGTTGCCGGAGGTCAGGTTTGACGGGAAGTGGTTGTAGAAGGCGAAGTCCACACCGGACAGGTCGAGGCCGTCCAGATCGCCCTCGGCCACGTGGAACACCGCGGTGCCCAGGCATTCGGTACCGCCCTTGGCGTCGCGCGGCTGTCCGTCGTACGGGCAGCTGCACAGCACCGCGCAAGAACAGCCGGCCACGTAGGTGCCGGATATCGTCCATGACATGACTGCTCCCCTTCCAGGATGGGAAAGCCGGCGAGCGTCATCGTCCGCACTTTTCACGCTAGACCTGCTGCATGAGCCTGTAAACGACGCTTGCGCGCCCTGTGCTGCGGCCCGCAGGCTGCGGCCCGAGGCACACTGCGCGCAGCGGAAGCCCCGGTGGCGGGAAGGTGTTACAACTGGGGTTGTGAGCCCCTCCTGTCTGTCGTGTCCGGCGCACCGGTGCCGAACCTAGGCAGAAGATCCGGAAGCGTCGCCAGGCAGGTCTTCGTCCTTCAGGTGGCGATCGTGGTGATGCTCGCCGCCGGGGCCCTGCTGGCCCTGGTGCTGCAGTCGCGGCACGACATCGACCGCGAGGCGCGCAACCGCTCGGTCTCCGTGGCGCAGACCTTCGCGAAGTCCCTGGGCCTGCGGGAAGCGCTGGACGCGCCGGACCCCTCCTCGATCCTGCAGCCCCTCGCCGAGGAGACGCGCAAGGCCGCGGGGGTGGACTTCATCGTGGTGATGGACACCCACGGCATCCGCTACAGCCACCCTCAGCCCGACCGCATCGGCAAGCGGTTCGTCGGCACGATCGAGCCCTCGCTCGCCGGACGCGTGCACACCGAGAGCGTGGAGGGGCCGCTCGGCAAGGAGATCCAGGCGATCGTGCCGGTCACCTCGCCCCAGGGCGATGTCGTCGCCCTGGTCTCGGCGGGTCTCACGGTGAAGAGCGTGACCGGCGTCGCCAACCGGCAGCTTCCGGTCATCCTCCTGTCCATCGCCGGCGGTCTGGCTCTGGCCACCGTCGGCACGGCCCTGATCAGCCGAAGACTCCGCCGCCAGACCCACGGGCTCGGCACGCAGGAGATGACCCGCATGTACGAGCACCACGACGCGGTGCTCCACTCCGTCCGCGAAGGGGTGCTCATCACCGACGGCGAGGGACGGCTGCTCCTGGCGAACGACGAGGCCGGGCGGCTGCTCGGCCTGCCCGACGACGCCGAGGGACGCCCCGTCGACGAGGTCGGGATGGACCGCCGGATGGCGGACCTGCTGCTGTCCGGCCGGGTGGCCACCGACGAGGTGCTGGAGGCCGGGGGCCGGCTGCTCGTGGTCAACCAGCGGCCCACCCACCCGCAGGGACGCCCCCAGGGCCGCCCTCAGGGATCGGCGGTCACCATCCGCGACTCCACCGAGATGCGGCTCCTGAGCAGCCGGGCGGAGACGGCCCGCAGGCGGCTCAGGCTGCTCTACGACGCCGGGGGCGACATCGGCACCACGCTCGACGTGGTGCGCACCGCGCAGGAGCTGGCCGACGTCGCCGTTCCGCAGTTCGCGGACTTCGTCACGGTCGACCTGGCCGATCCGGTGCTGGAGGGCGACGAGCCCGGCCCGGACTCCGACATGCGGCGTACGGCGGTCAGCGGCATCCGCGCCGATCACCCGCTGTACCCGCTCGGCACCCTCATCGACTTCCTGCCGTCCACGCCGCAGGCCCGCGGATACGGCACGGGCGCGGCCGAGCTCGTACCCGACCTGCGCGACGCCCCCGGCTGGCACGCGCAGGACCCGGCACGCACCGCCGCCATCGTCGACTACGGGATCCACTCGCTCATCGCGGCCCCGCTGAAGGCCAGGGGCGTCGTGCTCGGCGTGGTCAACTTCTGGCGTTCGCAGAAACCGGAGCCGTTCGACGAGGACGACCTGTTCCTGGCCGAGGAGTTGGTGGGCCGGGCCGCGGTCACCATGGACAACGCCCGCCGCTACACCCGGGAGCACAACCTCGCCGTGACGCTCCAGCGCAGCCTGCTGCCGCAGGACCTGCCCGAGCAGAGCGCGGTGGACGTCGCGCACTTCTACCAGCCCGCCCAGTCAGGAGTGGGCGGGGACTGGTTCGACGTGATCCCGCTGCCGGGCAGCCGCGTCGCGCTCGTCGTCGGTGACGTCGTCGGGCACGGTCTGCACGCCGCGGCCACCATGGGGCGGCTGCGGACGGCCGTGCACAACTTCTCCTCGCTGGACCTGCCGCCCGACGAACTCCTCGCCCGCCTGGACAACCTCGTCCAGCGCATGGACCAGGAAGGCGACGGCTCCGCGCCGATGGGCGGCGTCATGGGCGCGACCTGCCTGTACGCCGTCTACGACCCGGTCTCCCGGCTCTGCAGCATGGCGCGGGCCGGGCACATGCCGCCGCTGGTGGTCGCCCCGGACGGCACGACGACGATCTCGGAGCTGCCGGCCGGTCCCCCGCTGGGGCTCGGAGGCATGCCGTTCGAGACCATGGAGCTGCACCTGGCGGAGGGCAGCCAGCTGGTCCTGTACACCGACGGGCTGGTCGAGGAGCGGAGCCGGGACATCGCGGAGGGCGTGGAGATGCTGCGCACGGCGCTGAGCCACCCCGACCGGGACCCGCAGGCCAGCCGGCGCGCCGTGCTGGACGCCCTGCTTCCCAGTCAGCCGTCCGACGACATCGCGCTGCTCATCGCCCGGACCCGCACCCTGGGCCCCGGCCGGGTCGCCCGGTGGGAAGTGCCGTTCGACCCGAGCGAGGTCGGCGCCGTGCGCAGCCGCGCGGCCGGGCAGCTCGAGGAATGGGGCCTGGAGGAACTGGTCTTCAGCACGGAACTGATCCTCAGCGAGCTCGTCACCAACGCCATCCGGTACGGCGCCGCGCCCGTTCACGTACGTCTCCTGCGCGACCGCACCCTGACCTGCGAGGTGTGGGACAGCAGCAGCACCGCCCCGCACCTGCGGTACGCGGCCGGCATGGACGAGGGAGGCCGCGGGCTGTTCCTGGTGGCACAGATCAGCGAGCACTGGGGCACTCGGTACACGCCGGAAGGCAAGGTCATCTGGGCCGAACAGCCCCTGCCGACCGCCGACCGCTGACCGCCGCCCTGACCGCTGACGTACCGTCATCCCTCCCGGAGCGCCGGCAGCTCAGTGGGCGGCGAGCACCAGGGCCAGACCGACCACCGCCGGAACGGTCTGCACGAAGAGGATCTTCCGGCTGGCCGTGGCGGCACCGTAGACACCGGCGACGGCCACGCACACCAGGAAGAACACCTTCGCCTGGAAACCCACGGGGTCGGCCGCGACCGCGCCCCACACCAGCCCGGCGGCGAGGAAGCCGTTGTACAGCCCCTGATTGGCGGCGAGCGCCTTCGTCTCGGAAGCGAACTCCACACTGGTCCCGAACGCGGCCCGGGCCCGCGGACCGGTCCACAGGAACATCTCCAGGACCAGGATGTAGACGTGGAGCGCGGCGATGAGCAGCACCACGACGGTTGCGATGATCGACATGCCCACCAGACTCACACATGGCACCCGCACTCCGCGCGGAGGGGCGGGCTTCCCTCACGCCTTCCGGCCGGCCGGGGTACCGGCGGCTGGCAGCTCGTCGAAGAACCGGGCCAGCGCGCTGACTCCGAGCCGAAGCGCCCGGACCTCCACCCGTTCGTCCGGTCCGTGCCAGCGGTCTCCCGGGAGCCCCGTCCCGAAGAACAGCACGGGCGCGTCGCAGGCGCCGGCGAGCTGCGCGCCGGGAGCCGCTCCTCCGTTGCCGATGTGCCTGGCCGGAGCCCCGTATGCGTGACTGACGGCCCGGGTGAGAGCTCTGAGCGCGGGGGCGTCGGGCGGCGTCCGGTAGGGATCGGAGATGGTGGAGGAGATCTCCAGGTCGTACGTGAAACCGGGCCGCCGGTGCCTGTCCAGCCATACGCGCAACTGGTCGGCGACCTGGTCGGCCCGCTGGTCGGGCACGAGCCGGAACAGCACGTCGGCACTGGCCTCCGCCGGAATGAGGCCGAGTGCGGGCGCATCGGTGCGACCGGCCGAGAGGCGGGCGACCTCGGCGGAGGGGCGGGCCCACAGGCGCTCGGGGACCGTGAACCCCGCTTCGCCGGGGGCGCCGAACGTACCGGTCTCGGCCTGCCAGTCCGTCAGGTCGAAGCGGACGCCGTCCGCTCCGGCGCGCAGGTCGGGGGCCGGGGCGGCCACCGCGTCGTAGAAGCCGGGCAGGGTGACGCGGCCCGACGCGTCACCGAGGAGGTCCACCAGGCGGCACAGTTCGACCGCGGCGTTCGCGGCGGCGCCCGAGACGGCGCCGCTGTGGAGGTCGCGCTCGGCCCCGCGGACGGTGAGGGACGCGGTGACCGAGCCGCGCACCGCGGCGCAGACGGTGGGCTCTTCGAGAGACCAGAGCATCGAGTCGGACACCATCACGACGTCGGCGTCCACCTCCTCGGGGTGCTCCGCCAGCAGGTCGGCCATGTGTACCGAGCCGACCTCCTCCTCGCCTTCGATCAGGTACCTGACCGTGACGGCCGGGGCGGTGCGGTGAGCGAGGTGCGTGCGCAGAGCCCACAGGTGGCTCGTGATCTGGCCCTTGGCGTCCGACGCCCCCCGGCCGTGGAGCCGGCCGTCCCGCAGGAGCGGCGAGAAGGGCTCGGTGACCTTCCATTCGGAGGGATCGACGGCGTGCACATCGTGGTGGCTGTAGACCAGCAGGACCGGCGCGCCGGGATCGGCCGCGGGCCAGGAGGCGTACACGGCCGGAAGGCCGTCCGTCTCCCAGACCTCGGCCCGCGGGAAGCCGGTGCGGCGCAGTGCCTCCACGAGCCAGCGGGCGGACCTGCGCACGTCATGGGCCCGCTCCGGGTCGGAGGAGACGGACGCGATGCGCACCCACTCCGCCAGCTCGGCCAGGTCCTTTGCGGGCAGGGCGCCGGGCGCGTCGGCAGTGGACGGAAGGATCATGGCCGATGCCCACCCGAACGCCGCCCCCCATACCCGTACCCATCCCAATCCCGACCTCGGCCCTGACTCCAGCCCCGGCCCCGGCCCCGACTCCAGCCCCGACCCCGGCCCGGGCTCCGGCCCCAGCCCCGGCCCCGATCCCGGCCCCGGTCCCGATCCGTGCCCCAGCCCCGGTCCCGGTCGATGCGACGGCCTGGGAGGCGGCTCTCGCCGCGACGAGTCCTGAGCCGTCTCCGCTCCCTTGCGGCCACCGTCCTCACCCTGCCCTCCCTCGTCCCCTTGTCCCGCGCCCGTCGCGTACGTGGACCGGAGTGCTCAGCGGGCGCCTTCCCGGCCGCCGGCCTTTCATGCGGAGGTGCTGCGCGGGGGCAGGCGGTGGAGCGTCACGTCGTACAGCCTCGCGTCGGCCACCGTCAGCGTCATGAAGGAGCAGAAGGGCTGGCGCCTGCGGTCCGTGGGCGAGCCCGGGTTCAGCAGTCGCAGACTCCCGGCGCTGGTGTCCCACGGGATGTGGCTGTGGCCGAACACCAGGACGTCCACGTCGGGGAACCGCGCGGCGCAGCGCCGCTCCCGCCCCGCGGCCGCTCCCGTCTCGTGGACGACCGCGAACCGCACCCCTTCCAGTTCGGCGCGGGCGACCTCCGGAAGCCTGCGGCGCAGTCCCGGGCCGTCGTTGTTGCCGTACACGCCGATCAGCCGGCGGGACCTGGACTCCAGCAGGTCGAGCGTGGCTTCGTCGGTCCAGTCACCGGCGTGGATGACGGCGTCGGCGTCGTCGACGGCCGCCATGAGGGCTTCCGGGAGGGACGCGGCGCGGGCGGGCAGGTGGGTGTCCGAGGTCAGCACGAGCCGCATGCCTCCCACGGTAGGGCGCCGCAGCCGCCGACGCCTCCGCGGGCGCGGCCCGTCCGTTCAGCCGGCGACCAGGGTGCGCAGGTCGAGCACGCGGTAGCCGCGGGCGGTGAACCCGTCGAGGATCCGGGGCAGCGCCTTCGCGTCGATCACCTCGGTGCGCTCCTGGGACGCCCCGACGTGCATCTGCAGGACCGCTCCGGGGCGCAGGGCGTCGAGCGCCCTGTCCACGGCGCGGTCCACCGTCATGCCGCCCTCGGTCCCCTGCCACCCGTTGGTGTCGGTGGTGAACTCGATGTCCGCGAACCCCAGGGCGTTGACCTCCCGGATGTGAGCGGCGCTGGTCTCGCCGTACGGGAACCGGAAGAACGGCGTCACCGCGTGCCCCGCCCCGGCCGCGCGCAGCGCCCGGTCCGCCGCCAGCACCTCCTGCCGTCGTCCGCCGGCGTCCAGGTCCTGGAAGCGAGGGTGGCTGAAGGAGTGGTTGCCGAGCCCGTGACCGGCGGCCGCGATCCTCCTCACCGCCGCGGGGTGGCGGTCGGCGAAGTCACCGGTCAGGAAGAAGGTGGCGGGTACGCGGCGGCGGGCGAGCTCACCAAGGATGGCGTCCAGGCCGGCCTCGTTCCAGGCCGCGTTGAAGGTCAGGGCGGCCACCCGCCCGCGCGTAGGGATCACCCGGTTCTCGGACCCGAACAACGCCCGCAGCCCCTCGCCCTCGGCGGTCGCCGCCGGGGACGGCACGACGGTCCCGGCCGGCCGGGCGACGGGCCCCTGGGCGATGGCCCACAGCAGGACGGCGAACAGTGCGGCACCTGCCGCGAGCAGCCGCCGGCCGGGAGGACGACGGCCCGTGATCACAGAACGCGCGCGCATGTCCCCCTCATCGGCCGACGATACGCCGTCCTTGAGCGCCCCGATCGCCGTCGCCGAGGCCGCCCGTCCGGTACGGGTTCGGGGCGGGCCCCGGCAGTCGGCACACGGCAGACGCCAGACGGCAGACGGCAGACGGCAGACTGGACCGGTGACGCACTACCGACTCGTCGGGCTCCCTCCGGGGCCGGCCCGCTACGGCCGCCTCCGGGTGGAGACCGCCGACCTCTCTCCCGCCGCATGGCTGACAGAACGCCGGGCGGACTTCCACACCGTCGCGGGCGCGACCGCGCCCGGCTTCCCGGCGTACGCCCGCATCCTCCACCCCGCGTACCTCGACGAGCAGCCGGTGCGCTGGGAGACCGTCGGCGCCGCGTACGGGCGCAGCCCGGCGGGCGCCCTGCCCTGGCACGCCTTGATCGGCGTCACCCGGGACGCGTCGTACGGCGACCTGTCCCTGCCGGGCGTCTGGGACCAGGAACCCGGCGAGGGCAACACGCCGCCGGAGGTGGCGCGCGCCCTCCTCCCCGTCCTGGCGCGGCACACCGGCACGCCGGACGACTGCTGGTACGCGCTGTGGGCGGGGTACGGGGAGTGGGACTGGGAGGCGGTGCCCCGGTTCGAGACCCCGCACCGCGAGCGCGTCCTGATGGCGGGCGCGCTCGCCGACGCCGGCTCCCCGGCCGCCGACGACTCCGTGCTCCCGGACCTGTGGTGGCCCGCGGACCACGCCTGGGTCCTGGGCGGCGACACCGACCTGCGGAGCACGTACGTGGCCGGCTCGGCGGCCCTGGTCGCGGACCTGCTCGCCGATCCGGCGCTGGAGGCGCACCAAGTGGCGGCCGGCGACCGGCTGGACTGACGCCGCCCCGCAGGTGGGCGGGGGCCCGACGCCCCGCCCTGCCGTCACGCGCGGTGGCGGAGCTCCGACGTGCAGCACACGACGCCGCCGCCCGACGGGGGCAGCGGGCAGGGGAGCCGTGGGGCGCGGTCAGGTGGCTTCGCCGGCCGTGATCCGTGCGCACTCCCGTACGACCTCGCCCAGGTCGCATCCTCCGCGGTGGAGCTCGCGCTGACGCTGGGCCCCGCCGCCGTGGGCGAGAAGGGCGGCGAGGGCTCGGTGCGCCTCGTCACGGTCCCCGCTGTCGCGCAGGGCCGCGTCGGTGTGCTCCAGCAGCACTTCCAGGGCCGCTTCGGCGGGCGTCTCGCGCAGCGTGCGGGGGTCGAGGAGCGGGCCCTGGAGCCCGGAGCGGGCAGCCCGCCAGGACGCCAGGCGCAGCAGTCCGGCCGGGATGCGGGCGGGCGGTTCGCCGTCGCGCCAGGCGAGGGCGGCGGTCTCCACGAGCCCGCGGGCGAGGGTTGCCACCAGCACGGTGGTGTCCGCCTCCAGGCAGACGTCGGCGACGCGGATCTCCACGGTCGGGTAGCTGTGCGAGAGCCGGGCGTCGAAGTAGATCATGCCCGTGTCGCGCAGGACCCCGGTCGCCAGCATGTCGCGCACCCGCTCGTGGTAGCCCTCGGCGCTGCCGAAGGGCTCGTACGGCCCTGCGGACGGCCACCGGTTCCAGACCCGGCTGCGGTAGCTGCTGTACCCGCTGTCCTGTCCGTCCCAGAAGGGCGAGTTGCCGCTGATCGCGTTCAGGAGGTACAGCCAGGGCCTGATCCGGTCCAGGACGGCGACGCCCTCCTCGTCGGACTCCACCGAGACGTGGACGTGGCAACCGCAGGTGAGCTGCTCCTGCGTGGTGAGGGCGAACTGCTCCGCCATCCACCGGTAGCGGGGGCCGAGGTTGCGTGACGGTTCCACCGGCAACGGCGAGGTCGCCAGGGCCGCCACCCGGGCACCCGCCTTGGCGGCGTGACGCGCCGCCTCCCCGCGCAGCCGCACGATCTCGTCGCGCAGTGCGCGCATGTCGCTCAGGGGGCGGGTGGCGAACTCCAGCTGCTCCTGGTGCAGCTCCTTCTCGAACGCACCGTGTTCCTCCCCGTCCCCGCTGACCGCCTGGGCCGCCAGCACCGCCGGCGACACCGCGAGCGGCTCGCCCGTCGTGGCGCTGATGAGCAACAACTCTTCTTCGATTCCCACGGTGCGCATGCACAACTCCTGTTACGACACGGGCCACGCCCGACCGACCCGGACCCGGCTGGTGAGTCCGCAGGTCATGCGTATGCCCGGCAGATCGGGAGTGACGCCTGCCGCCTCTCGAAGAGCGGGAAGCGGGCCGCGCACGAGGTCAGGCGATCCCGGTAGCACCGGGGACAGACAACCCGAGGGGCCGTGGCCGTGGAGGACGCCCCGTCGGCTTCGGCCCCGTTCTAGCGCGAACGGGCTTGGCGTGTCCTGGAGCGGTTTTCCTTGCGTATCGCTTCCAGTAGTTCGGCCCTGCTCATCCGCGATCGCCCGTCGACGTCCAGGCGCCGGGCCAGCTCGTAGAGGTGCTGCTTGGTCGCGTTCTCGTCGACGCCCTCGCCACTACGGGCGGGCCTGTCCCGCGGAGTGGCGGCCCGGGGGTCGGACGGGCCCTTACGGCCGTGCTCCTTGCGCTCCCAGTGGTCCGCGACCTTCTCATATTTGTGCTTGAGCGCGCTGTAAGCGACACGGTGTGCCCGCTCGCCCTCCCCGTACTGCTCGACAGCCGCATCATGGGCCTTGATCCACGTGCGCTGCGCCTCCTTGGGCGAACGCTCCAGTGTCGAAGGAAGCTCCTCACGTCCTGGCATGATGCCCTCCGGTGATACGAGGCGTGTGCCGGCGCGTCCGGCCGGCCGACCCTCCGCTCCGCCCCGTATGCCCACACGCCTTCCGCGCAAACCGCCCGGGTCACCGGGCGAGTACCGGGGCCGGGGCGGCGTGGTCCTGTTCGCCGCATGTACGGCCGCGCGCATCTGCGAGGCCTCTCTGCGAGGCCTCAGGCCGCTGGCCCCCATGAACGATCAAGGGGCCGTTTCAGATCGCTCTGAAACGGCCCCTGACCTGCGACTTCGAAAAGTCGGGACGACAGGATTTGAACCTGCGACCCCTTGACCCCCAGTCAAGTGCGCTACCAAGCTGCGCCACGTCCCGGTGCTCATCCACCCCCGGTTCGGGCCCGGCGGCGGCGTGCAAGAGAACATTACCTCACTTCACGGGGTGGATCACCACACGGGGTGTCACCGGGCGTCCGGGCGGAGAATGGGGCGATGGACAGGGACTCGGGGCGAGGACGGGGACGGGGACGGGACCGGGACGCGGAGGGGCGGGCGCGGAGCGCGCGGCCCCGGGACGGGCTCGGGCGGCCGTTGGCGTACGGGGCGGAGGGCGTGGCGCGGCAGCCGGAAGGGGTCGTGCGCTCTCCGGACGGGACGGTGCGGGAGGCGCAGCGGCTGCTGGACGCCGGGATGCCGTTCCATGCGCACGAGGTCTTCGAGGACGCCTGGAAGTCGGGGCCGGCCGGCGAGCGGGACCTGTGGCAGGGGCTCGCCCAGACGGCGGTGGGGCTGACGCACGCGGCGCGCGGGAACGCGGCGGGCGGGGCGCGGCTGCTGCGACGCGGGGCCGGGCGGGTCGAGGAGTACGCGCGGGGCGGGGCGGAGACGTACGGCATCGACGTCGCCGGGGTCGTCGCCTGGGCGCGCGGGCTCGCCGCCCGCGTGGAGGCGGCAGACGGCGCGGGCAGGGCCGGAGCCGTGGACGCGGCGGCGGAGGCGCCGCGGCTGCGCGGGCTCAGCAGGTGAGGAGGAGTTCCTCGGGCGAACGGTGGATGAGGGTGGGCCGCATCGGTACGTGACGGCCTTCGACGAGCCGCAGCCCCGGCAGCCGCCGCGCGAACACCGCGAGGGTCGCGCGGAGTTGGACGCGGGCCAGCTGGGAGCCGGGGCAGCCGTGCGGACCGTGGCCGAAGGCCAGGTGGTGGCGTGTGTGGGGCCGGGTCCTGGTGATGTCGAAGACGTCGGGGTCCGGGTGGCGGGCCGGGTCGCGGTTGGCGGAGCCGTACGCGACGAAGACGGTGGCGCCGGCGGGCAGTTCGGTGCCCGCGAGGGTCACGGGGCGGGTGGTGGTGCGGCGGAAGCCCTGGACGGCGCTGTCGTAGCGGGCGGCCTCCTCGACGGCCGCCGGTATGAGCTCGGGCCGGGCGAGCAGCCGTTCCCACTGGTCGCGGTGGCGCAGCAGGTGGAGCACCGCCGTGCCGATGAGGGCGGTGGTGGTGAGGTGGCCCGCGATGAGCAGGTTCTGGAGGTTGGCGACGAGTTCGCAGCGCTGGTCGTCGGTGAGCGCCCGCGGCCCGGGCCCGAGCCCCGCGTCCGGCGCCAGGGCGGCGACCATGCCGCTGATCAGGTCGTCCCTGGGCGCTGCCCGGCGGTCGCGGGCATAGCCGTCGAGCAGGTGCTGGAGCGCGAGGACGTCCTCGGCGGCGGCGATCTGCTCGGTCTCCGACAGCGGTCGGTACAGCAGCCGTTCGGCACTGTACGAGCAGTGGACGGCGGTCGGCACGTCCTCCGGGTCCAGGCCGAGCAGCCGTCCGACGACCGCACCGGGCAGCGGGCGCGCGTAGTGGGCCATGAGGTCGGCCCGGCCCTGTTCGGCGACGGCGGCCGCGAAGACCTCGGCGAGCGTCTCCGCCTGCTCGGTGACGT
This sequence comes from Streptomyces sp. NPDC127092, assembly GCF_042722475.1. NCBI lineage: Bacteria > Bacillati > Actinomycetota > Actinomycetes > Kitasatosporales > Streptomycetaceae > Streptomyces > Streptomyces sp. NPDC127092. The sequence goes on from NZ_JBHXFE010000001.1 coordinate 20,652, forward strand.
ACTCCGTGAGCGCGGCGACGCGGGCGGCGGACAGGCCGCTGTTGAGCGGGGCGCGGTGGCGGCGGTGGGCGGCCCCGTCGGTGGAGACGACGGTGGGCCGGGGCGCGAAGCCGGCGCCGAGCACGGCGAGGGCGGCGGGCGAGGGTTGGACGTCGGGGCGCAGGGACTGGGCCGAGGAGAAGTCCTGGGGCCGCAGCAGCACCTCCCGGATGTCGGCGTCGCGGGCGACCAGCCAGGCGTCGAGCAGCGGGACGAAGGTGAGTCCGGCGGTGCGCCTGGCCCGGTCGTAGAGGGGGTAGGGGTCGCGCTGGAGCCGGTCGAGCCGGGCGTGATACTCCCGCCGCACCTCCTCGGCCGCGTCGGCGGGCGCCGCCTCCGCGGCCTCCGCGGTTACCTCCGCGTGTGCGGCGCGGGTGGCTCCGGCGGTCACCGTCTCGGTCCCGTCTGCCGTCGCCTCCGCGGCTTCCTCGGTCGCTTCCGCGGTCACCGCCTCGGCCACGTCCCCGGGCGCCCGCTCAGCGGCTTCCGCCGTCGCCTCCGGCGTCGCGACCGCGGCGGTCGCTTCCTCGGTGTGCTCGGGTCGTCGGGCCTGGTCCATGTGCGCCTCCTCGCCGGGGCGGTCGGTCCTGCGGGTCCGTTACATCCGTTGCAGCGGTTGCGTCCGTCGGATCCGTCGATACGGGGGGCCGGGGTCCGTCGGCCCGGGGGTCCGTCGGTCCGGGGTGGGTCCGTCGGTCCGGGATCCGTCGGTCCGGGGGCCGGGGGCCCGTCGGGGCCATGGTGCGGCGGGTGGGTGCCGGTGAACAGGGCCGGGCGAGGAGGTGGCGGGAAAGCGACGCGCGGAGGCGTACTACCGCGCTTCGAGGAGCTCGGTGAGGACCGCGGTGTGACTGACCGACGGGTCCTTGGCGGCGGTGAGGAGGGTGACCGGCCCTTCGGCGGCGCGGGCGCGCAGCTCGGAGAGGGCCTCGGCGGCGGCCGGTTCGGCGAGCTCGCGCTCGTAACGGCGGCGGAACTCCTCGAACTCGCCCTCGGTCCCGTGGTACCAGCGGCGCAGTTCGTCGGAGGGCGTGAGGGCCTTGGGCCAGTCGTCGATGTGCGCGTCGGCCTTGGCGATGCCGCGGGGCCAGAGCCGGTCGACGAGCACCCGCAGGCCGTCGTCGGGCTCGGGCGGCTCGTAGATGCGGCGGACGCGGAGCCGGGGCGGCGGTGGCGTGTGGGGCATGCCTTCAGAGTGCCGGACAGGCACCGGCTTCACATCTGAGGGTCGGCCGCTTCCACCCGGAGGGCGGGCAGCAGTACCGCGTCCACGAAGGTCCGCATGGTCGCCTCGTCGGCGAACCGGTCCTCGAAGAGGCGCTCGATGCGCAGCATGCCCAGGAAGCAGGGGGCCACGAAGGCGATAGCCGGGTTGTCGGCGGCGATCTCGCCGCGCTCGACCGCCCGGGCGAGCATCGCGTCGAGGGCGGCGACCTCCGGCTCGATGACGGTCTCGCGCAGGGCCGCGCGCAGATCGGGGTGCTGGATGTACGCCTGGCTGACCGCCTCCATCAGTTCGGCGTCGCGGTCACGCCGGGAGGCGGCGAGGCGGGCCGCCTCTCGCAGGTCGCCGACGAGCGAGCCGGTGTCGATGCCGGTGAAGACGGCGCAGCGCCGCTTGTCCAGGGCCGCGGTGACGAGCCGGGGTTTGGTCCCCCACTGGCGGTACAGCGTGGCCTTGCCGCACTTGGTGCGGGCGGCGACGCCCTCCATGGTGACGGAGTCGTAGCCGCCCTCGCGCAGCAGGCAGATGACCGCCTCGTACAGCTCGGCCTCCCGCTCGGGGGTGAGCTTGCTGCGACGGGCGGCGGCGGTCGCGGCCTGCGTGGACATCGGCTTCCTCCCGGACACCCCGTACCCCAGCGGATCTGTTTCCGCACATCCGAGGGTAGGGGGCGCGCAATCGAGACGCAAACGTATCGAGACGCTTGCGTCTCGATAGATTCGGATCTAGAGTTCCTCCGTTTGCTGTCCGCTTTGGCGGAGAATTCGACGGAAAACGAGGGCCGCGCCATGGCTTCCGGGATACGCGGGATACGAAGAACTCGTCCTGCAGGACCGGGGGCGACGGCTACCCCCGACGCCCCTGTTTCCCCCGCACGCCCGCCGCTGGTGCGCGAGCTGCTGCTGGTCACGGCGCTCTTCCTCGTCTACAAGTTCGGCCGGCTTTTCGCGAACGGCCACGAGACCCGCGCCTTCCACAACGCCGACCGCGTGTGGGACCTCGAGCGCGCCGTGCACCTGCCCGGCGAGGGCGGGGTGCAGCAGCTGCTGCTGCACGGCGACGGTCTGGTCAGGGTGGCGAACACGTACTACGCGGCCGTGCACTTCCCGGCCACCCTCGCCTTTCTCGCCTGGCTCTACTGGCGCCGCCCGGCCCACTACCTCTGGTCCCGCCGGGTGCTCGCCCTCCTCACCGCCGCCGCGCTGGCGCTGCACCTGCTGCTGCCGCTCGCACCGCCGCGGATGCTGGCCGCGAGCGGTCTGATCGACACCGCACGGGTGTACGGGCCTTCCGTGTACGGCGCGACGCCGGAGACGGACTCGATGGCCAACCAGTTCGCCGCGATGCCCTCGCTCCACTTCGGCTGGGCCCTGATGGTGGCGATCGGGCTGATCGCCGCCTCGCGTTCGGGCGGACGGTGGTTGTGGCTGCTGCACCCGCTGCTCACCCTGTTCGTGATCGTCGGCACGGCCAACCACTACTGGTTCGACGCGCTGGCGGCGGCCGTTCTCCTGGCGCTCGCGCTGCTCGTCGTACCGGCACCGGACGACGACGGGTGGCGGAGACCGCAGGACGCCCACCGATCACTCGCGCCGCCCGCTCGGTCCACCACATCCACTCGGACCACCTCACCCGCCTCATCCGGCTCCTCCGCCTCGTACACGATGTCCGCCCCGTCGGCCCCGTCGGCCGTGCCCGGCCCGTCCGCCCCGTTGGCCCTGTCGGCCCCGTCGGGCCCGTCGGCCCTGCCCGCCCCGTCAGCCACATCGACCACGAGCCTCCTGGCCGCCCCGGCCGCCGCCGCCTTCCCTGCCGCCTTCCCCGCCGCGTCTCCGACGGCGGTCGCCGCGATCGCGGGAGCACTGCGATGAGCGCTGCGATGAACGCCGTCGGAGGGGCCGCCGGTACCGCGGTCGCGGTTCTGCTGTCGCTCGTGTCGGCAGCCGGTTACGCGCTCGCCGCCGTAGCCCAGTCACGGCTCGCCTCGGCGTCCGCCGGCGGGCGCGGCGCGCTGCGCCGGCTGCTCGCCCGCCCGCAGTGGTGGTGGGCGGTGGGGCTGAACGCCGCCGGCGCGCTCGCCCATGTCGCCGCCCTTCACTACGGGCCGCTCACCCTCGTCCAGCCGCTCGGCGCGCTGACGCTCGTGGCGGCGCTGCCGATCGGCGCGTACGGGGCGCACCGGCGGGTCAGCCGGATCGAGTGGCGGGGCGCGCTGTGGACTCTGGCGGGTCTGGTCGGGCTCGTGGCCGTGACCGGCCCGGTCGCGCCGGACGAGGTGCTCGACCTGCGCGAGACGCTGATCGTCACGGCGGCCACGCTGCTGCTGATCGCCCTGCTCGTCTCCCGCCAGCGGAGCGGGGACCGGAAGCGGGGCCGCGGCCTCGGGCACGCGACGGCTTCGGGGGTGGCCTCGGCCGTCGGCTCGGCGCTGACGCAGACGCTGACCGCCGCGCTCGCCCGGGACCTGCCTGGCGGACCGGCGGACGGGCTGACGGGCTGGTGGCAGACGGCGCTGCTCGCCGTCCTCATCGCCGCGTTCGCGGTGGGCGGGCTGCTCCTCTCCCAGGCGGCGTATCGCGGCGGGCTCGCCGCTCCGCTCGCCGTCGTCAACCTTTCCAACCCGGCCGCCGCCGCGGTGATCGGCGTGGCATTGCTGGGCGAGACCTTCCGCGCGGGCGTCTGGGGCTGGGCGGTCGCCGCTGTCGCGGCGCTGGTCGCGGCGCGCGGGGTGGTCCTGCTGACCACCGGCCCCTCCCCGCGCCTGGCCCCGCAGCCCGGCCCGGTCCCGACACCCCGCGGGCCCACACCGCCCGCCCAGCCGTCCGCCCGGCCCACCGACCAGCCATCGGCCCGGCCGACTGCCGGGCCTCTCGCCCCGCCGATCGGCACAGCCCTCGACGAGCCCGCGCTCCTTGCCGTACCGGACGGCCTGAAGGCCCCCGATCCGCTACCGGAGCCCGCCCGCTAGGCCGTTTCCTAGGGATCATGATGCGGGGACCTCCGTCATGAGTCTGGAGGGGATGATCAGTGCAGCTAGCCTGGCGGCATGGCCATCTCCTGGCGGTCCAGCGCCGCAGCGTTCGAGCAGATACTGGGTCGGCATGGTGTCGCCGCTGGTGCCTGCACCATGGAGGCGGCGTGGGCTGCCTTCGAGGAGTTCGTGCAGGTACCGGTCGACGGCATTGAGGGGCCCGAGGAAGACGGGGACGGCTTCATCGTCGAGTGGGGCGTCTGGGACTGGACCGGGAACTGGCCCGCGCTGTCTCTTGGACGGCTGCTGGCGGTCAACGAGGACGGCGATCGGCAGGATCCGTACTGGCAGCCCCAGTACTGGAAGGCGGAGTTCCAGGCGTACTTCGCCGAGGACCCTGCCTGGGCGGACCTGCACATCTCCGGTGGGGGAGACAGCGGTTTCGATCACGCTGCCATCGGCGAGCCGCGAGCGGATGCCCTCGCGGCTACTCGCCGTTTCATCGACCAGGACCCGCTCCTGGTCGCGATGTGGCGGTCCGCTCCGATCGACATCGAAGTCACGCTCGACCGGGCAGGGTAGCCGCACCTCCGGGTCAGGCCGACCGGCCGGGGCACCCACAGACGAGGCATGACCCGGGGGATGCAGGTGCGTCGCCTGCCTGGCCGGGTGTGAGGACGAAGAGGAGCGGGCGGCAGCGGCTGTCGGGGGCGAGGTGGATCTTGTTGGTCAGTCCGTCACGGGAGCGTCCGAGGGCGTGGTCGAGCGGCTCGCTGGCCGGAGCCCCTTTTGGCCAGCGACACGGCGAGCTGTCCACGTCGTAGTGCTTGGCGAGTGTGGCCCGGCAGTTGTCGGTGTTGGCACCACGATGGACGCCGTCCCCCTATTCCCCTTGTTCGGCACGCCGCTCCTGTTCTTGCTGCCACCGCCGATGCGAGGTGACCTCCGTCCATGACTCGGCAGTCGAGGGGAGTGGATCACCCCGCAGATTGGCGCCCAGGCACTCCAATACGTCGTTCTGGGCCAGGAACGCGACGAAACGCGGGTGCGTCCCGGTCTCGTACAGGAGCTGCTCACCTGTGGCACCCCAGATCAGCAGATCCATGGAGTCATTGAGACGATCGCGCAGCTCCTTGCTGCGAAAAGCCAACACGGCCGCTTCGGCTGTGCCTAGAGCCGAATGGAAGTAGTCGGGCCACGTTTCGTATCCGTCGGGCGCCGGCTCCGTCAGCACATCGCGGTTCCGGTACACCTGCCACACCGGGAGGACCGCCGACGTGATCGTCTCCATCGCCTCCCGCTCCTCGGACCGCTGTCGCGCCTTCCTCGTGTCGGCCAGGGCGCGCCACGAGACGAGCGACGTCGCCGCGCTTCCGATCACACCACCGATTCCACCGATCACCGCCGACCAGAACAGCGAGACGGTCGAAGCGGACTCCTGGGCGGCGACTGTCCAGGGCATGCCCCTCCTCGAACAAGCCAAGCGCCCTCCAGGGGAGTCCTGCAGGGGCTACACCACACGACCGCTCCCAGGCTGGCACGCCATGAGCGCTGCGGAGCTCACCGCGCCTGCGCGATACGTGTGAACTTCGCGGGGGGCCGCCAACAGGCTTCGGCATGCCGGAGACCGTTCAGCAGATCGCTGACCTGTTCGGTCTGCCGGTCGCCGGTGTACCGGCTACCTCAACAAGACCAAGACCAGACCCGCGAGCCCGGGAAGACCCCGCCACGAAGCCTTGACCGCTCGGCACGGCCCGCACACTGCACGGTCGGCGGGCACGGGCCATCGTTGCCGACAGCAACCGAGTGGGGGACGAGGAGCAGCGCCGGCCGATTTCACGGCTGTGACCGCGCTTCCGTGATGACTACGGCTGGATGAGGATTCGGGCTCTCAGTACACGGAACGAGGCTCGGCCGTACATCTGCCGCTTGATCGTCTTGATCCGGTTGACATGGCCTTCTACGACACGGCGACGCATGATCAAGGACGTGATCGCACGTGGGCTCGGAATTGGCGCTGGTGCGGGTATGGCGGTGCCGTCCCGAAGGGTCGCGACGTATCGGCGGACAGTTTGAACCGTGCCCCCGAATCCCCGCTCACGGACTTCGCGGAAGAGCCGGCTAGCGTCCGTGCAGCCGTTGAGGAAGCGGGCCTGCAGGTAAGGGTGAAAGGGGGTGAGGAGCCCTGTTCGGCGATGCCGGGCGGATTCGATGAGCACAGTGAGATCGGTGTCGCGGAAGTGCCGCACTGTCTTGCGGTCCATGCCCAAGCGGCGGGCGATCGCGCTGATCGTCCATCCTTTGTCCACCAGGTCAAGGATGTCGGCATGGCGGTGGAGGGTCCGCTCGACGATGGCGGTCTTCGGCAGCACGGCTGGCTGATCCGGCACCCATGTGTCGGGGACCGGGGCGTCAGGTCGAGTCAGCTCCTGAGCGCGTTTCCGCAGGCAGGAGCGGTGCCGATGACATGTCTTCTCCACCACCACGGACAGGTTCTGCAGCAGATGCCACCGGTCGGCCACTTCGATCGCCCCGGTGGCAGCCTGTTTGATCGCGCGGGTGTATCCGGTGGCCCGGTCCCGGCAGATGATCTCCGCTCCGGGGTGGGCCTCCAGCCAGGCGAGGAAGGTCTCCGAGCTGCGGTCGGGCAGCACGTCGAACGGCTTTCCCTGTTCAACGTCCACGAGCACCGTTCCGTATGTGTGGCCACGCCGGAAGGCAAAATCATCCACCCCCAGCACCCGAGGAGCCCCGGCCGGCACCACCGGCGCCGACAGCAGACGGATGAGCGGCGTCCGTCGGCCGGACAATGCCAGCCGTCGGCAGAGGCGTTCTCCCGGGCGGCCTCCCAGTTCCACAGCTACGAGACGGGCAAGGTGACGCATGGCCACCGACGATTGGCTGTGTGACCTCGTGAAACCCTCGACTTGCTCAACGAAAGTCCGGCGGTGGCACAGCGACACGTCACAGAGGAACCGCCTCACTCGTAGTCGGACGAGCACTTCTCGACCGCCGACAGGCCGATCAGCCAGCCGCCGCCAGTACCGGCTGTGAACCCGCCGTGCACCGTTGCCGCAGTCCGGACAACGGCCAGGAGGAGCAGTACCAACCGCGTCGACGAACAGGGTGCGGCTCCCGACATGCAGCCGCTCAATCCTCAGCTCGATTCCCGGGAACAGGATGTCCGACAGCTCATGCAACCCCATACCGGAGTTGTGCCGCGACGAAACGATCCGGCATGCCAGCCCCTACGCGCGCGGTCCGTAGGGCGGCTCAATGCCGTGAGCTTCCAACGCCTTCTCGTAGCGGTCCAGCAGTTCGTCGAAGTTGGCCAGGAGGATGGTGGCAGCCTCATGGGCGTTATCGATGTCGCCCTGAGCACACGCCTCCACGATCTCAGCAACGTCGCCGCGGATGATCGACAGCGAGTCACCCTGGATCAGCACCCCCGGGAAGCGACGTGGGGGCAAACGGACAACCGCCTCGTTGCCAGGATCCGTGAACAGCTCAGCCTCAATGCGTTCCATCGGGCCATCCAAAAGCAGACATCGCACCTCATCCAGTCGTAGTCATCACGGAAGCGCGGTCACAGCCGATTTCACAGATCCTCATCACCTTCCCGGTCAGAGCACTAAGGGGTGTCCGGAAAGGGGTTTCGTCTGACCGGCGGGGCCGGGCAGGAGCTTCCGTGCTCGCCTAGAAGAGCCCCTGATAGCGGGGTCGGCGGCCGCGGAGGCCGTCGAGGACGTCGCGTAGCCAGAGGGTGCGGGCCTCCGGGTGCCGGGCGAGGGTGCGTGCGAAGACCGCTCCGTCGGGGCGGAAGCTCCAGTTCGGGCGCAGTGGCGGCGGCTCGTCGCGCAGGACGTCCCGGGCCAGGCGGCCGCTCGCCGGCAACGGCAGTGGCGGCGGTTCGCCGAAGGCGAGGCACAGCCACACGGCGGCGGCCAGCGGTACGACGTCCGGCCCCCGGCCCTCCCGCTGCCCGGCGGGCCGCCACGGCTCGCCCGTCTCCGGGTGCCGTGGTACGAGGACGAGTTCCGCGGACCCGTCCGGCGCGGGCAGTCCGGGTCCCGCCAGGACCATCCGTTTCGCCCGTGCCCCCGGGGCCCGCGGCAGCAAACCGTCCAGCGTGTGCCGGAACACCTCTGCCACCCGGCCCTCCGGCACGTCGACGGGCCGGCCCTCCGAGGCCGCGACCACATGGGCCAGGGCCGCGCCGACCGACGCCTCCCAGACCGGGCTCCAGCGCCCGAGCTGGTTCACGGGCGGGACGATCCGGCGCTCGGCGAGCAGCGCCTCCCACGTGAGCGGCTCCCGGGGCGGTCCGGCGGCGACACGGCGTACCGCGCGGGGATCCAGCCACACCGCCTGCCAGAGCGAGCAGTCGTCGATGCGGGTGGCGACCAGGGCGCGGCACTCCAGGCACGCGAGGTTCGGGCCGTCGGCCCCGTTGATGCCACAACAGGACCCTTCACCGCGCCGCTCGGGGACCAGCACCGTCCCCCACGAGTCGCCCGGGGCGATGAGCACCGCCCCGGGAGGGCCGTACGGGATTCCCCAGACCGGCGCGTACCAGCCCCGCGCTTCGGCCTCGCCTTCCGGCAGGTCCTCCCAGCGGCGCCACGGCGGCCCGGACGGCAGCGGGTCGACGGCGAAGGTGCCCTCGTCCATCAGGACCGGCATCGACACGCCGTTGCCGTAGCCCTGGTGGGCGTGGTCGGGAAACGCGACCCGGTGCAGGGGGGCGGTCAGCTCCGCCTCGCACCCCGCACAGACGAATACGAACAAACGTCCTCCTGTTCGTGAACAGGCGGATCATGCCACCTCGACGACCGTGCACCAACGTGTTTTTCCTGCCGTCGCCCACCCCCCTTCCCTACGCGCCCTTCGGCGCACGCGTGGCGCCGTCGCGGGCGCCCAGCTGGGCCGCGTAGACCGGCTCCGTCGAGCTCTCGTAGCCGCCCTTCTCGCGCGGGACGGCCGGTTCGATGCCGTGGATCGCACCGACGCCCGTCGGCGGCATGTCCCCGTACAGGGCCTGGTACGCGCCGGGGCGCACCGAGTAGATCTCGTGCCAGATGCCGACCGCGCCGTTACTGCTGAAGTAGCGGCGCCAGAAGGCGCTCTGGGCCGGGTGGTGGCGGCGTCCGGTGTCGCCCGCGTACGCGCGGATGTCGCCCGCACGTCGCCAGTACTGCACGATCGTCACCTCGCCGAAGCGCGGCCCGAGGAGCATCCGGTACCCGAGGAAGCCGCTGTGCGGATCATCGCTCAGTTCCTTGATCATGCCGGGCATCGCCATGACGACCGGAAGCCAACCCCGCACCGAGCGCCAGCGGTTGATGCGGGCGCCGATCAGGAACACGGTGACGGGCTCGGCGTTGACCGCCATGAAGCGGCCCCGCCGCACCCGGCGTCGCTCGGCGCGACCGCCGCGACCGCCGCGCCCGCCGCGACCGGCTTCCCGGGCGTCCCCGCCCCGCTGACCCGCCGCCCCGCCGGCCTCGCCACCGGCTCCGCCGCCGACCCCGTCACCGGCCTCCCGGCCGGGCTCCACGCCGGGCTCCCCGCCGACGGCCGCCGTCCCGTACGGCTTCGCGGCGTACCACTCGGGCACCGTGAACAGCCGCATACCGTCGCCCAGTCCGAGTCGCGCCATGGTCCGTCCCCCATCCGTCCGATGATGGATAGCTCGACTATCCTTGGACCGCAGAGTAGAACTCCTCGAAAGCCGTGTCGAGACGGCGGAAACGACGAACACGAACGACGCACGAGAACGAGAACGGGAACGGTGGATTCCAGGTGCGCCTCTCCGAGCTGAGCGCCCGCAGCGGCGTATCGGTCGCGACGGTGAAGTACTACCTGCGCGAGGGCCTGCTCGCGCCCGGCACACCCGTCACCGCCCGGCAGTCCGACTACGGCGAGGAGCACCTGCGTCGACTGCGCCTGGTACGGGCGCTGCTCACGGTCGGCGGCATGACGGTGCAGCAGGCCCGTGACGTGCTCGCGGTCGCCGACGACCCGGCGTTCGGGCGGCACGAACGGCTCGGCATCGCCACCTACATGCTCGGCCCGCGCGTCGAACCGCCGGATGAGGGCGCGCCCGAGCGGGAACTGTGGGACCAGGTCGCGGCCGAGGTGCGCGAGCTCCTGACGGAGCTCGACTGGCGCGTCTACGACGAGGCTCCCGCGCTCGCCTCGCTCGTCCGTGCGATCACCAGCGTGCGCTCGCTCGGTTACCGCGGCGAGATGGACGACATCCGGAAGTACGCGCTGGCGCTGCGTCCGATCGCCGAGGAGGAGCTCACGGTGATCGACGACTACCCGGTCCTGGAGGAGGCCATCGAGGCGACCGTCGCCTACACGACCCTGTACGAGCCCATCCTCCTCGCCCTCCGCCGCCTCGCCCACGAGGACGTCTCGGCCCGCCTGCACGAGGCCGGCCCGGGGGGCGCGAACGAGGGCGGGCGGCCGTCGACGGCGTGAGCGGGCGGGCGACTACTGAAGGCGCCACCTGACGGGCGGCCACCGAAGGCGCGACCTGGCCGGCAGGCCCGAGCCACTTCCCCCTTCCCCCTTCGCCGCCCGCGCCCTAGCCGGGCGTCACCCACCCGGACGCCGCCGGCGGTCGCTCCCCTGGCGGCGTCCATAGGGTGGCGGACATGGCATGCCGCATCAGTGAGCTGGTCATCGACTGCGCCGACCCCGAACGGCTCGCCGCCTTCTGGAGTGAGGTCCTCGGCTACGTCGACCTCGGCCGGGAGGCCGACGGGAGCATCCAGATCGGGCCGCCCGGCGTGGGCTTCGGCGGCCCGCAGCCCACGCTCGTCCTCAGCCCCAGCAGCGACCCTCGGGCGGGGAAGCTGCCGCTGCACATCGACGTCAACGCCACCGACCGCGACCAGGAGGCCGAGCTGGAGCGGCTGATCGCCCTCGGCGCCAAGCCCGCCGACGTCGGCCAGACCGGCGACGAGAGCTGGCACGTCCTGGCCGATCCGGAAGGCAACGAGTTCTGCCTGCTGCGCGACCGACTGCCGGCCCTCTGAGATCTGGCCGCGGTCGCGGAGCCGCCCACCCCTCCATCTCGTCACCTTGACGACAACTGCACCGACCTCCTATCGTCACACTGACGACAAGGAGGGTCCCATGGCCGACATCACCCGCCGCGCCGGCTGGCGGCACCTGCGCTCCGCGCCCACCGCGCACATCCGGCACCAGCGGCGCGGGCGGCTCGCGCACGAGGGCGTCGGACTGAGCTTCTGGTTTCGCCCACTCTCCGCCGCCCTGTCCGAAGTACCGGTCGACGACCGTGAGTTGGCGATGGCCTTCCACGCCCGCACCGCCGACTTCCAGGACGTGAGCGTCCAGTCCACCGTCACCTACCGGATCGGCGATCCGGCCGCCGCGGCCACCCGGCTCGACTTCTCCGTCGATCCGGACACCGGCGCCTGGCGCGGGACTCCGCTGGAGCAGATCGGCACCCTGCTCACCGAGACCGCGCAGCAGCACGCCCTCGCCGTGCTCGCCCGGATCCCGCTCGCCGAGGCGCTCGTCGACGGCGTGGGCACGGTACGGGACCGGATCGCGGCCGGGCTCGCGGCCGAACCGCGGCTGCCCGACACCGGTATCGAGGTCGTGGCGGTGCGCGTCGTGGCCGTGCGCCCGGAGCCCGAAGTCGAGCGCGCGCTGCGCACCCCCGCGCGCGAGCAGATCCAGCAGGAGGCGGACCGGGCGACGTACGAACGGCGGGCCGTCGCCGTCGAGCGGGAGCGCGCCATCGCCGAGAACGAGCTGGCCAGCAAGATCGAGCTGGCCCGGCAGGAGGAGCGCCTGGTCGACCAGCGCGGCATCAACACGCGCCGCGAGGCGGAGGAGAACGCCGCGGCCGACGCCGTACGGGCCGAGGCCGAGGCCACGCGTACGGTACGGCTCGCCCAGGCCGAGGCGGAGGCCGCGCGGGAGGTCGGCGCGGCGCGTGCCGAGGCGCAGAGCGCGTGGCTGCGGGCACACGCCGAGGTCGCCCCCGCGACGCTGCACGCGCTCGCCGCGACCCGCGCGGCCGAACAGCTGCCGCACATCGAGCACTTGACGCTCTCGCCGGACGTCGTGACCGGCCTCCTGGCGCGACTCGGCGGAGGTGCGGGCGCGTGAGTCTGGCACCGCGGGCGGTGCTGGTCCATCGGACCACGGAGTACGAGGAGTTGCTCGCCCGGCACGGCACGCACGGCCAGGCCGCCTTCCAACTTGCCGCGCGCGGGCGCTCGGTGACGGAGGTGCGCGAGCGGCACGAGCGGAACCGGCGGGCACTCGCCGAGGTGTCCGCCGCGGTGCCGCTCCGCTGGCGCCAGGCCCGGGTCGAGCGCGCCGACCTCGACCGCTTCCTGTTCGGTCCCGAGGACGTGGTCGTGGTCGTCGGGCAGGACGGCCTGGTGGCCAATGCCGCCAAGTACCTGTCGGGGCAGCCGGTGGTCGGAGTCGACGACGATCCCGGGCGCAACCCGGGCGTCCTCGTCCGGCACCGGCCGGGGGACGCGCGCCGGCTGCTGCCGTCGGCCACGGGCCCGCGGACGGCGGCGGAGGAGCTCACCATGGTCGAGGCCGTCACGGACGACGCACAGCGGCTGCTCGCCCTCAACGAGATCTACATCGGCCCGCCCGGCCACCAGACGGCCCGCTACGTCCTGCGGGCTCCGGCCGCGCCGCCCGAGGCGCAGGCCTCCTCGGGCGTGCTCGTCGGCACGGGGACGGGAGCCACGGGCTGGCTCCGCTCGCTCTGGCACCAGCGCGGCAGCACCCTCCCGCTGCCCGCGCCGACCGCCCCGCGGCTCGCCTGGACGGTACGGGAGGCCTGGCCGTCGCCGGTCACGGGAACGGCCTGCGTGGAGGGCCTGCTGGCGGAAGGGGACACGCTGGACCTCGTGGTGGAGTCGGACCGGCTGGTCGCCTTCGGCGACGGGATCGAGTCGGACGCGCTGGAGCTGACGTGGGGCCGGTCGGTACGGGTCGGGATCTCGGAGACCGTGCTGCGGCTGGTGGGCTGAGCGGTTGGCGTGATGAGGACTTGACGGGACCAGCGCGTGACGGGAGAAGCCGTCGCCCGGCTGAGGGGGCGTCCAGCTGTAGGGTCCCCCGCTGAGCGTAGAGGGATGAGCGGATGGCGAGTCGAGCGCGTCCACGACCGGCCGCAAGAGCCCTGGCAGCCCGCTGGGCCGGACGCCTCCCCCATCTCCTCGCGGCGCGGCGCCCGCGCGGCCGGAAAGCAGCGATCCGGGCGCGGCCGGAAACCGACGGGGGCGGGCGGGAGGCGCCGCCGGCGCCGCTATGCTCGTCCGCTCCACTCCCCGAACTCCGCTCCTATCTCCCGAATCCGCGCCACTTCCCGAACCCCGCTCCACTCCCCGAACTCCGCCCCTCCCAGCTCTGCCCCCTCCCCCGCGCCCTCGAAGGGACCCCCATGACCCTCCACGTCTCCCGCGCCTCCCTCCAGGACTGGTCACTGGTGCGTGACTGGTGCGCGGCGGAGGGCTGGAACCCGGGTGCGGCGGACGCCCCGGCGTTCTTCGCGCAGGATCCCGAGGGCTTCTTCATGGGGCGGGTGGACGGGGAGCCGGTGTCCGCGATCTCGGTCGTCAACTACGGCGACGACTTTTCCTTCCTGGGGTTCTATCTCGTTCGCCCCGACCTGCGGGGCTCCGGTCACGGTCTGGCGACCTGGCGCACCGCGCTCGCGCACGCGGGCGGGCGGACGGTGGGGCTCGACGGGGTGCCCGCCCAGCAGGACAACTACCGCCGCTCGGGCTTCGTCCCGGCGTACCGCACGGCCCGTTACGTGGGGGAAGTGCCGCTGCCCGACCGGCCGGTGACGGGCGTGGTGGTGGCGGAGCGGGTGGACCGGGCCGAGCTCGCCGCGTACGACAGCGCGTGTCATCCGGCCGACCGGCCGCGCTTCCTCGCCGCCTGGCTGGGCGCGCCGGGTCACCGCGCCCTGGTGCGGCTCACCGACGGGCGCGTCAGCGGCTACGGAGTGGTGCGTCCGGCCGAGCAGGAGGCTCGGATCGGGCCGCTGTTCGCGGACACGCCCGCCGACGCCTCCGCGCTGCTCGACGCCCTCGCCGCCGAGGCCCGGGCCTTCGGCGCCCCGCGCATCGCCGTCGACATGCCGGAGGCCAATCCGGCCGCGGCCCGCCTCGCCCTGTCCCGTGGCCTGGAACCGACCTTCGAGACGGCCCGCATGTACACGGGGCCGGTCCGGGCCTTCGCCCAGGACCGTGTCTTCGGGGTGACGACCCTCGAACTCGGCTGAACGGAACAATTCGGCCAACAGTCCGTCTGTCAGGGCGAGAACACTCCGAACGCCACGAACCACACCCGGGTCCGGTCGCGGCGGGAGCGGTCGCGGTCCGGCGTCCGGCGTCCCGCTCCGGCGGCCCTCCACCCTTGTCACCAGGGCTGACGCCCGCCCCCGCCCCTCCCCCTCCCTGCCCCCGAGGGTGACAAGGGTTTTCCCCGTATCGAGTTCACCTCGGCGTTCCCTACTGTCTGCCGCACCGGCAGATCCTTTCCCCCACCTCAACCTGTCAGGTCCATGAGGACGGGTGGGTGGTGTCCGCCGGGGACGGCCTTGACCCGGGCCGTCGCGCCGGTGGCGGCGCACGGGCCCCCACGCCCAGGGAACGGCGGATCGCGACCCCACTTCGCCCCGCGGTTTCCGCGCCGCCGCCACTGCTCCACTCACGTCGTACTCGAAAGGGCCCCACCTTGAACGGTTCCAGGCGGAGAGTCATATCCGTGGTGGTCGCGAGCGCCGCTATCCTCGGCGCCGCTGCCACCACCTCCGGGGCGTTCGCCGCCGTCCCGGCCGCACCCTCGCCGAAGCCGGCCCCGGCTTCGCAGTCGATGACCGCGCTGCCCAGCGCCCCCGTCGAGAAGGTCATCGTCACCTACAAGTCCTCGTCCGCCGAGGCCGGCTCCAACGCCGCCGCGAAGAGCGACGCGGCCGAGAAGGCCGCCGAGACCGGCGAGAAGCTCTCCTTCGAGCGTCGCCTGGCCGGCGGTGCCGCGCTGGTGAACCTGGGCGGTTCCGCGTCCCAGCAGGACGTCGCCGAGGTCATGGCCGCCTTCAAGGCCGACCCGCAGGTCGCCTCCGTCGAGCCCGACATCCGCGCGTACGCGATGGCGGTCGCGCCGAACGACACCGACTACGCCAAGCAGTGGGACCTCTTCGAGGCCACCGGCGGCATGAACGTCCCCACCGCCTGGGACAAGACCACCGGTTCGGGCGTCACCGTCGCCGTCATCGACACCGGCTACGCCGCCCACTCGGACCTGGCGACCAACGTCGTCTCCGGTTACGACTTCATCTCCTCGTCCGCCGACGCCCGTGACGGCAACGGCCGTGACGCCGACGCCAAGGACGAGGGTGACTGGAACGCCACCGACGGCGAGTGCGGCACCGGCTCCAAGGCCTCCAACTCCTCCTGGCACGGCACCCACGTGGCCGGCACCATCGGTGCGGTCACGAACAACACCAAGGGCATCGCGGGCATCGCGTACAACGCGAAGATCCAGCCCGTGCGCGTGCTCGGCAAGTGCGGCGGTTCCTCCGCCGACATCGCCGACGCGATCACCTGGGCCTCCGGCGGCACCGTGCCGGGCGTCCCGGCGAACCCGACCCCGGCCAAGGTCATCAACCTGAGCCTGGGCGGCGCCAGCGCCTCCTGCCCGAGCGTCTACCAGACCGCGATCAACGGCGCCGTCTCGCGCGGTACCACCGTCGTCGTCGCCGCGGGCAACAGCAACGCCAACGCGTCCGGCTTCACTCCCGCGAACTGCTCGAACGTCATCACCGTGGCGTCGACCAGCCGCGAGGGCAACCGGTCGTACTACTCCAACTACGGCACCATCGTGGACGTGGCGGCCCCGGGCGGCGAGACCCGCCGCGCGACCGACACGCCCGGTACCGTGACCACGCCCGAGAACGGCATCTACTCCACGCTGAACTCCGGCACGACCGTCCAGTCGACCGAGAACTACAAGCCCTACCAGGGCACCTCGATGGCGGCCCCGCACATCGCCGGCCTCGCCGCCCTGCTGAAGTCGGCCAAGTCGACGCTGACCCCGGCCGAGATCGAGTCGACGATCAAGACCAACGCCCGCCCGCTGCCCGGCACCTGCACCGGCGGCTGCGGCACCGGCATCGCGGACGCCGCGAAGTCGGTCGAGGCGGTCACCGGCACCACCACGCCGCCGACCGGCACGGTCTTCACCAACGCGAACAACGTGACGATCTCGGACAACACCACCGTGTCCTCCTCGATCGCCGTCACCGGCCTCACCGGCAACGCCCCCGCCGCCCTCAAGGTCGACGTGGACATCAAGCACACCTGGCGCGGGGACCTGGTCATCGACCTGATCGCCCCCGACGGCACCGTGCGCAACCTGAAGGCCTCCTCCGGTTCCGACAGCGCCGACAACGTGCTCGCCACCTACACGGTGGACGCGTCCAGCGAGGTCGCGAACGGCACCTGGAAGCTCCAGGTCCGCGATGTGGCCTCGGGTGACACCGGCTACATCGACTCGTGGAGCCTGACCTTCTAAGCGGGCCGACTCGCTCGCGAGTCGCCGTCTGATCACCCCCCACACACCAGCATCATCGCTGGTCAGCGAAGCGCCCGTGGTCTACACCACGGGCGCTTCCGGCAGTTGGGGACGCCCGTCTCCGGGACGGCTGACCGGGGTCCGTTGTCCGTATGCCGGACAAGGGGCCTGGACTGGGGCGCCGTGCTCCGTATTCTCTGCGCAACGGGCTCACGGGCAGGGCCCGAGCGCCGGAGGGGTGGTGGACAGATGACGACAGCGCCGCTCCGGCCTGCGCCAGTGGGCCGGGAGGAACTCCTGGCCCGGCTCGAACGCGTTCTCCAGGCCAGGGGCCGTGCGCTGCTGACCGGTCCCGCCGGCGTCGGCAAGACCGAGGTCGCCCTCGCGGCGGCCGCCCGCGCCGAGGCGCGCGGTGAGACGGTCCTGTGGCTCGCCACGCTCCCCGCCGACCGCGCGATACCCGGCGCGGCCGCCGCCGCGCTCGTCTCGTCCGTGGCCGCGACGGTCACCTTCCCGGGCCCGGCGGCGCCCGCGACCGTTCCCCCGCCCCGGTCCGCGACGGCCGCGACCGGCGGCGCCTCCGGTACCGGTGAGCACACGACGGCCGAGGGCCGCCCGCCCGCCGCCTCCGGCTCGCCCTCCTTCGCCGGTTCCGTTTCCGGATCCGGCCAGCCGTACGCCGGCGGCGGCGCCACGGGCGGTGACGACCGGCTCGCCGGATCCTCCGCCGTGGCGGCGCCCGCCCGACCGGGACCGGCCGGTCAGGTGTCCGCCGGCTCCGGACCCGCCGGCGGGCACGAGGGCGGTTGCCCGCACGCCTCCGCACCCGGCCTGGGCGTCATCGCCTCCGGCGTCTTCGACGGTCTGCCGGGGCCGCAGCGGGCGGCCGTCGCGATGCTGTGCCGGGAGGCGCCGCCGGAGGAAGGCGGCTGGGACCCGATCGCGCTGCGGCTCGGGCTCGCGGGCATCCTGCGGGCGCTGACCGTCCGCGGCCCCGCGCTGCTCGTGGTCGACGGGATGCAGCACCTCGACCCGGAGAGCGCCGACCTGCTCCGCTTCGCCCTCCATCTGGCTCCGCCCGCGCTGCGGGTGATCGCCGTCGAGACGCCCGAGGCCTACGCGGCGTACGGCACGGGCTATGGCATCACCGGCGGTACGGGCTACGGCATCACCGGCGGCACGGGCGCCACGGGCTCCGGCGGGACGGCAGGCGGGTCCGCCGAGGCCTCCTCCGGGCCCGTCACGGGCTCCGTGGCGGACTCCTCGGGCGGCGCCGCGGCCTACGGCAAGGACCCGCACGAGACGCGTCTGTGGGTGCCGTCGGAGGCCGACGTGCTGCTCGTACCGCCGCTGCACGCCGACGAGATCGCCGAACTGCTCATCCACCACCGGCTGCCGTCCCGGATGGCCGGCCGCATCCACAAGGCGAGCGGCGGCAATCCGCGGCTCGCGCTCGCCGTGGGCCGCTCGCTGGCCGACGCCCGGACGCCGGTGCACCACGCGGAGGCGCTGACGCTGTCCGGGCGGGCCCGGGACCTGGCCCGGCAGCTGCTCGGCGCCGCTCCGCCCGAGGTGCGCGCGACGCTGCTCCTGGCGGCCCTGGCGCTGCGGCCCACCGCGGCGCTGGTCCGCCGGGCCGGCCGGCCCGGCGCCGAGGCCGACCTGGCCGCGGCCGAGCGGGCCGGCCTGGTGTCGCTGTCCGAGGACGGCACGGTCGCGTTCACGGCCGGGCTGCTGCCCTCCACCCTGGTGCACGACGCCTGCTGGGCCGAACGCAGCGCCGGACACGCGGCGTTGGCGCGGGTCGTGGACGACCCGGTGGAGTCGGTGCGGCACCGGGCGCTCGCCACCGACGCGCCGGACGAGGAGCTGGCCGCCGAGGTCGCCGAGGCGGCGGACCTCGCACGGCGGCGCGGCAACAGCGCGCTGGCGGCCGAACTGGCCCTGCTGGCCGCGGAGTCGACGCCGGGCCGGAACGGGCAGCAGCGGATCGCCCGCCTGGTGGACGCGGCGGAGGAGGCGGCCCGCGCGGCCCGCGCCGATCTGGCGATGCGCGCCGCGACGGATCTCCTCGCCCGGGACGCGGCGCCCGCGGACCGGGTCCGGGCCAGGCTCGCCGTGCTCGACACGGCGGGGCAGGGGCTGACCGGCCTGGACGAGATGTACGTGCACGCGATGGAGGACTCCGAGGGCGACACGGCGCTGCGGGCCGCCGTCCAGCTCCGGCTGGCTGTCAAGTACGTGCTGGCGGACGGCGATCCGCTGCGTTCGCGGGCCGCGGCGATGGAGTCGGCCGAGCTGGCGGCCTCGATGGGCGACCCGCGGACGGCCGCGCAGGCCCTGACCGTACAGGCGCGCATGGAGCGGGCCCTCGGCTCCTCGGACGCGGAGGCGGTGCTCGCGCAGGCGCGGGCCCTGGAGACGGCCGAGCGGCCGGCCGGGATCCGCAACGCGGCACAGATCCTGACCATCCGTCACGCCCTGTTCGACGGGCGGCTCGTGGACGCCCGGACGCAGCTCAACGCGCTGCTGCCGCTGGTGCAGCGGCGCGGTTCGGTGGAGGACGCGATCGAGCTGCTGAGCACGCTCGCGGAGATCGAGTCGCGGATCGGCCCGTGCGCGTCCGCGCTCGCGCACGCCGGGCAGTCGCTCGCGCTGACCCTGGAGGCGGGGCTCTCGCCGGGGCCCGCCTGGTACGCCCTGGCGCTGGCAGAGACCGCCGGCGGCAGCTTCGCCCGGGCGGCGAGCTACGCCCGGCGCAGTGTGCAGGCCTCGGAGGAGGAGGGCGACCGGGTCTTCCTGTCCCGCAGTCTGTACGCGCTGGGCCGGGTGCAGCTGGTGAACGGGGACGTCGCGGCGGCCCTGGAGACGCTGCGCCGGGTGGAGAGCAACGAGCGCGCCCAGTCCACGGTGGATCCGTCGATGCTGCGCTGGCACGAGGAGCTGGCGGAGGCGCTGCTCGCGCACGACGCGGTGGACGAGGCGATGGCGGTCCTCGCGGAGGTCCGCCCGGTGTGTGAGCGGCTCGGCCGGACGACGGTGCTGCTCGGCTGCGACCGGGCGTACGCGCTGTGCCTGGCGGCGGAGGGCCGTACGGATTCGGCGGCGGAGCTGCTCGCGGGCACGGCGGCCCGGTTCGGCGAGGCGGAGCTGCCGCTGGAGCAGGGCAGGGCGCTGGTCGCGCTGGCCCGTGTGGAGCGCCGGCGGCGGCGCCGCTCGGCCGCGCAGGCGGCGTTGCACTCGGCCGCGGCGACGTTCGAGCGCGTCGGCGCGGTGCCGTGGCTCGCGCTCACGAGCGAGGCGCCGGCCGGTCCTGCGGGCGAGGGACCCGTGGGTGAGGACGCGTTGCCGGGTCTCGCCTCGCTGACGGAGGCGGAGCTGAGGCTCGCGCGTCTGGTGGGGCAGGGCGCCAGCAACCAGGAGGCGGCGGCGAAGCTGTACCTGAGCGTGAAGACGGTGGAGGCGCGGCTGACGCGGATCTACCAGAAGCTCGACGTCCGCTCGCGCTCCCAGCTCGCGACCGCCCTCCGGCCGTGAACCCCGCCCCGTGGTCCGGGGACCGTGGGCGTGGCGCCCATGACCCCTGGGACCGTGGGCCGGTGACCCGTTCGGCTCACACGGTGAACGGGCGCTGCCCCAGGTATGCCGTCGAGGGCGTTCCGGTCGTGTGGAGGTTCGGGCTCTGGGTGGGCGGGAGCCTGCGTTGGATCGCCCGGTGGAAGGTGCGGTAGTCGCCGCGGAAGGCACCGTCGCCCCAGACCCCCAGCAGCGCCTCGGTGAAGGCTCCGTTGACGGGTCCGTCGGCGGCGGTCTGGTTGTCCTGGCAGGCCGAGATCAGGATCACCGGAGGTCCCTGTCCGTCGCTCGCGGCGGCGGCGTCCTTGGCGATCGTGCGCTGCAGGTCGTCGTAGAACTCGCGGTCGCGCTCGTAGAGTTCGATCTGCTTCGGTTCGGGCAGGTAGCGGCCGGTGACGTCGGTGACGCCGGGGATTTCGATGCTGGTGCCGCTGTGGCAGCAGTCGAAGAGCGTGAAGATCCGTACGCCGTCGTCGAAGCGCAGGAACTCCTGGTGGACCTCGTCGTCGAGGAACTGGCGGTCGTAGAGGACCAGGGTCTCGTCGCGCCGGTCGGGTTCGTCGTCGGGGCCGGTGACGTCCGGGACCTGGCCGCCGTGGCCGGAGTAGGTGAAGAGCAGGATGTCGCCGGCGGCGAGCCGTTCGGCCGCCGCGCGCAGCTCGGTGACGACCCGGTCGGCGGTGCCCTCGCGGGTGAGGACGACGGTGTCCTCGAAGCCGGCCGCGCGCGCCAGGCGTGCCATGTCGCGGGCGTCGTTCTCGCAGGCCACGAGGGTGCCGTCCCAGCCGCCGTAGCGGTCGGGGTCGACGCTGTTGAGTCCTACGTGCAGGGAGATTCCGGTGGGCATGGGGTGCCTCCTTGGCCGGATCGGAGGGGGGCACCGGGGCGTCGTCTGTTCGAGTGGCCTGCGGGTCCGGTGCCGTGGGCGGCCCTCATCCGCGCGGTACTTACATCGTATGAACCCAAGCGACACCCGGCACGGCCGGCCGCCGGACGAGCCCACCGGTTACGACGAGAACTTCCTCGGCCCGACCGTGCCGCTGGCCCTGCCGGCCCGCACCGCCGTGGAGACCGTGATCCTGCCGTACACCCATTTCACCGTCGTCTTCCGGCCCGACCGGCGGCTCGCCGCCTCGACGGCCGTCTGCATCGAGGGCGCCGAGCTGCTCGACGACGTGCCGCGCGACGACAAGTGGCTGTACGATCCGCGGCTGCCGCGGGAGCAGCAGGCGGGCGATGACGTCTACCGGAACAACAGCCTGGACCGCGGTCATCTGGTGCGGCGCCTCGACCCGGTGTGGGGCGCGGCGGCGGTGGCCGGCCGGGCGAACACGGACACCTTCCACTTCACCAACGCCGCCCCGCAGGCGGACGTGTTCAACCAGGGCAAACAGCTGTGGCAGGGCATCGAGAACTACCTCCTCGACCACGCGGCGCAGTACGACCGCAAGCTGGTGGTGCTCACCGGGCCGGTGCTCCAGGACTCCGATCCGCCGTACCGGGGCATCCAGGTGCCGTTGCGCTTCTGGAAGGTGGCCGCGTTCATGCAGGACGGGGCGCTGGCGGCGACGGCGTACGTGCTCGACCAGAGCCCGGACCTCAGCCGGGACGCGGACCGCGCGTTCGCCGGGGCGAAGGCGGGCGCGCCGCCGCCGCTCGGGCCCTTCCGCACGTACCAGGTGCCGGTGTCGGACGTCGCCGAGATCACCGAGCTGGAGCTCGGGCCACTGCCGGACGTGGACCTGATGCCGCCGATGCGGGCACCGGAGGAACGCTGGCGGCGCCTCGAGTCGTACGAGGACATCGCGATGACGGACTGAGAGCGGTCCGGCCGCCCGGGCGGCGCCCGCAGCGATTGCGGGCGCCTGCGCCCGGCGGGACGATGACAGCAGCGAGCAGGTGTCCCCATCGGCGCGGGGACACCGGGCAGGTGCGTCATGCCGCTCACCGAGACGGAGTGGGGTCTCGTCACCAGCTGGGTGCGGGACCATCTCCTCGACGATCCCGATCCGCGGGCCGCGCTGCTCCGGACCCCTCTGACCGCGGAGTTCGTGGCCGGTCTGCCGCTCACCCCTGACCGGGAGGCCAACGCCCGGGTGGTGGTGGCAGCGGCACGCCGGGACATCGCGGACCAGCGCAGACTGCTCGACGCGCTGGCCCGGCTCGACGTCCTCGACCGGCTCGACGCCATCGACTCCGTCGGCCGCGGCATGGCGGTACGGGCGCTGCGCGGCCGGCTGCGCGAGGACGAGGAGGTCCGGCACTCTGCGCGCGACCCGTTCGAGGCGGTGGTCCTGCGGAACGGCAGCGAGGTGTTCATCGGCCGCGCTGAGCTGCGCGGCACGCTGCGCAGGTTCGTGGCGGACCCGGAGCAGACGGTCCTGGTGGTGGACGGGGAGCCGGACAGCGGCCGCTCGTACACGTACCGGCTGATCCGCCATCTGGGGCAGCACAACGAGTTCCGTCCGGTGCGGGTGACGCTGACGCGGACGTCGACGGCGGAGCGGCTGGTGGCGCGGCTCTGGGAGTTCGTGGCGGGGCCGGAGGCGGACGGATTCCCGTTGAATCCGACACGGTTGAACGATCCACTGCCCTCGATCGACGACGCGGTGCACCGGATCGTGAGCCGGGCGACGGCCGCCGAGGACCGGTTCTGGCTGGTGCTCGACGAGTGCGACGCGCTCGATCCGAACTCCGACGTCTGGGACTGCATCGGCAAGCTCGCGCTCGCGATCTACGAGCACACGCCGGTGCGGAAGGAGACCGTGCCCCGCCTGGTGCTGCTCGGCTACTCCACGACGCTGCACCAGCTCCCGTACGACATCAGGCTGAACGAGTGCCACGACACGGCGGTCCCGGCCGGTCCGGACGAACTGCGGGACTTCTTCGTCCGGTTCTTCCGCGAGAGCTCCGGCGCCCCGGACGCCGACCTCCCGCCCGGGCTCGTGGAGAGGACCGTCACGGAGGTGCTGCGGGCGGTCGACTCGGCGGACCCGGCCGAGAGTTACATGCGGCGGGTGTGCACGGCGGTCGAGGAGGCGGTACGGATCCATCTCCGCCTGGGGCCCGGAGAGGACTTCACCGCCCGGCTCCGCACCGCATTGGGCTCCCCCGTGGCGCCCGTGGTGTCCGCCGTGCCCGAGCTGCGTCGCGCCTACCGTGAGGCCGCCTGTCTCCTGGACGCCTTCGACCCGGCAGAGCTGCGGCTGCCCGGCGAACGCGAGGCGAGCGGCCTGGCCCTGCAGCTCGTGGACGACTGCACGGCCCTCGCCACCCCGCAGCGCTCGGTGTGCTGGGTGCTGGCCCCGGAGGTCCGGGCCGAGACCCTGCGCGGCCTCGCGGGACCCCGGGCCGCCCTGACGGTGCTCGCCGCCAACGCCGACGCGCTGCCGGCGGACGCGGGCGTGGCACGCGCCGCACTGGCCCTGCTGGCGAACGCGGATGCTCCGGGACGGCCGGGCGGGACCCCGGCCGGCACGTGGCCCGGCACCGCGTCGGGTCACCTGTCGTCCGCCCCGGCCGACGCCGCGACGGAAGCCCTGCTCGCCGACGCGGACGTGGAGAAGCTGTCCGACGTCCTCCAGGCGGTGCTCTGGCTGGAGCAGGTGCCGGGTACGGCCGGACTCCTGCCGTCCGTCGAGGACCTGCAGCGCCGCCTGGAGCGGGCCCGGCTGCTGCAGCCGCTGCGGCTGCTCGTCCGCGACACCTTCCACGGCCGTACGCGCGAACTCGACGCACTGCGCGGCTACATCGCACTGCCGACCGAGCCGGCCGAGCCGCCCGTGCTGCTGTACGGCATCGGCGGCATCGGCAAGAGCACCCTGCTCGCCCGCTTCCTCCTGGACAGCCTGCGCGAGGCCGCGCCCGAGGGGTTCCCCTTCGCCTACATCGACTTCGAGCGCCCGACGCTGTCCATCCACGAACCCTCCACCCTCGTCGCCGAGGCGGCCCGGCAGCTGGGCATCCAGTACCCGGACCACCGGGAGGCCTTCGACTCGCTCGCCGACCGCTGCGGAGAGACCGCCAGCGTCCAGCGCGGCGAGCGCAACGAGCTGGACGAGCTGTCGCGGCTCTCCGCGACCCGCGCCACCTACGGCCGCGACTACTCGGCCGGCTTCCACTCCCGCGCCAGCGCCCGCGAACAGGACCTCGCCCGCGAACTGGCGAACCTGGTCGCGAAGGCGGTCGCCACCCCGCCGGGCACGATGGAGCCGCCGCTGGTCATCGCGGTCGACTCGTTCGAGGAGGCCCAGTACCGCGGTTCGCCGCTCATCTCCCGCATGTGGGCGGTGTGGACGGCGCTGCGCTCCGCCTATCCGCGGCTGCGGTGGGTCGCGGCGGGCCGGGCGCCCATCGACCACCCGGCCCGGGTCCTCACCCCCCGCACCATGGAGCTCACGGAACTCGACGAGCAGGCCTCGGTCGACCTCCTGATCTCGTCCGGCGTCAAGAACGAGACGGTGGCGCACGATCTGTACGCGCAGGTGGGCGGCCACCCGCTGAGCCTCAGGCTGGCGGCCCGTACCGCGGTCTCGCTCGGCGAGGACGCCGAGTCGCTCGGCGAGCTGCTGCACGGCGTGACGTCGCGGCGGCGGCTGCACAGCAGCGTGGACCAGATGCTGATCCAGGGCACGCTGTACGACCGGCTGCTCAACCACATCGCCGACCCGGCCGTGCGGGCCCTCGCCCAGGCGGGTCTCGCGCTGCGGGTCATCACGCCGGAGCTGGTGCGCGAGGTGCTCGCGGAGCCCGCCGGGCTGGCGGAGCCGTCCGTCGCGGAGGCGGGGCGGCTGTTCGGGCTGCTGACCTCACGGCTCGACCTGATGGAGTCGGCGGGGCCGCGGACGATCAGGCACCGGCCCGACCTGCGCTCGATCATGCTGCGGCTCTCCGACGGCGCGCGGACCGACCTGATGCGCGCGGTCGACACCCGCGCGGTCGACTGGTACGCGGCCCGCGACACCGTCCGTGACCGGGCCGAGGAGATTTACCACCGGCTGCGCCTCGGCGAGAACCCCCGGACGGTCGAGGCCCGCTGGCTGCCGGGCGTGGAGCAGCACCTGGCGGGCGCCGAGCGGGACATGGCGCCGCGTTCGGCCGCCTTCCTGCTCGGCCGGATCGGCGGGCACGTGCCGGACCACATCATGGCCGAGGCCGACCAGGAGGACTGGGAGCGGATCACCGCCCGCGAGGTCGAGGACCTGCTCACCCAGGGCTACGTGGAGGCGGCCGCTCAGCGGCTCGCCGAGCGCCGGCCGTGGACGCCGTGCAGCAGGCTGCACGCCCTGCTCGTGGAGACCCTGGCGCGCTCGGGGCGGGCGGAGGACGCGCGGGAGACGGCCGAGCGGGCGGTGGACCGGGCGGAGGAGGCGGGCTGTGCGGAGACCCGTCTGGAGCTGCTCCAGCTGTCCGCGCGGCTCGCGCAGGACGCGGGTGACTTCGCCGACGCCGACCGGGACCTCCAGGAGGCCGAGGACGTGGCGGCGGGGCTCGGGCTGCCCTACGAGTCGATCGGTGTACTCGTGGCCAGGTCCCGGCTGGCCGCCGCGGCGAACGTGAACTCGGAGGAGACCGACGCACGGCTCGCCCGGCGGCTGCGCGGGCTGCCCGACGAGGACCTGGCCCGGCAGCCGGCGCTGGCCCGCGCGGCGGCGGTCTCGGCCTGCCGGGTCGACCCGCCGGCCCTGGCCCGCGCGCTGCGCCTGGTGGGACTGCCGGAGGACGACGAGGCGGTGGTCTCGGCCCTCGCCCGCTGGTTCGACACGGCGATGGCCGACGAGCCGCAGCTGCGCGAACCGCTGGCCCGCATCCTGGAGTCGGCCGCCGCCGGCGCTCCGGCGGCCGGTGCTCCGGCGCCCGGGGCCCCGACGACCGGCACCTCGACGGCCCGCGCTCCGGCGGGTGACCCTGGCATCGGCGGCGGGCCGGCCCCCGCGCCCGGCACGCCCGCCGCGTCCGGGCACGCGCCCGCCCACCTGCCCGCGTCCGGGTCCGCGGCCGCCGCCGCGTCGGGCGTCTTCACCCCGCCGATGCCGCCCGACCGGGTCGAGGAGGCGCTGCGGGAGGCGCGGCGCCACGGCACCCTGGACAGCCTCGCCTGGCGGGCACTGACGCTCGACGACCGCAGCGGCGATCTCCTGGTCGGCGTCGCCGCCGCCGTCGAGGCCGGCTCGGTGCTGCGCGACCGCGGCAGCGGCCCGGGGTACGGGCCGGTGCCGGGCGGCACGGACCTGGTGGGGCTCACCCCGCCGCCGGACCAGGCCGAGGCGGCGTGGCGGGAGGAGCCGTACCTCAGCTCCGACGAGCTGCTCGGCGTGGAGAACGCGGCCATGGAGGCGGGTCTCGCCGACCGGGCGCTGCGCCGCCGGCTGTTCACGGGGATCAAGGACCACTTCTGGATGGCGCTGCTGCCCCAGCCGACCCCGTTCCGGCAGCTCCAGTCCGACCTGCGGACGATGAACCGGGTCGAGCGGCTGATGGAGGGCGAGGTGCCGCTGGAGCTGTGGCTGCGCAACGCCATCGGCCTGGCCGCCGACCTCGGCGCGGTCGCCGTCTTCCAGCGGGCGCTCGACCACGTGGTGCGGGACGCGGCGGGCGAGCCCGAGCTGCCGGACGAGCTGCTGCTGCCGGAGTTCAAGGAGGAGATCGTCGTCCGGGACGACATGGTGCCCTTCGAGTTCCTGTACGAGGGCTTCGTGGCCGGCGCGGCCGTCGCCCGCGTCACCGTGCCTCCGTACGAGTCGGGGCAGCAGCTCCACCCCGCGTACCCGCACGTCGGCACCGGCTGGCTGATCGCACCCGGACTGCTCGTCACCAACCACCATGTGGTGAACGCCCGTAACGGCATCGGCGGCGGGCGCAAGCGGGTCGCGGAGGAGGACCTCCAGCTCCAGGTGCGCAACTCCCGCTCGCGCTTCGACTACGGCGCCGACCAGGCCGAGACCGAGGAGGCCACGGCCTCGGAGCTGGTCGCCTGGGACGAGCAGCTCGACTACGCCATCCTGCGTCTGACGACCGCCCAGCCGGAGCGGATGGTGCTGCGGGTGGCGACCGCGCCCTGCGAGGCCCGGGGGAACGCTCCGCAGGCGGTCAACATCATCCAGCATCCCAAGGGCATGCCGAAGCGGGTCGCGCTGCGCAACAACCTGGTGTACCAGGCGGATGACAAGAACCTCGCCTACTTCACCGACACGCAGGGCGGTTCCTCCGGCTCGCCCGTCTTCACCGACCGCTGGACGGTCGTCGCGCTGCACCGCGGGGCGCGCCGGGTCAGCGACCTCGACTACCAGGGACGGACGACGGCGGTGGTCAACGTCGGCACCCAGTTGAGCTGCATCCTCGCCCATCTACGGGAGAACCGGCCCGAGTTGTACGAGGAGATCATGGCGGCGCAGGCGGCGCTGCCGCGGGAACCCGAGCTGTGACGGGCGGAGGACGATGGGCGGACCCGACCGGCGAAAGACGGCAGGCGACAGGCGACAGGCCCAGGTGCCAGGCGGAGGTGACGGGAGATGAGCTACGGATCACGCAGCGGCTCGCACAGCGGGTCGCCGGTCGCGACCGGCCCCGAGCAGGTCTTCGGCGACCTGGGCGAGGTGGCCGCGCGGGTGCGCGGCCGGCTCGAACAGGAGCTGGAGATCCAGGAGTCCGCCGAAGAGCTGCCGCCCGGTGCCGCCCCGGCCGCCGAGATCGGCCGCTTCGCCCAGGAGGAACGGGCCCGGGTCCTGGAGGCCGGGGTGACCGGCCTGGAGAAGCTGGCCGAGGGCCGCGCGGAGGAGATCGACGAGGACGAGTACTTCGGGGTGGAGGCGATCGTCCTCCTGGAGGGCCGTCCCGCCATCCTGGTGCAGGGGCAGGACTTCGCCTCGCAGGAGGGCGACTGGTCGGTGCTCGACGCGAGCCGGGCCGCGATCCGCGAGTCCATCGCCCGGGTGGGGCGGGTGGAGGTCACCGGGCACCACAGCCTGGAGTGGATCGGCACGGGCTTCGTGGTGGGCCCCGAGGCGGTGATGACCAACCGGCACGTGGCGGCCGAGTTCAGCCGCGCCGAGGGCGCGGGCTGGACCTTCCAGCAGGGCATGACCGCCCGGGTCGATCCCGGCGAGGAGCTGCCGGCGCACCAGGCGCCCGGTCCGGTGCCGGCCGCCGGCCCGCTGCCGTACGAGGTCACCGAGGTGATCGGGATCCATCCGGACGTGGACATGGCCCTGCTGCGGATCGCCCCGCCGGACGGCGAGCCGCTGCCGTCGCCGCTGGCGGTCGCCGCCGACGCCCCGGCGAGCCTGCCCGGCCGGCCGGTGTACGTCATCGGCTATCCGGCTTGGGACGGGCGCCGCAACGAGCCGGAGTCGATGCGGCGGATCTTCATGGACATCTACAACGTGAAGCGGCTGCAGCCGGGGACGGCCACCGAGTTCACGCCCGGCGGCCTGGTGATGCGCCACGACTGCTCCACCCTCGGCGGCAACAGCGGCTCCCCGGTCTTCGACCTGACGGACCACCGGGTCCTGGGTCTCCACTTCGGCGGCCGCTACCGGATCGGGAACGTGGCCGTGCCGCTGTGGGAGCTGGTGGACGATCCGCTCCTCGCGCAGGCGAAGGTCAACTGGGTCTGAGCGGCGGGGGGGCGAGGCGCCGGTAGGGGTGCCGGGTCGCGAGCCCGGCGTGATCGGCGAGGCGCCCCTAGGGCCTGTCCGGCGGACAGGCCCTAGGCCGTGCCGCCGAGCAGACCGAAGACCGGGAGGAGTCCGTGCGGGCGGCGGTCGACGGGCAGGTGGTCGACGTAGTGCACCCGGGCGCCGAGCGCCTCGGCGCCTCCGTCGGCGCGGCGGTCGTCGCCGACCATCAGGGTCTCGGCCGGGGTGAGGCCCAGCCGTTCGCACGCGAAGCGGAAGATGGCGGGGTCGGGCTTCTGGACGCCGACCTCGAAGGAGAGGGCGTAGACGTCGACCCAGGCGTCGAGGCCGTGCGCGCGGAAGACCGGGCGCAGGTCCCACCCGATGTTGCTGACCACGGCCACGGAGACGCCGCCGCGGCTCAGTTCGCCGAGGGTGCGGGCGGTGTCGGGGTAGGGCTGCCAGGCCTCGGGGCGCTTGTGGCGTTCGTAGAGGGCGTCGGCCAGGGCCGGGTCGGTCACGCCGGCCTCGTGCATGAGGGCGGTGTACGCGGCGCGGTGCCGCTCGGCGTCGAGGTCCCGCTCCCGCCACAGCTTCTCCAGCCGCCCGGGCACCCGCACCGGTGCCGGGCCGCCGGGCAGGGCGCCGTAGTGGGTGAGCCGTTCCACGGTGCGGGCGAACTCGTCGCCGGAGAGCCGGACCTCGGCACGGGCCAGGACGGCGTCCAGCCAGTGGGCGATGGACTCGACGCGCAGCAGGGTGCCGGAGAAGTCGAACATGACGCCTTTGATCACCCCTCGATCGTAGAACGGCCCGCCGGGAACTCCCGTACCGACTCTCGCGTTATACCCCCGTAGGGTATGCAGTGCAGCCCACGCGGACCGCAGACACCGTACGTACGAACAGGAGGCAAGGTGCGACGACTGACCGCGCTCCGGCCCGAGCAGGCCACCGGCAAGGCGCGCGAACTGCTCGCCGACATCGTCGAGCGGCACGGCTCGGCCGGCGAGATGGTGTCCACGATGGCCCACTCACCGGCCGTCCTGGAGGGCTATCTGAGCCTGTCCCGGGCGATGAAGCGGGTGAGGATCCCGCGGCCGCTGAGCGAGAAGATCTCGCTCGCCGCGCAGGAGTGGATCGGCTGCGGCACCTGCCGCGAGGCCCATGTGGCGGCGGCCCGCGACGCGGGGCTGACGGAGGACGACATCGAGCTGGCCCGCCAGGGCACCTCGACGGACGCCCGCGAGGCGGCGCTCATCGCGGTCGCCCTGCGCGTCCTCGCCGAGCCGGGCACGCTGGCCGACGAGGACGTGGCGGAGCTGCGGGCGCACGGCTGGAGCGACCGGATCATCGCCGAGGTGGTCGGCGTGGTCACCCTCAACCTGCTGACCGGCGCCTTCAACCTGCTGGCCGGCATCCAGCCGGAACCGGCGGAGGCGGACGCCTGACGGGACGGCGGCCGGGGCACCCTGGCGGGCCCGTCAACCGCGGTACCGGATTGCCGGGGGTGACGGGCGGTGCGGTAATGGAGACGCCGGCCCTCCGGCCGCGCGTCCCACCGGACACCGAGCAGGGAGCAGGTATGACCGACGGTCCCGAGCCCATCAGTGCCGACGCCCTCCGGGCACTCCGGCAGGAGCTCGCCGAACTGCGGGCCGAACGCCGGGCGGTGGCCGCCACCCTGCGTGACGACAACCCGGTCGGCGACCGGGCCGACGACGCCGACGAACTGCGGCGCGCCGACGACCTCGACCGGCTCGACCGGGAGATCGCGGGGATCGAGGCACGGCTCGACGAGGGCGCGGCCGCCCCCGCGCCGTCGGCCGCCGAGGTGGGCGTGGGCAGCACCGTCACCGTGCGCTTCGAGGACGGCGGCGAGTCGACCGTGCACCTCGGCGAACTGGCGGACGCGGACGACCCGGCCCTGGTGACCTCGGACAGCCCGCTGGGCTCCGCGCTGCTCGGCCGGCGCGCCGGCGACACCGTCACGTACCGGACGCCCGGCGGCCCGATGAGCGCGGTCGTCGTCTCCGTCGGCGACTGAGGGCGACTGAGGGACGGCTGGGTTCCGAGCGGTGCCGGGTCGCCCGGGCGGCGGCGCGTCGGAGCTCCCGCGGGCCCCATGTGCATCGTGTACTCCGTGTGCTCCGTGTGCCCCGTGTGCCCCGTGTGCCCCGAGTGCTCCGTGTGCGTCGTGTGCTCCATGCGCTCCATGCGCTCCGTGTGCTCCGGGGAAGTGCGCGCGCCGTTCACCCTTCCGCCGCGCGGGCAGGTCGCCGTACGGCCGGGGACCGCGGCCGTGACGGACGGTGACGTACGGCCTGATATGCGCGTTTCCGGCCGCCTCGGGCCGGTGCGCCAGGACCCGCCGTCGCCGGTCCCACTCCGGTCCTGGACCCCGCGTTGCGGGGCCGTAACGGCCGGGTTTGAGTGGGTGTGACCCCCACCCGGACAGGCGCGCGGTGGGTGACCCCACCCCGTCAGGAGCTTCAGATGTCGATGGCGTTCGGTTCGCCCTTCGGTTCCTCCGATCCGTTCAGCGACCTGCTGAACCGGTTCTTCGGTATGTCGCCCGCGTCCTCGCCCCCGGCCGTCCAGCGGGTGCCCATCGGGCGCCTCCTGACGGAGTCCTCGCACGAACTCCTCAACCAGGCGGCACGGAAGGCGGTCCAGGACGGCACGACCGACCTCGACACCGAGCACCTGCTGTGGGCGGCCACGCAGGTCGAACCCTCCCGCCGGATCCTCGACGAGGCCGGGGTGAGCCCGGACAAGCTGGCCGAGCAGATCGCCCAGCTGCTCCCCCGCGAGTCCCGCGAGCCGTCCGCCGAGCCCGGGCTCACCCCGGCGGCCAAGCGCACCCTCGCCGCCGCCCACGCCTACGCCCAGGCCTCGGGCGTCTCGTACATCGGCCCCGAGCACATCCTCGGCGCCCTGCTCCGCGACCCCGACTCGGGCGCCACCCGCTTCCTGCGCGCCGAGGACCTGGACGTGCAGAAGCTGCGGGGCCTCGCCGAGCAGGCCTCGCGCCCGGAGAGCGCGCCCGCCGCGCCCAGGGAGCCGGCCACCACGCTGGACGAGTTCGGCCGTGACCTCACCGAGGAGGCGAAGGCGGGCCGGCTCGACCCGGTGGTCGGCCGGGCCGAGGAGATCGAGCAGACCGTGGAGATCCTGTCCCGGCGTTCCAAGAACAACCCGGTGCTCATCGGCGAGCCCGGTGTCGGCAAGACCGCCATCGTCGAGGGCCTCGCCCAGCGGATCGTGGCGGGCGAGGTGCCCGACACCCTCAAGGACAAGCGGGTCGTCTCGCTCGACCTGTCCGGGATGGTGGCGGGTGCCCAGTACCGCGGCCAGTTCGAGGAACGCCTCAAGAAGGTCATCGAGGACGTCCAGCGCGCCGAGGGCGAGACCATCCTCTTCATCGACGAGCTGCACACCGTCGTCGGCGCGGGCGCCACCGGCGAGGGCTCGATGGACGCCGGCAACATGCTCAAGCCCGCCCTCGCCCGCGGCGAGCTGCACGTCGTCGGCGCGACCACCATCGACGAGTACCGCAAGCACGTCGAGAAGGACGCCGCGCTCGAACGCCGCTTCCAGCCCGTCCTGATCCCCGAGCCGACGGTCGAGGAGACCGTGCAGATCCTCGAAGGACTGCGGGACGCGTACGAGGCCCACCACCAGGTCCGCTTCGCCGACGGCGCCCTCGCGGCGGCCGCCGAGCTGTCCGACCGCTACATCAGCGACCGCTTCCTGCCCGACAAGGCGATCGACCTCATGGACCAGGCGGGCGCCCGGGTCCGGCTGCGCAGCGCGGGCCGCTCCACCGAGGTCGTCGGCCTCGAGGACACGCTCGCCCGGCTCCGCCGCGAGAAGGACCAGGCGGTCGCCGGCGAGGAGTTCGAGAAGGCCGCCGAGCTGAAGCAGCGGATCGCCGAGGCGGAGGGCGAGCTGGCGGGCATCGAGGAGCGCCGGGAGGGCGTCGTGTCGGTCACCGCGTCCGACATCGCCGACATCGTCTCCCGTCGCACCGGCATCCCCGTCTCCCAGCTCACCACGAGCGAGAAGGAACGCCTCCTCAGGCTGGAGGAGGAGATGCACGCCCGGATCGTCGGCCAGGACGAGGCGGTCACCGCGGTCTCCGAGGCGGTCCGCCGCAACCGCGCGGGCATGGGCGACCCGAACCGCCCCGTCGGCTCCTTCCTCTTCCTCGGCCCCACGGGCGTCGGCAAGACCGAACTCGCCAAGACCCTGGCGGAACTGCTCTTCGGCGACGAGAACCGCATGATCCGCTTCGACATGAGCGAGTTCCAGGAGAAGCACACCGTCGCGCGCCTCGTCGGCGCGCCTCCCGGGTACGTGGGGTACGAGGAGGCCGGCCAGCTCACCGAGAAGGTGCGCCGGCAACCGTACAGCGTCGTGCTGTTCGACGAGGTGGAGAAGGCGCACCCGGACGTCTTCAACACGCTGCTGCAGATCCTGGACGACGGCCGGCTGACGGACGGCCAGGGCCGCACGGTGGACTTCCGCCACTGCGTGGTCATCATGACGTCCAACATCGGCGCGCACCGGATCCTCGCCCACGAGGGCGACGCGGCGGAGCTGAAGGACGAGCTGATGGAGGACCTTCGGGGCCGGTTCCTGCCGGAGTTCCTCAACCGCATCGACGACATCATCGTCTTCCACAGCCTCACCGAGCAGGACCTCACGCGGATCGTCGAGCACCTCCTCGACCGCAGCGAGCACCGGGTCCACGCCCAGGGCCTCCGGCTGGAGGTCACCGAGTCGGCCAAGAAGCTCCTCGTCGCCCACGGCTACCAGCCGGAGTTCGGCGCCCGCCCGCTGCGCCGCACCATCCAGACCGAGCTGGACAACCGGATCGCCTCGCTGCTGCTGGGCGGGGAGGCCGATCCCGGCGACACGATCGTCGCCGACGTGATCGGGGACTCGCTGCACTGCACCATCCGCAGGAGCGGGGATGCCGCGGCGGAGTCCCGAGCGGCCGCCGGGTGAGCGAGGAGTCGCCAAGTGACCGAGCAGCCGTCACGGGACGGAGCACCGCCGCGGGCGGAGCAGCCGCCGCGGGCGGAGCAGCCGCCGCGGGCGGAGTAGCCGCCGGGGCACGGGGTAGCCGCCGGGTGACGGAAGCCGATCTCACGTCGTGAGGAGGAGACCGTGGGTCCCACGCGCGCGCTCGACGAGTACCACCGGCGCCGGGACTTCTCCCGGACCGCCGAACCGCGTGGCGGAGACGCGGCCGCGGCACCCGGCGAACCGCCCTCGTTCGTGGTCCAGATCCACGACGCGACGGCGATGCACTTCGACTTCCGGCTGGAGGTCGACGGGGTGCTGCGGTCCTGGGCCGTGCCCAAGGGCCCCTCGGCCGATCCGCAGGACAAGCGCCTCGCCATGCCCACCGAGGACCACCCGCTGGACTACCGCGACTTCGAGGGCGTGATCGCGCCCGGCGAGTACGGCGCCGGCACGGTCATCGTCTGGGACGAGGGCACGTACCGGAACCTGTCCGAGGACCGGCGCGGCCGGGAGGTCCCGTTCGCCGAGGCCCTGGACGGCGGACACGCCTCGTTCTGGCTGGACGGCCGGAAGCTCCACGGCGGCTACGCGCTGACCCGTATCCGCGGCGACGGCTCGGGCCGGGAGGCGTGGCTGCTCGTCAAGCGCGCCGACCGGCGGGCACGGGAGAACGGCGGCACCGATCCGCACCGCGCCCGTTCGGCCCGCACCGGCCGTACGCTGCGCCAGGTCGCCGGCGACCACGAAGGCGCCGGGAACGGGCAGGGGTCATGAGCGCGGCGCGCGGCACGGCGGACGCCGTACGGGTCGGACGGCGCACGGTCGAGGTGCCGCGCCCCGACAAGGTGCTGTTCCCCGCCGACGGGCTGACCAAGGCCGACCTGGCCGACTACTACCGCCGGGTCGCCCGGCACATGGTGCCGCACCTGCGCGGCCGCCCGCTGATGCTGGAGCGCCACCCCGACGGCATCGACGACTCCGGCTTCATGCAGAAGGACGTGCCCGAGCACTTCCCCGACTGGCTGGCCCGCACCGAACTGCCCAAGGCGGACGGCTCGGTCACCTACGCCCTCTGCGACGACGCCGCCTCGCTCGTCTACCTGGCGGGCCAGGCCTGCGTCACCCCGCACCGCTGGCTGTCCCGCGCCGACCGCCCCGACCACCCCGACCGGCTGGTCTTCGACCTCGACCCGCCGGGCGACGACTTCGCGTCCGTGCTCCGGGCCGCCCGCCGGCTGCGCGCGCTCCTCGACGACCTGGAGCTGCCCTCGCTGCCGATGACGACCGGCTCGCGCGGGCTGCACGTCGTGGTGCCGCTGGTGCGCCGGGACACCTTCGACGAGGTACGGGCCTTCGCGCGCGAGGTCGCCGAGCTGCTGGCCGCCCGCCACCCGGACGAACTGACCACCGCGGCACGCAAGAAGGACCGCCGAGGGCGCCTCTACCTGGACGTCCAGCGCAACGGCTACGGGCAGACCGCCGTCGCCCCCTATGCCGTACGGGCCCGTCCCGGCGCCCCCATCGCCGCGCCGCTGGACTGGGCCGAGCTCGAGGAACCCGGCCTCACGGCGCGCCGCTGGACCCTGCGGGACGCCGAGGAACTGCTCGACCGCGAGCCGTGGCGCGACGCGCCGCGCGGCCACTCCGCCGGGGCGGCGCGACGGCGGCTCGCCGCACTCGGCGAAGGCGGGTGAGCGTGCCGTGACGCGCGTGACGGTCGAAGGAAGCGAGATCGTGGTCCGGCTCGGACCGCGCGAGGCGCTGGCCGCCCGGCGCCGCACGCTACGGCTGCCCGTCTCGGCGCTGCGCGCCGTCGGCGTCGAGAGGAGCTGGTGGCGCGTCCTGCGCGGCGAGGCGGCCCGCGGCGTGTGGCTGCCGGGCCGCTGCGTGGGCGAGCGGCAGGGCCCGGCCGGCCGGGACTTCGTGGCGGTACGGGCCGAGGCACCGGCCCTGCAGATGGACCTGGGCCCGGCCTCGCCGTACGCCCGGGTGGCCGTCTCGGTCCCCGACCCGGAACCCACCGAACGCGCCCTGCACGTGTTCGTGCCGAAGGACGCGGTGGAGCCACTCGACCGGCCCGAGCAGACCGACGGGCCCCAGCCGACCGACAGGCCCCAGCCGACCGACCAGCCCGAGCCGACCGACCAGCCCGAGCCGACCGACCGGCCAGGTCCCACCGACCGGCCCGAACGGACCGACAGGCCCGAGGAGACCGATAGACGGTAGGGCTGTCTTCCCCCCCAGGCACATCAGCCCCCTCCTCACTACCTCACTACTCCAGGCCCTCCTCAGGCACACTCGGCCACCCTCACCCTCAGGCGGCCTGCCGCCCTGCCCGCTCCAGGGCCTTGATCAGCTCGTCGCGCTTCATGCCCGAGCGGCCGGGGATCCCGGCGGCCGAGGCCCGCTCGTACAGCTCGGCCTTGGTCAGCTCGGAGAGGCCGGACTCCTTCCGGCCCCGCTTGCCCTGGCCCTTGCCCTGACCCTCGCCCTGGCCCTTGCCTTTGCCCCGGCCCTGGCCCTGGCCCTTCGTACCCTCGTCCCGCGTGACCTCGCCCCGCCTGCCACGGGCCCGTTCGACGCTCGCGCGCAGCGCCTCGGTCAGGTCGATGACGTTGGTCGCCTCCGCCGCGGGCTCGGCCTTCTCGACGGTCTCGCCGGCCTTCTTCGCCTGGATCAGGGCGGCGACCTTGTCGCGGTAGGTGTCGTGGAACTCCTCGGGATCCCAGTCCGTCGCGAGCGCGTCGATCAGCTGCTCCGCCATCCGCATCTCCTTCGCGCCGGCCGAGGTCCGGGACGCCGGCAGGTCGGGAACCTCCTCGCGGGGGTTCCGGATCTCGTCGGCCCAGTGCAGCGTGTGGAGGGTCAGGATGCCCTCCTCGGACTTGAGGGCCACCAGGTACTCGCGGCCGCGCATGACGAAGGTGGCCACGCCCGCCCGGTTGGTCTTCGCCAGGGCCCGCTCCAGCAGGGCGTACACCTTCGCGTACTCCTTGCTCTTGGGCCCCAGGTAGTAGGTCCGGTCGAAGAAGATCGGATCGATGGCGTCCAGGTCCACGAACCCGCTGATCTCCAGCGCCTTCGAACGTCCGGGCGCGATCTCGTCGAGCTCGTCGGGCTCGACGAGGACGTACTCGTCACCCGTGTCGAAGCCCTTGACGATGTCGTCGAGCTCGACCTCCTCGCCGGTCCGCTCGTTCACCCGCCGGTTGCGGATCCGGTCGGAGGTCCCGCGCTGCAGCTGGTGGAAACGCAGCGTGTGCGCGGAGGTGGCGGTGTACAGCCCGACGGGAACGCTGACGAGCCCGAAACTGAGCACCCCGGTCCATATCGGTCTGGCCATGCCACTCACCACCGCGGCCGTACGGCCCCCGCTGCCTCAGCGACTGCCCGCCGTGCGCCGGGGGGAAACGGCCGGCCGCCGGCTCAGCCGCGCAGGCGCAGGGCGAGGGACGTGAGCCAGGCTCCGGGAGTGTAGGAGGCCGGCGGCACGACCTCGGCACCGAGGGCGGCCAGGGCGAGGGCGAACTCGTCCTCCTCGAGGGGCAGGGCCAGCAGGTCGTGCAGCTCGCCCGTCAGCTGGGCGACGAGCCCCGCGTCGGTGCCCTCCAGGTAGTCGGCGAGGGCCGCCTCATGGTCGCCGAACTCCTCCGGCATGTCTTGCGAGAACCAGCCGCCGAGCAGCTGCGCGAGCTCGGGGAAGCGGGCCCGCCATTCCCACGGCGTGGCGGGCGGGGCCGGCGGCGGCGCCTGGCCGTTCGCCAGGCTCTCGTCGAGCCGGTCGGCGAGGCCCGTGAGCCAGTCCCGGATCTCCTCGGGCGGCAGGCCCACGTCGGGCAGCCGGTAGTACTCGCCGAGCCGGAGCCGCAGCCGCCCCGGCGGATTGTCCGCGTAGACGCGCAGCTGCTCGGCGGCGACCGCGATCGCCCAGGGCCGGGTGCGCCAGGTCTGCCGCAGATAGCCGGTGACCGCCTCGGGGGCGTGCGGGCCGAGGCCCAGGTGGGCGCGGACGACCTGGTCGAGCTCGCCGTACTTGCGGTCGTGCTCGGCGGGGTTCAGGGACACGGGGGCCTCTACAGGACGACGGGCAGGGAGGAGTGCACGGTGAAGGGGTACGCGCCGGGCTCGCCGGACGTGTTCCGGCGGAGCACCACCCGGGCCGCGCGCACCGGGATCGGCTCCTGGCCGGTGAGGGCCATCCCGGTGGTGAGCAGCGTGCCCACCGGATCGGGGCGCGAGGGCCAGGCGGCCTCGATGACGAGCCGCTGCCGGGTGGACTGGGCGAGCCAGCGGTGGATGACCTGCTCGTTCAGGGCGATCACCTGCTGGGTGGCCCACTGGGCCGTCGCCCGGTCGGGGAAGGTCGCGGCGCGGTCGGCGCGGGCCGGGACGGGCGGTGCGGCCGGCGCGGACGGCTTCGTCATGTCAGGGGTCACGTCAGGCACCGCCCCAGCCGCGCAGGGTGGCCCGCTGGGCGGCGGAGTAGTTGGCGTGCCCGGTGGTGACGATGGCGTGCAGCCACTTCTGCGCGGCCTGCAGGTCCTCCATCTGCCGGTCCCAGCGGTCGAGCTCGTCCACGAAGGCCTCGCGTGCCTCGCCCTGCCAGGCGAGGACGACCGGCACCGTGCGGTCGTAGAGCGCACCCAGCTTCTCGTTGAGCTTCTTCACGATGTCCTCGAGGTCGCCGGCTATCTCGCGCAGTGCGACCAGATCGACGGTGATCGAGCCGTCGTCGTTCACGATTCCCCCTGCCTTGCTGACGTGCGGATGTGCCGATGTGCGGATGTGCGGTGGGCGTTCAGAGGTCGTTGATCCTGCTGGTCGGCGTCGCCGCGCCGCCGGCAGCGCCGCCCGGTACCTCGCCGGACAGTTCGCGCACCTCGGCGTCGATGTCGACCTTCTTCATCTCGGCCCGGAACTGCCGCAGGATGTCCAGCTCCTGGCGGGTGAACCCGTCCCGGCTCATCCGCACGGCCTTCGCCAGGACTCCCAGGATCTCCCGGACCCGCACAGCGTCCGCACCGGCCTCCCGGTGCAGCTTCCGGTAGGCCGTCGCCGCCTCGCTGCGCCACCGCGCCTCGGCCCGGTCGACGATCGCGTCCATCCGCCGCACCTGTCCGTCGATGTGCGTCCGCATGGCGTCCAGGTCGTCCGCGAGACGCTTCAGGTCCTCGTCGGTCACGTCGAGGTTCGGCTCGGTGGGCATGGTGACGGCTCCTTCCGTGGCGATGGGGTGGGTGGGTCAGTGCTGCTCGGCGAAGTGGGCGTGGACGGCGTCGAGGAGCAGCCGCAGCCGGGCGCTCGTCACCGACGGCATGACGGGTGCGAAGGCCGCGTCGAGATCGGCGGGCGAGCGGAACATGCACAGCAGGCGCTGGAGCTGGCCGGCGAGATCCGCGATCCTGCCGTGGCAGTCGGGGTGGTCCATGGCGACCAGGTCGCGAGCCTCCGCCTCCGGGTCCCTGTCGTACTCACCGGTGGGCAGCTGCGACGCGAACTCGTTGACGACGTCGAAGCGGGCCAGTGCCTCCCACTGCGAGAGCGGCAGTTCGTCGTAGCCCGGGCGGTCGGCGAACCAGGGGTCGCGGACGAGCTCGGCCAGCGAGCGCAGGAAGGCGTCGACGGGCTCGTCGCCGGCCGCCCGGGCGAGCCGGTCACGGAAGGCGGCCGGCCTGGTGCCGAACCGTTCCGTGCCGTACTCGTCGGCCAGTGCGTCGAGGAGCGAGGCCACCACGTCGAAGGGCATGACCCAGGCGATCGCGTGGGAGTCCTGCATCAGCCGTGAGAAGCGCTGGAGTTCGTCCTCCAGCGGGGCGGCCCCGGGGTTGCGCGAGGCCACGGCGAGGTCGACGAGGCGGGCGATCACCCCGCTGGTCAGGACGGCGTCGGTGGGTTCGGTCACCTGACGCATGTTAAGGGGCCTTCGGATAGGCGGTGAGCACGTAGAAGGACTTCGACTCCGGCGAGTAGGCGAGGACCACGTGCACCGTGTGGACGTCCTTGGCCTGGGCCTTGTAGCCGTCCGCGGCGAAGTCCGCCTGGCTGACCGAGGTGCCGACGGGCACCGGCTGCCCGTTCGCGTCCGTGACCGGGAAGTCCCAGGCCTTGACGGATCCGGGCTTGAAGGTGCCGTCGGCGACCTTGCGCTCCTGGTTGCGCATCCAGGTCTCCAGCTCGGTCTTCTTCGACGGGTCGTTCACCGCGGTCTGCACGTACTGCTCGGCGGACGAGAGGTCGCGGAAGGTCGACGCGTCGGCGCCGCCCTGGTCGCGCAGCCGGTGCATCAGCTGCTGCGGGGTGAGACCGATGTGCTTGTCGATCGTGTGGGCCTCCTTCCCCTCCCGCAGCGCCTCGGGCGGCGGTGGCTGGAAGTCGTTGCGCTCCCACTCCATCGACGCGAGGTCGATGCCGAACCTGGCGTTCGGGTCCCGCGACTGCTCGTTGAGCGGGACGATCGACCGGTCGAACTCGAAGAGCGAGCGCGATCCGAAGGCCTCGGCACGCGCCGACTGCGACTGGAAGGTCGGCACGGCGCGCGAGGCCTCGCGCAGCGGGTCGAGCAGCTTCTTCACCACGTCGATCTGTGTCCGCAGCGAGGCCTCGTAGGTGTCGACGGCCTTGTTGACGGCGTCCGTGTCGATGCTGGCCATCACCGCGGCGCCCAGGCCCTTCCACATCTTCTTGAGGCGCTCCACGAGGCCCCCGAAGTCCCGGATGTCGGTGATGTCGAGGAGCGCGACGGCGTCCTTGATGGCCTTGTACAGGATCTCGCGCAGCTCGGTACGGACCTTCTCGGCGGCCTCCGCGTACGAGCGGATCGCCTGGGCCAGCATCTGGGCCGTGGTGCCGAGGACGCCGAAGACCGGGAGGCTGGTGCCGGCGCCGGTCGCCGGCTTGTGCCCCCATTCGTAGCCGACGGTGCTCTTGCCCCAGGCCGTGGTTCCCCACAGCGACGACACGAACTGCAGCATCGCCTTGTGCCAGTCCGCGTTGGAGTTGTCCGTGATGGCGTCGATGGTGCCGCTGAGCTGTCCCTGGATGATGCCGATGCCCGTCTGGTACGGCAGCCAGGCCTGGGAGAGCTCGTTGACCTTCAGGTAGTTCGGGAGCGGCAGGATCTCCAGCGCGCGGCCGGTGCGCAGCGCCTGCTCGATCACCGTGCGCATGAGGGAGCCGGGGATGTCGCCGTCGTCGAAGATGTCGGCGAACTCGTCGACGGCGTTGCCGTCGCGCACGCCGAACGGCGGCGGCGCCGTGTACGCCGGCGGCGAGGTGATGACCTGTGGCGGCGCCTGCGGCGCGAAGGGCGGATTGAGCGGGTGGGTGGCCGCGTCCGCCTGCCGGAAGTTGTTGGCCGTGGTGGTGAAGCCGACCGCCGCGCCGCCGATGGCGACCACGGCCTTGGCGTGTACCTCCAGGAGCAGGGCGACGACCGCGGCGTACTGGTTCGCGAACTCGACCGTGACGGTGCCGGATCCGCCGACCTTGGAGTAGCCGGAGTGGACGTCGAGGAACTGCGTGAGCGCCTTGTGGAACGACTGCTGCTCGACGGCGAGGGCCGATGCCACCTGGTACAGGTGGAACGGCTGCACGTCGAAGCCGCCGGGAGCCGTCCACGGGTTGGACACGGCGGGCGGGGTCGCCGGCGGCAGCTGCGGCGGCGGGCCGGAGTGCGGCGGGGTCGGCGACGCCTGCGGGCTGGGGGACGGCGTCGGCTCGGGGCTGGGCGTGCCCGAGGACGGAGCCGGCGACGGCAGCTGTGAGGTGCCGGGTGTCGGCGTCGTGGTGGGCTGCGGGCTCGGACTCGAACTCGGACTGGGGCTCGAGCTCGGGCTGGGGCTCGGCGGCGCGGTGGCGGTCGCGCTCGGGCTCGGCGTGGGCGTGCTCACCGGCGGGCCCCGCCCGTTCCGTGCGCCACGCTCGCCGCGCGGGAGTGCGCGTACGTGCTCGTGCCCCGTTCCCGTCCCATGAGTCCCCCCGGCTCCGTTCCGTCTGCAAACGAAGCTAACAAGGGGAATCATGAAATCGCATGAGCGGAAAGGCCGTTGGGCGGATGTTGGCCGGATCTCACCCATGACGGAGCCGGGCCTGTCCGAAAAGGGGGCAGACCCGGCTCCTTTCCGCCGGTGGGGCGGCGGTCAGACGCGGTCGGCGGCGATCAGGAGGTACTGGAAGGAGCCGTCCTTGTACGACTCGATGAAGGCCTCCTCGATCCCGGTGACCAGCGAGGACGTGGCCCGCAGCTCCCAGTAGGGCAGGGTCTCGGCGGTCAGGTCGACGACGGCCTGGGGAACCAGACGGTTGTCGGCCATGGCGCGCAGGTACTCGCGGCGGGAGTGGATGTTGCACTCGAAGTGCGCGTTGATCTGGGAGACCCACTTCGAGGGCTGGCCGTAGCGCGGGTTCCAGCAGCCGGTGATGGTGACGTAGCGGCCGCCGACCGCGAGGACCCGGGAGTGCTCGGCGAAGAGGTCGTGCAGGTCGACGTACATGCTGGACTCGTTGTTCCACGAGCCGGCCATCTGCCCGGTCTCGAACGGGGTGTCGAGCATGTTGCACACCCGGGCGTGGACGTGGTCCTCGATGCCGATCTCACCGGCCCGCCGGTTGGCGAAGTCGGCCTGCTTGGCGGAGAGGGTGACGCCCTCCACCTTGCAGCCGAAGCGCTGGTGGGCCATCACCATCGAACCGCCGCGCCCGCAGCCCGCGTCCATGAGGGTGTCGTCGGGGTTGATGGTGCCGAGGTGGTCGAGGAGCACCTCGGCCTGGGCCGACTCCAGCCGGTGCAGCTCGGCGATCAGCTTCTTCTCGTACTCACTGTCCTCGGGGTCGCCGAGGGACGCGTGGTCGATGGCGCCGATGCCGTAGTGGTGGTGGTAGAGCCCGTCCACATCGCCGAGACGCAGGTTCACGGGCCTGGCCTCGTTGTTCCAGTAGCGGGCGATGTCCCCCTGGTAGGGCGTCGCGGGCGCGGGGACGAACGTGGAGGTGCCTTCGGCGGTGGTGAACTCGGTGCTGGTCACAGATAAAAGTCCGTTTCTTACCAGAAGTCGGGCAGGCTGTAGCGGTAGGTGTTGGTCTGGTGCCAGTAGTGGTTGCCGTCGACCCACACGGCCACGCCACGGAGGAAGCGCAGCACGACGGGGGCGGGGCAGGTGGCCGCGAGCGCGGCGGCCTCGGCTTCGAAGGCGTGCATGAGGTCGTTGTGGACCTCGACCGCCTTCAGATAGCCCTCCTTGGCGGAGAGGCCCTCGCGCTCGGCGAGCACCACGGGCAGATTCAGGTGCTTGCCGGGACTGTCGAGCTCCTTGGTGTAGGAGTACAGGTCGTTCACGATGGTGGTCGCGTTCCCGGCGAGCGCGATGACCCGCTGCATGGCGGGCTGGGCGTGCAGGTCGGCCGGCAGCTCGTAGCCGCCGACGGTGTCGGTGATGGTCGGGCAGGGGCGGAAGTTGTTGAACTGGCGCATCGCCAGGTACTCCCACACCTCGGGCACGTGGTCGGTCTCGGCCCACGCCGCCTCGGCGAGGTAGCCCATGTGCAGCCGTGCCATGTCGTGCCGGAAGCGGTCGGCCTGGGACGGCGTGGCCAGCCGGCAGAAGTAGTCCATCGCCGAGCGGTAGGCCCGGCGCGGGGCGTCCGACTCGAGCGACTCCCGCCAGGCCGGCGCGTACTCGTCCGTGGTGTGCAGGTGGTCGAGCGCCGTGTGCGCGAGGAGGAGACGGCTGCCGAGCCCGACGGGCGAGCCGCCGTGGTCCTCGCAGTAGACGTCGTCGACCGCGTTCTCCGCGACCATCAGGCGCGTGGCGGCCATCAGGTGGTCGACCGTCGGCGCGTCCGGGTGGCAGGCGACCATGTAGCGCCCGACGGAGAAGCCGTCGAACTGGTCCTCCCACTCCGCCGGGACCGCCTGGACCTCGTGGACCGCCCACTCCTTGATCCGGCGGCTGACCTCCGCCACCCGGGCCGGGTCGGGCTCGGCGATCGGGTGGTAGTAGAGGCCGGGAATGGGCGTGCCCGGTGCGGCCGGCGCCTCGCCGGCAGGAGCGGCCGCGGATACCGGCGGTGCGGGCAGGACCGGCGGTGCCGGCAGTGGTGCCGGCGGTACCGGCGGCTCCGCCGGCCGGGCCAGGGACAGCGTCGCCGTCCCCAGCCCGCTGGGGCCGCGCAGGACGCGTTCCAGCACGGATTCCGGCGGTACGGGAGCGAGGTCGGCGTCCGTGACGGGGGCCGCGGGCGCGGCAGCCGCGGGCGGCGCTTCGACGGGCGCGCTCCCCGCGGTCCCGAACGGGGCGGAGGGCGGACCGGGCAGCGGTGGACGGGCGGGCGCCGCGGCCGGACCCGAGGGCAGGGAGGAAAGCCCGGGATCGGGCATCCGTGGCTCCTAGGGGGGATGGTGGGGCCGTCCCGGCCAGGGGAGCCCGGCCCGGCGCGGCCCTCGGACGAATCCTCGCCGCTCGGGCGCTAGTCGCGCCTGCGGGCGATCTGCACGTTCTCCAGCACGCCGAGGGCGTCGGGCACGAGGACGGCGGCGGAGTAGTACGTGGTGACCAGGTACGAGATGATCGCCTGCTCGTTGATGCCCATGAAGCGCACCGACAGGCCCGGCTCGTACTCCTCCGGCAGTCCGGTCTGGCGCAGACCGATGACGCCCTGGTTGTCCTCGCCGGTACGCATGGCGATGACGGAGCTGGTCTGCTCCTTGCTGATGGGGATCTTGTTGCAGGGCAGGATCGGCACCCCGCGCCAGGCCGGGACGGACTGTCCGCCCACGTCGACGTGGTCCGGGTAGAGCCCGCGGGCGTTGAACTCGCGTCCGATCGCGGCGATCGTCTTCGGGTGGGCGAAGAGG
The DNA here is from genome assembly GCF_042722475.1 of Streptomyces sp. NPDC127092. Lineage (NCBI taxonomy): Bacteria > Bacillati > Actinomycetota > Actinomycetes > Kitasatosporales > Streptomycetaceae > Streptomyces > Streptomyces sp. NPDC127092. The sequence goes on from NZ_JBHXFE010000001.1 coordinate 65,558, forward strand.
AACTTGGTCCCGCGGCGGCGGCAGAGCAGCTCGTCGAGGTCGTCCGGGGTGGGCGGACCCGAGTGGGTCTGGATCCGCTGCTTGAAGTCGGCGTTGTGCAGCAGACCGAACTCGCGGTTGTTGATGAGCTCGTGCTCCTGGCGCTCGCGCAGCGCCTCGATCGTGAGCCGGAGCTGTTCCTCGGTCTGGTTCATCGGGCCGTTGTAGAGGTCGGCGACCCGGGTGTGGACCCGCAGCACGGTCTGGGCGACGGAGAGCTCGTACTCGCGCGGCTTGAGCTCGTAGTCCACGAAGGCGCCGGGGAGTTCGGCCTCGCCGACGTGGCCGGCCGACATGGCGATCTCCGCCTCGCCGTGCTTGTTCTGCCGCTGCTCGGGCAGCGAGCTGAAGCGCCGGATGTGCTCCGCGAGCGCGGGCGCCTGGGCCTGCACGGCGGCGAAGTCGGCGCGGGAGAGGGTGAGCAGGGTGCCGGGCGTCTCGGCGGTGGCGGTGTAGTCCCACATGGCGTCGGCGTCCAGGAGGGCGTTCTCGCCGAAGCGGTCGCCGTCGGCGAGGACCGCGACGGCGACCTCGTCACCGTACTTGCCGACGGAGGTCTGGCTGACCCGGCCGTGGGCGATCAGGTGGATCTGCTCGGCGGGCGTGCCGCGCTCGACGATGACCTCTCCGGGGCGGAAGTCGCGCTGGACGCACCGGTCGGCGAGCGCCCTGAGCACCTCCTCGTCGTCGAAGTCGCGCAGCAGGGCGAGTTCGCCGAGTTCCCGGGGGATGACCCGGACGGCGGCGCCGTCCTGGACGAACTCGATGACACCGTCGCCGACGGTGTAGGTCAGTCGGCGGTTGACCCGGTAGGCGCCGCCCTTCGTCTCCACCCACGGCAGCATCCGCAGCAGCCACCGGGAGGTGATCTCCTGCATCTGCGGGGCGGACTTGGTCGTGGTGGCGAGGTTTCGGGCAGCCGCGGTGCTGAGGCTGGACTGCGGCCGAGGCGGCTCCAGCTCCGTGTCCGGGCCGGTCTCAACGGTCATGGGACGAGCGCTCCTTGAAAAGAGGAAAAACCGACACAATCTCTGGGAATCCGTCCAGATCCGTGGGAACAGTAGCGGCCTGCGGACGGCATCCGCCCAGCTGGAACGGGGGCATTACCTCGAAGCAGTGATCTTGCTCGACCCGGGGTTTATCCGGGCCGACGACGACATTCGAGCCACCCGGGGAGAGCCCGCGGGGGCGCGCGGTCTCGATTGCGCGCCCCTGCGTAACTCCACCCTCCGCAAAGCGCTTTGACGATCCCTCAGGTCACCGGCGCGAAGGCGGGACCACGGGGGCGCACGACGGTGTCCGCCGATCGGGCGGCCGCGCGCACCCGGGGCGAGACGTTTCGGCCACGCCTCTCCCACCGCCCCCGCGGACGGACCCGTGGCAGGCGGGTGCGGCCACTCGTGGTCGAACGGGAGTGCGCGCGAACGGACGCCCGCCGGCGGTCCGGCGGATGCGGACGCGGACGGCCGGCGGGGCGGCGGGGTCTGATGTAATCGTCGGCGGACGGTCCCCGGACGCGGGACCACCGGCTGGGGGGACGTTGGAAGAGCTGGGCGCCGCTGACCCGCGGCAGGTGGGGCGCTACCGGATCCTCGCCCGCCTCGGCGCGGGCGGCATGGGCCGGGTGTACCTGGGCCGCTCCACCAGCGGCCGGATGGTCGCCGTGAAGGTGGTGCGTGCCGAACTCGCGGAGGACCCCGACTTCCGGCGGCGCTTCGCCCGGGAGGTGGAGGCGGCCCGCCGTGTGACGGGCTTCTTCACCGCTGCCGTGGTCGACGCCGACCCCGAGGGCTCCCCCGCCTGGCTCGCCACCGCGTACGTGCCCGGCATGCCGCTCGACGCGGCGGTCCGCGCCCACGGGGCCTGGCCCCGGCGCCCGCTGCTCTTCCTGGGGGCCGGCCTGGTCGAGGCGCTGGAGGCCATTCACGGCACCGGACTCGTCCACCGGGACCTGAAGCCGTCGAACGTGCTGCTCGCCGCCGACGGCCCCCGCGTCATCGACTTCGGCATCTCGATCGTCGCGGAGGCGAGCGTCCTCACCCAGACGGGCATGGTGATCGGCACTCCCGGTTTCATGTCGCCTGAGCAGGTGACCGGACGTCAGGTGGGCCCGGCCAGCGACGTGTTCTCCCTCGGCGCGGTGCTCGCCTTCGCGGGCACCGGCACGGCGCCGTTCGGCACCGGCTCCCCGCACTCGGTGAACTTCCGCGCCGTGTACGAGCCCCCGGACCTGCACGGCCTGCCCGCCGGCACCGGCTTCGTCGGCCGGTGCCTGGAGAAGGACCCCACGCGTCGGCCCACCGTCCCCGAACTCCTCGCGGAGTTCGCCCGGTTGCTCGGCGAGACCGGCGGCCACACCTACGGGGGCGGGCTGCCGAAGGAGACGGACTGGCTGCCGGACGCGGTGGCCCTGGCCCTCACCCGCCCGGCCGGACCCGACGCCCCGGCGGCACCGGTGCCGGAGCCCTCGCCGGGCCCGGCCGCCGCGCCGGACCCGCGGCCCTCCGGAGGCGCCGCGGAGGGTGGCGCCGGATCGGTGCCGACCCCTCCGGATCCGCGGAACGCCCTGGCCAAGAGGCCCCACCCGGCGCCCGACCCGGCACCGGAGCCGACACCGGCCCCGGCCACGCCGGCGCCGGGGACGCCCTCGGCCACTCCCGCCGCGCCCCCGTCACCGCCGCCCCTGCCGCCGACACCGCCTCCCGCATCGCCGCGGACACCGGCGTCGACGTCCGGACATGCGGCCGGCACGACGGCGCCGCAGCAGCCGGGCGCCGACCCGGTCCTCGTCTCCACCTGGACGCCCGGCTCTCCCACGACGTCCCCGTCCCGGCCCGCCGCCGGTCCGGGCGGACGCGCGCGGACCCGCAGAATCGTGGCGATCGCCGTCGCGGCGGCACTGGTCACCGGCGGCGGCGTCACCGCGCTCGTCGTCAACCTGGGCAAGGACAAGGACAACGGCAAGGGGGGCAGCGCCGCGTCGACGGGCGGCGGCTCGGGCTCGCCGTCGGGCGGGACCGCCGCCGGCGGCTTCGACGCCGCGGTCGACAAGGTGGTCAACGCCTCGGGCCGGAAGGGCGGCACGCTGCGCCTCGCCAGCGGCGTCGACGCGGACTCCTGGGATCCGGCGCGCTCGTACTACGGGTGGGTGTGGAACATGCAGCGCCTCTACAGCCGCACGCTCCTCACCTACGACACGAAGCCCGGCAGGCAGGGCCTCGAACTCGTCCCCGACCTGGCCGAGGCGCGGCCCGACGTCTCGCCCGACGGCAGGACGTACACCGTCCGGCTCAGGGCCGGGGTCACGTTCGAGGACGGCACGCCGATCACCTCCCGGGACGTCAAGTACGCGATCGAGCGCGTCTTCGCGCAGGACGTCGTCTCCGGCGGCCCCACCTATCTCATGGAGCTGCTCGACCAGGGGCAGAACTACCGGGGCCCGTACAAGGACGGCGGCACCGGGCTGAAGTCGGTCACGACACCCGACGAGCGGACCCTCGTCTTCCGCCTCGCCGCGCCGGACTCGCGCTTCCCGCACCTGCTGGCCACGGGCGCCACCGCGCCCGTGCCCAAGGAGAAGGACACCGGGAGCCGCTACGGGGCGAAGCCGGTCTCCTCGGGGCCGTACAGATTCGCCTCGTACAAGCCCGGCAACTCGCTCGTCCTGGTCCGCAACACGAACTGGAGCCCGGCCACCGACCCGCTGCGCAAGGCGCTGCCGGAACGGATCGAGCTGGACGTCTCCACCGATCCGGAGCAGGTGGCCCAGCGGCTCGTCGGCGGCAGCGCCGACCTCGACGCCTCGCAGGCGGGACTGACCCAGGCCTCCGCGGCCAGGGTGCTCCGGGACCCCAAGCTGAAGGCCCACGCGGACGCCCCGTACACCGGCTACTTCCGGGCGGTCGCGCTCGTGTCCGGGACGGCGCCGTTCGACGACGAGCACTGCCGCAAGGCCGTGCTGTACGCGGCCGACACCACCGCGCTGGAGACCGCCCAGGGCGGCCCGGTCGCCGGCACCCGCTACGGCAGCATGCTGCCGCCGACCCTGCCCGGCAGCGACGCCTACGACCCGTTCGGCCTGACCGCGGGCAAGCCGCAGCCGGCGAAGGCGAAGGAGGAGCTCGCGGCCTGCGGGCGGCCGAACGGCTTCACCACCAAGATGCTCGTGCGCGAGTCCAGGCCGAAGGACCTCGCGGCCGCCGAGGCCCTCAAGGCGGCCCTCGGGAAGGTCGGCATCGCCCTGGAGATCGAGAAGCTGGAGATCACGAAGTTCATCGACGTCGCCGGCTCCCCCGGCGAGGTGAAGAACAAGGGCTACGGCCTGATCTCGGCCAACTGGGTCGCCGACTTCCCGCACGGCTCGACCTTCCTGGAGCCGCTGGCCGACGGACGCCGGATCCCGCCGAGCGGCAACACCAACTACGCCCAGGTCGACGACCCGGCGATCAACTCCCTGTTCGACCGGGCCAGGAGCGAGAAGGACGACACGCGGGCCGCCGAGCTCTACCGGCAGATCAACCACGAGCTCACCGACGGCGCCTACTACCTGCCCGTGGCCGCCGTGAAGTCCCTCAACTACCGCGGCCCCCGGCTCACCAACGTGTACGTCAGCCAGGCCTACGGCATGGTCGACATCCAGGCCCTGGGCGTCACCGGCTCCTGAGCCGGAGCCGGAGCCGGAGCCGGAGCAGCAGCCGGCACCGGGACGGCTCCGGTGTCACTCCGGATGGTTCCGGATGCCCCGCCCGGCGTCCGCGCCACTACCTTGTCGGCGACATCCGCCAGACCGACAGGTCCGGAGCCCGGGAGCAGCGATGCCGACGACCGCCACGACCAGGCCTCCCCGCACGAGGACGACCGGCACCAGGGCTCCCGGCGCCAGGCGTCCCACCGCCGCCGTGCTCGGGCACCGGGACCGCGAGCTGCTGTCCGCGGTCGGCTGCGGTCTGCGGGACGACGAGATCGCCGCCGCCCTGTCCCTTCCCGAGGACTCGGTGGCGGAGGACCTCGCCCGCATCCTCGCCGCGCTCGGTCTGCGCGACCGGGCGGCCGCCATCGTCCACGCCTTCGACTGCGGTCTGGTCCTGCCCGGTCGCGGCCCCCGCACCGGCGCCGCGCGGACGGCCGGGCCGCGGGTGCGGCTCTCCGTGCTCGGGCCGCTTCGGGCGTGGCAGGACGGGCGGCCGCTGCGCCTCGGGCATCTGCGCCGACAGGCCGTGCTGGCGGCGCTCGCGCTGAACACGGGCCGGACGCTCAGCCGGCAGGAGCTGCTCGACGGCGTGTGGGGAGTGGAGCCGCCGGAGGCGAACGTGGTGCCGGTGTACGTCTACCGGCTGCGCAAGGCCCTGCGCGACGGGGAGGGCCCGGACCCGGTCATCGCCCACGACCGGTGCGGCTACCGGCTCGTCCCCGGCGCGGTCGAGCTGGACGTCGCCCGCCTGGAGGAACTGGTCGCCGCCGTCGGGACGGCGGACCGGGCGGGCGATCCGGCGGAGGCGGTCCGCCTGTGTTCCCGGGCGCTCGCCCTGTTCCGCGGGGAGCCGCTCGCCGGCCTGCCCGGGCCGCTCGCGGAACGCGAGCGGCTGCGGCTCACGGAGCGCCGGATCGCCCTCGTCCAGCGGAAGTCGGAGTACCAGCTGCGTCTCGGCCGGTGCTCCGAGGCGGTCGCCGAGCTGTTCGCGGTGTTCGCCGCGCACCCGCTGAACGAGCCGGTGGCCGCGCTGCTGATGCGCGCGCTGTGCCGCTGCGGCCGGCAGGCCGACGCGCTGACCGTGTTCGACCGCGCCCGCCGCCGGCTCGCCGAGGACCTGGGCGTCGCTCCCAGCCCGCTGCTGCGGCACGCGCGCCGGACGGTCCTGCGTGGGGACCAGGCCGGCGCGGGCGCGGACTGATCGGCGCGGTCAGGAGGCGAGGGTCCGCTCCAGCCGCGGGATCAGGTCCCGGAGGTCCTCCTCCCAGCAGCCCGCGTTGTGGCCGCCGTCGCACTGGGTGCCCCAGGCGGAGCCGTCGCCGTAGTTGACGTAGTAGTAGGACATGCCCAGGGCGTCCATGCTGTTCTTGGCGTGCTTGGCCGCGCCTTCGAGCCAGAACTCCGGTTCGGTCGGCGAGCCTCCTCCGTTGCCGACGTAGAGGGAGACGCCGACGTCCCTGAGCCGGTCCATGTGCCCGGCCGGGTCGACCTCGTTCCACCGCCAGTCGGCGTTGAAGACCGGGTAGGGCGAGCCGAACGCGGCGTCGCTGTCCACGCCCGGCTTGTACGGCGACTCCTCCGGGTCGCACGAGCCGGAGGACGAGGCACAGATCGCGCCCGTCGCGTCGATGAGGGAGGCGACGACGGCGAACCGGAGGTCCATGGACTTCGCCGACAGGTCGACGTCTCCGGACAGGGACGCGGTCTGGGCGAACAGGTCGGGCCGGACCTGCGCGTAGTGGAAGGCGCCGAAGCCGCCCATGGAGACGCCGGCGACGGCCCTGCCCTTCTTGGTGGGAACGGTGCGCAGGTTCGCGTCGATGAACGGGATCACCTGCTTGAGGTGGAAGTTCTCCCAGTTCTGGGCGCCGAGCACGGTCTTCTGGTCGAGCCAGTTCGCGTACCAGCCGCGGGCGCCGCCGTCCGGGATCACGGTGATCATCCGGTCGGACATGGACAGCGCCGGGTAGGTCTGCTGGACCGGGTCGTCGGGCGACCCGTGCAGGAAGTACAGCACGGGGTAACGCCGGCCGGGGTCGTCGTGGTAGCCGCGGGGCAGGATGATCTTGATGTGGTGCCTGCCGGTGACCTCGGGCGTGGTCACGGTGAGGTAGAAGTTCGTGGGACCGCCGACGGCCGGCTCGACCTGGGTCAGGCCGAACCCGTCCGTCATCGGCGGCGGCGCGGTGCCGTCGGCGGCCTGTGCCGGGCCGGCGGCCGGCATGACCGCGGCCACGGCGGCGACCAGCCACGCCACCGTCAGCCGCCACCGGCGCGATGTCCTTCTCATGGATTTCCCTCCCACTGTGGTGCTCAGTCCAGGACCTTGATCTGGAGTGCGGGCGAGGCCGCGATCTGTTCCTCGGTGAACCGCTCGGTGACCCAGCGGCCGGCCGAGAAGAGCTTGGTCTGGTCGGCGTGGTGCGGGGAGTTCGGGTTCGCCGACTGCGAGTAGGCCAGTACCGACGTGGCCTGGGGCGGGCCCTCGGCGGTGAAGCGCACCACCTGGACGAAGCTCGTTCCGAAGACGACGTCCGGCTTTCCGTCGACCTGGCCGGGGGTGATGACGTTGAGGACGCCGAGTTCGCCGATCATGCCGTGGACCGGGATCTGCTCGCCGTTGCGGGTGACCTTGACGACGTCCGACAGCGGCGCGTTCAGCGGGACTCCCGCGTTGCGCAGGGCGAGGACCGCCCGGGCGAGCGCGTCGCGGACGGCGGAGCTCCCGGAGTCCAGCGTGTTGGGCGTGTGCACCGGGTCCTTGGGGTCGAAGGGGACCTTCCACGGCAGCTTCTCGACCCCCTGGCCGCCGGACAGGTACGACCAGTAGTTCGCGAACAGCAGGGAGCCCCGGCTGTCGGCCGTGTAGTCGTGGCTCCGCCAGGCCGCGAGGACCGGGCACGCCTCGCTCACGTTGACCAGGTTGCCGTCCACGAGGACGAGCCCGAACGGGACGTTCTGGCAGGCGGTCACCGTCGCGTTGAGGGCGAGGTCGGCGGCCCTGCTGTTGTCGGCGAACAGCAACTGCCCCATGGTCTCGGGCGTGAAGCCCCGGCCCGGCAGGCCGTCCGTGCCGTTGATCCGGTTCTGCGCGGTCACGATCAGCTCCTGCGTGCGCAGCGAGCGGGGCGCCGCCGCGTCGCCCATCACCCGGGGGTAGGACAGCGGCTGCTCGGGGTTGGCGAGCCACGGACTGTCGTTGGCGTTGCCCACGAAGTCGGAGCGGATCAGTCGCGGCTGCTGGTGCGGGTCGAGCAGGCCGGGCGCGACGGCGTCCGGGTCGTCGGGCCAGTCGCACGCGCTGCGCTTGCCGTCGAAGACGGAGATCGGCGGCACGTTCGGCAGCCGCATCGGCTGGTCGAACAGCAGCTTGCCGGTCTCCGTGAGGCACGAACGGGCGTGCTCGTCGGTGATGTTCGGGGTGGCCTGGATGTCCGCGTACAGGGCGTTGCCCTTGCGGTCGGTGGCGACGGTGTTGAAGAAGGGGACGCCCTGGGTGGTCTCCAGGGTGTTCACGACGTCGTGGACGTCGGTGGCCTGGTCGAGGTGGAACCAGGTGTTGAGCGCCCGCAGGTTCTCCATGTTGACGTCGCGCACCGCGTGCGCGCTGACCACCCAGGGCAGCGGAATGCCCTGGATCGACGTGGTGACCGGGCCGTAGCGGGTGGACCACAGGGTCCTGGTGACCTTCCTGAGGGACCCGTCGGCGTTGCGTACGTCGACGGAGACCTGCTGCGAGGTCATCCGCCGCCAGGTGCCGTCGACCAGGTACATGGTGGGGTCGAGCGGATCCACCTGGACGTCGAACAGTCCGAACGGGGCCACGGTGGCGACCGTGTGGCTCCAGGCGACGTCGTCGTTGTGGCCGATGTTCACCGCGGGGAGCCCGAGGAGGCTGGCCCCGGAGACGTTGACCTTGCCGGGGATCGTCAGGTGGCTCTGCCACATCCGGTTCTTGCCCTGCCACGGGAAGTGCGGGTTGGCCAGCATCATGCCGGTGCCGCCGGACACGCCCTGGGAGCCGACCGCCAGCGCGTTGCTGCCCATGCCCTGCCGGGCGCTCGCCGCCATCGCGTCGCGGATCCGGCGGGCGGTCTGCGCGTGTGACGGCGCCTGCCGCGGGGCCGCGGTGGCCGAATCCCCGGTCGCGGCGGAGGAGGAGCCCGGCGCGGCGGACCGGGAGGCGGAGGCGCCCGGCGGCGCGGCACCGACCAGACCGTCGAGCAGCGCGTCGGCGCTGCCCATGATGATCTCGGCGTGCGCGTGCCGGTAGACGTCGAGCTCGGTGATCGGCCGTACCCATGCCGCGCCGCGGCAGGCCGGGTCGGTGATGTGGTCGACGCCGGTCTCGGCCAGGTACCTGTTGTATCCCTGGACGTAGCCGCGGATGGCCTCCCTGACCTCCGGCTCCGGCCCGTCGGGGGCGGGCCGGGCGAGCAGCCGCTCCACCACCCCGTCGTCCTTGATCCGCTGGAAGTAAAGGTCGCTGTTGAGGTTGGTGGTGCCGTTCTGGTTCTTGCCGGGACTCGCCCTGCCGTCGGGTCCCAGGTGGCGGGACCGCTGGGCGTTCACCATCAGGTACGTGTCGGCCAGCGTGCAGATGTTGTCCCGGGCGGCGGCGTAGCCGTAACCCGTTCCCAGCCCCTCCCACGTCGAGGCGATGATGTGCGGGATGCCGTATTCGGTGTAACGGATCGTCGGCTTGTCGGGCCCCGGTTCGGCGGCGGGCGTACCGGTGGCCGCCGTCGTGCCCGTCACCGTCAGCGTCACCGCGGCCATGACCGCCGTCAGCGTTCCCGCTCCGCGTCTCCTCCGCGCCATCGAGCCGTCCTTCCCCTGTCATGGAGGCTTTGGTCCGAACGCGGACACGGTAGGGACGGCCGATGAAATCCCGATGACGCCGCCGCTCGTCCACCCGGGCGCGATGATCCATGTCACTGCTCGGGTGCCTTCTGGAGGTCGCCGGGCAGCCCTTAGCGTTGCCGAAACGAGCCGGGCGAAGGGATCAGAGATGTTCCGCAAGGTGTTGGTGGCCAACCGCGGCGAGATCGCGATTCGCGCGTTCCGGGCCGGCTACGAACTGGGCGCGCGCACCGTCGCCGTCTTCCCCCACGAGGACCGCAACTCGCTGCACCGGCTGAAGGCCGACGAGGCGTACGAGATCGGCGAGCCCGGGCACCCGGTGCGCGCCTACCTCTCGGTCGAGGAGATCGTCCGGGCGGCCCGTCTGGCGGGTGCCGACGCGGTCTACCCGGGGTACGGCTTCCTGTCCGAGAACCCGGAGCTGGCGCGCGCGTGCGAGGAGGCGGGCATCACGTTCGTGGGCCCGTCCGTGCAGACCCTGGAGCTGACCGGCAACAAGGCGCGTGCGGTGGCCGCCGCCCGCGCGGCCGGCGTGCCCGTGCTCGGTTCCTCGGCGCCGTCCACCGACGTGGACGAACTGGTCGCGGCCGCCGGGGACATCGGCTTCCCGGTGTTCGTCAAGGCGGTCGCGGGCGGCGGCGGGCGCGGCATGCGCCGGGTCGAGGAACCGGCGGCCCTGCGCGAGGCGATCGAGGCGGCGGCCCGCGAGGCCGAGTCCGCGTTCGGTGACGCCACCGTCTTCCTGGAGAAGGCCGTCGTCGATCCCCGGCACATCGAGGTGCAGATCCTCGCCGACGGCGAGGGCGACGTCATCCACCTGTACGAGCGCGACTGCTCGGTGCAGCGGCGCCACCAGAAGGTGATCGAGCTCGCGCCCGCCCCGAACCTCGACCCGGCGCTGCGGCAGCGCATCTGCGACGACGCCGTGCGGTTCGCGCGCGCGATCGGCTACCGCAACGCGGGCACCGTGGAGTTCCTCCTCGACCGCGACGGCAACCACGTCTTCATCGAGATGAACCCGCGCATCCAGGTCGAGCACACGGTGACCGAGGAGGTCACCGACATCGACCTGGTGCAGTCGCAGCTGCGGATCGCCGCCGGCGAGACCCTCGCCGACCTCGGCCTGGCCCAGGAGTCCGTCGTGCTGCGCGGGGCGGCGCTGCAGTGCCGGATCACCACCGAGGACCCGGCGAACGGCTTCCGCCCGGACACCGGCATGATCAGCGCCTACCGCTCCCCGGGCGGCTCGGGCATCCGGCTGGACGGCGGAACCACCCACGCCGGTACGGAGGTCAGCGCCCACTTCGACTCGATGCTGGTCAAACTGACCTGCCGGGGCCGGGACTTCCAGGCCGCCGTCGGCCGGGCACGGCGTGCGGTGGCCGAGTTCCGCATCCGGGGCGTGTCCACCAACATCCCGTTCCTGCAGGCCGTGCTCGACGACCCGGACTTCCGGGCCGGACGGGTCACGACGGCCTTCATCGAGCAGCGGCCGCACCTGCTGACCGCGCGTCACTCGGCCGACCGCGGCACGAAGCTGCTCACCTACCTCGCCGACGTCACCGTGAACAAGCCGCACGGCCCGCGGCCCGAGCTCGTCTCCCCGGTGACCAAGCTGCCGGCGCTGCCCGCCGGCGAGCCTCCCGCCGGCTCCCGGCAGCGGCTCACCGCGCTCGGCCCCGAGGGCTTCGCGCGGAGCCTGCGCGAGTCGCCGACCATCGGCGTCACCGACACCACCTTCCGCGACGCCCACCAGTCGCTGCTCGCCACCCGGGTCCGCACCAAGGACCTGCTCGCCGTCGCCCCGACGGTGGCGCACACCCTGCCGCAGCTGCTGTCCCTCGAGTGCTGGGGCGGCGCGACCTACGACGTGGCGCTGCGCTTCCTCGCGGAGGACCCGTGGGAGCGCCTGGCCGCGCTGCGCGAGGCGGTGCCGAACATCTGCCTGCAGATGCTGCTGCGGGGCCGTAACACCGTGGGCTACACCCCGTACCCGACCGAGGTGACCGACGCCTTCGTGGAGGAGGCCGCCGCCACCGGCATCGACATCTTCCGGATCTTCGACGCGCTCAACGACGTGGACCAGATGCGGCCCGCGATCGACGCCGTACGGGAGACCGGGACGGCGGTCGCCGAGGTCGCGCTGTGCTACACGTCCGACCTCTCCGACCCCGCCGAGAAGCTGTACACGCTGGACTACTACCTGCGGCTCGCGGAGAGGATCGTCGCCGCCGGCGCCCATGTGCTCGCGGTCAAGGACATGGCCGGTCTGCTGCGGGCGCCCGCCGCGGCCAGGCTCGTCTCGGCGCTGCGCAGGGAGTTCGACCTGCCGGTGCACCTGCACACCCACGACACCGCCGGTGGGCAGCTCGCCACGTACCTCGCGGCGATCCAGGCCGGGGCGGACGCGGTGGACGGCGCGGTGGCGTCGATGGCCGGCACGACGTCGCAGCCCTCGCTGTCGGCGATCGTCGCCGCGACCGACCACACCGACCGGCCCACCGGCCTCGACCTGCAGGCGGTCGGCGACCTGGAGCCGTACTGGGAGAGCGTCCGCAGGATCTACGCCCCCTTCGAGGCGGGCCTGGACTCGCCGACCGGACGCGTGTACCACCACGAGATCCCCGGCGGGCAGCTCTCCAACCTGCGCACCCAGGCCGTCGCGCTCGGCCTCGGCGACCGCTTCGAGGACGTCGAGGCGACCTACGCCGCCGCGGACCGGATGCTGGGCCGGCTGGTGAAGGTCACGCCGTCGTCGAAGGTCGTGGGCGACCTCGCGCTGCACCTCGTGGGCGCCGGGGTGGCGCCGGAGGAGTTCGAGGCGGCGCCCCAGCGCTTCGACATCCCCGACTCCGTCGTCGGCTTCCTGCACGGCGAGCTGGGCACGCCGCCCGGCGGCTGGCCGGAGCCGTTCCGCAGCAAGGCGCTGAAGGGCCGGCCCGGGCCGAAGCCGATGCGGGAGCTGACCGCGGAGGACCGGGCCGGCCTGGCCGAGGACCGCCGGGCGACGCTGAACCGCCTGCTCTTCCCCGGGCCGACGCAGGCGTACGAGGCCCACCGCCAGGCGTTCGGCGACACCAGCGTGCTCGACAGCAAGGACTTCTTCTACGGGCTGCGGCCCGGGAAGGAGTACACCGTGGACCTCGGCCCGGGCGTACGGCTGCTCATCGAACTGGAGGCGGTCGGCGAGGCCGACGAGCGGGGCATGCGGACCGTGCTGTCGACCCTGAACGGCCAGCTGCGCCCGATCCAGGTGCGCGACAGGGCCGCGGCCGCCGACCTCCCGGTGACCGAGAAGGCCGACAGGTCCGACCCGGGGCATGTCGCGGCGCCGTTCGCCGGCGTGGTCACGCTGGCCGTCGCCGAGGGGGACGAGGTCGAGGCCGGTGCGACGGTGGCCACGATCGAGGCGATGAAGATGGAGGCCGCGATCACCGCGCCGCGGAGCGGCCGCGTCTCCCGCCTGGCGATCGGCCGCATCCAGCAGGTGGAAGGCGGCGACCTCCTGGTCGAGATCGCCTGAGACGTCACCGGGAACCGCCCGAGAACCCTTCCGGGAAAAACCGGGCGGGAAACCGGGCGGGACCACGGCCGGGGCACCCCAGGTGTCCCGGCCGTACTGTCGTTCGCGCAGTTTCGCTCTTACCGATAAGCAGCGATCAATTCGATCACTTGATGTCATTTTCCGAGCGGATTCCGACCGCTTGATGAGGCTGTTTGACCGATGGGAGCCTTCCCTTCATCGAGGTCACACGCCAAACCCGAACTGACTATGCTCCCCACATGTGTTGCGGCGCGCTCACAGCGAGTGATGGGCGCTGCCTTTCGAGCACGTGTGCGCGGCCGAGCGAAGTCCCGTGTTCTTTCCTGACGGCGCGTCGCATCACTTGGCACCACTTCAGTCCGCTCGATTTCCCGACTGTTTAGGGACGCCCTTGATGGTTCGCGCAGGTTCAACTTCCAGAGCCCGGCCCCGTGCGACGGCTCCGGTGTGGCTCGTCCCGCCGGGGGTCCTGGCCGGCGTCCTCGTCATAGGGCTGGCCTTCTCCCCTGCGCAGATACGGCCGACCATCGCCTGGTCCGGCCTCGTCGCGGTGTCCCTCACCGTCATCAGCTCGATGGTGACCGTACGCCTGTCGCAGGCGGCGGAGGCGGCCCGTCACGCCCGGGCGTCGGCCGAGGCCCGGGAGGCCGCCGCACAGCGCGAGGCCGCGCTGCTCGGGCGCCTGGCGGACCAGCGCACCGCGACCACGTGGATGGCCGAGAAGCTCCTCCCCGCCGCCGTCGCCCGGCTGCGCAAGGGCGACGCCACCTCGGACATCCTGTACTCCGTCTCCTTCGGCGAACACCTCGACGACGAGTTCACCAAGGCGCTGCGCGGCGCTCTGCGTACGCTCCTCGAGGCCGTGGAGGCCGAGGAGAGCACACGGGACTCCTCCCAGCGGGCACTGGTGGCCGTCGCGCGCCGGGTCCAGGCGATCGTGCACCAGCTCGGCAAGGACCTGCACACCATGCAGATCGTCCACGGCAACGACCTCCTGCTCTCCCGCGACCTGCAGAAGGTCGACCACCGCAACGCGCTCATCGGCCGCCTCGCGGCCAGCATCGCCGTCATGGGCGACGCCCGGCCCGGGCGCCAGTGGTCGAAGGCCATCCCGCTGTACGACGTACTGCGCGGGGCCATGTCGCGCATCGTGGACTTCCCCCGCGTGAAGCTGCAGTCGGTGACGCAGGTGGCGGTCATCGGTCCCGGAGCCGAACCGCTGATGCACCTGCTCGCCGAACTCCTCGACAACGCCACGTCGTTCTCGCCCCCGCACACCCCGGTCGAGGTGAGCGCGAGCGAGGTGCCCTCCGGCATCGCGATCGAGATCGAGGACCGTGGCGTCGGACTCACCGAAGAGGTGCGGCAGCGCATCGCGCGCGTCATGGCCCAGTCGACGACCGGCACCTTCCTGGCCGGTCTCGGCGAGGTGACGCAGCTCGGCCTGCCGGTCGTGGCCCGACTGGCCCGTGAGCACGGCTGCGACGTCGACCTGCGCACCTCGGCGTACGGAGGCGTGCGCGCCGTCGTCCTGGTGCCCAGGCGCCTGATCACCACGATGGAGGGGCCCGTCGTGAAAATCCCGGAGTCCGTCCGCCGGCGCATGGGCGGCCCGAACCGTCCGCTCCCCCCGCCCGCCGCCCGGGCGGCGGCCCGGCCGGTGGCCCCGCCCGTCGCCCCGCCCGTGGCCCCGCCCGTGGCCCCGCCCGTGGCCGAATCCGCCACCGAGCCCCTGACCGAAGGCCCGTCGCCTTTCGTCGCGGCCGAGAAGACCGTCAACGGGCTCCCCCGCCGGCGCCGGGAGTCGCCCGTCCCGCCGCCGATCGTCCGTACGGGCCCCGAGCCCTCCGCCGCCACCTCCGTCCCGAAGCGCCAGCCGGGCCT
Source organism: Streptomyces sp. NPDC127092 (assembly GCF_042722475.1). Classification (NCBI taxonomy): domain Bacteria; kingdom Bacillati; phylum Actinomycetota; class Actinomycetes; order Kitasatosporales; family Streptomycetaceae; genus Streptomyces; species Streptomyces sp. NPDC127092. The sequence continues at coordinate 80,578 of NZ_JBHXFE010000001.1, forward strand.
GATGTGGGAGGCGTTCAACGGTACGAGGCGATCGGGCGCCGAATCCTCCACTCCGCACAGCGAGCCGTCTGATGAGGTCGACTAACATGCAGCCACTGCCCAACATTGACTGGATGCTCAAGGAGCTCGTGGGCGGCGTTCCGCACGTACGACACGTCGTCGTCCTTTCGTCGGACGGCCTGTGCATCGGCCAGGCCGAGACGGCCCCCGACAAGGCCGACGCGATCGCCGCGGCCTGCTCCGGCATCCAGAGCCTGGCCCGGGCCATCGCGCAGATGTTCCCGAACGGGGACGGCTCGACGCACATGGTCGGGATCGAGGCCGACGCCGGCTACTTCTCCCTGATGGCGGCCGGGCCCGGGGCGTACCTCGCGGTCCTGGCGGACCCGGAGGTCGACGCGGGGCTGCTGGGCGACCGCATGCGCACGCTCGTGGTCCGGATCGGCCGGAACATGACCAGTCCGCCTCGTGAAGACGTCCGGCAGGCGATGTGACGTCGGAGAACCAGGATCCCTGGGACGAGGCCCAACCCGTTCCGCTGTACGTCATCACCGGTGGCACGGAGTCCTCGGCCAAGAACTTCGACCTCGTCACCCTGATCGCGGCGAGGTCCGAGCCGGAACCCTCGATGTCGCCCGAGCCGGCGGCCATCCTCTCCATGTGCCAGTACCCGCTGTCGGTGGCCGAGGTATCGGCCTACCTCACCCTTCCGTTCAGCGTCGTCACCGTGCTGCTGTCCCAGCTCGTCGCCGACGAACACGTGGAGGCGATTGCACCCGTGCCCGTCGCGGCCTATCCGGACCGCGGCCTACTCGAGGCGGTGATCCATGGACTACGCAAGCTCTGACGCGCCGCCCAAGGCAGGCCCGCGCGACCCCGACCTGCTGCTGCCGCACGGCGCCAGGGGCGTCAAGGTCGTCGTGGTCGGCGGCTTCGGCGTCGGAAAGACCACCATGGTCGGGTCGGTGAGCGAGATCCCTCCGCTCACCACCGAGGAGACCATGACCCAGGCCGGTGTCGGGATCGACCACAATCCCGGCGCCGCGGGCAAGAACACCACGACCGTGGCGATGGACTTCGGCCGCATCAGCATCAACGAGGAGCTGGTGCTCTACCTGTTCGGGACGCCCGGGCAGGAGCGCTTCTGGTTCCTGTGGAACGGGATCTTCGAAGGCGCGCTCGGCGCCGTGGTCCTCGTCGACACCCGCAGGATCGAAGTCTGCTTCGAGGTCGTCACCCGCCTCGAGGACCGCCGCGTCCCGTTCGTCGTGGCCGTCAACGCCTTCCCCGAGGCGCCCCATTACCCCGTACCAGAACTGCGCACGGCTCTGGCCCTCAGCGATTCCGTCCCCATCGTCACCTGTGACGCACGCGACCGGGCGTCCTGCCGGGACGCCCTGCTCTCGCTGATGGTCTACCTGTGCACCCTCGCCGCCCAGGAGACCGCATGACCCTCCCGTCCTCCGAACACGCCACCGAGGAACCCGGGATCCTCCCACCGCCGGGGTGCCCCGCCCACGCGACCACGGGACCCGGCGGCCGGGCCAGGCTCCACGGCCCCGTCGCGGAGACGGACCCGATGGGCCTGTACGAGCAACTCCGCGCGGCCCACGGTCCGGTGGCGCCCGTCCTGCTCGAAGGGGACGTGCGCGCCTGGCTCGTGCTCGGCTACACCGAGAACCGCGACGTGGCCACCCGCTCCACCCAGTTCTCCCGCGACCCCCGGATCTGGCACGGCTGGACGAGCGGGGAGATCGACGCCGAGACCTCGCCGCTCGTGCCCATGATCGGCTGGCGTCCCGACTGCGTGAACGCGGACGGCGAGGAGCACCAGCGGCTGCGCGGCGCGGTCACCGCCTCGCTCGACCAGTTCGACCACCGCGGCGTCCGGCGGCACATCAACCGCTTCGCCCACGAGCTGATCGACTCGTTCTGCGAGGACGGCGAGGCCGAACTGGTCGACCGGTTCACCGAGCAGCTGCCCATGCTCACCCTCACCCACCTGCTCGGCATGTCCGAGGAGGGCGCCCCGCGGCTCGTGCACGCCGCCCGTGACCTGTTCAAGGCCACCGAGACCTCGCTCGCCAGCAACGCGCTCGTGATCGAGAGCCTCGAACAGATCGTCAGGGACAAGAAGGTGAACCCGGGCCACGACATCGCCTCCGCGCTGCTGGCCCACCCGGCGAACCTCACCGACGAGGAGGTCATGCAGCACCTGCGCCTCATCCTGCTCGCCGGCTACGAGACGACCGCCAACCTGATGTCCAACGTGCTGCGCATGGTGGTCACCGACCCGCGGTTCCGCGGCTCGCTCGCCGGTGGACAGATGACCCTGCCCGAGGCCGTCGAGCAGGTCCTCTGGGACGAGCCCCCGCTGATGGTGTGCCCCGCCCGCTTCGCGAACGGGGACACCACCCTCGGCGGTCAGCACATCAAGGCCGGCGACATGCTGCTGCTGGGCCTCGCCGCGGGGAACGTCGACGAGACGATCCGCCCGGACCCCGCGACCCCGGTGCACCACAACCGCGCGCACCTGTCCTTCAGCGCCGGCAGTCACGAGTGTCCGGGCCAGGACATCGGCCGCATCATCGCCGACACCGGCATCGACATCCTCCTCACCCGGCTTCCCGACATCGTCCTGGCCGTTCCCGAGGAGGAGCTCAGCTGGCGCTCCTCCACCTGGGCCCGGCATCTGACGGCCCTGCCGGTCTCCTTCGCCCCCCGTCCGCCCAGGGGCGAACAGCTCCCGGCGCCGCTGCCCGCCCCGCCGCCGCAGAGCAGCGGGAAGCGCGCGGTGGCGGGCCCGTCGGCGACCGTGCGGGCGAGCGCCCCCGGGACCGGCGGTCGCCCTGAGGTGCGCACCGGCTGGTGGGCGCGCCTCGCACGCCTCCTGCGGAGACGGTAGGGACCGGAGGGCACGTGCGGCAGGAAAGGGAGCAGAGGGAGCAGAGGGAGTAGAAGTAACAGGGGGACTAGAGGGAAGGGGGTGCCGGAGCACACATGCCGGTGCCCCCTTCGCAGCGCTCCTCCGCGTAGCGGGGAGCTCCGGTGTACCAGGCGTGGAGTCCGGAGAGGAAGCCGCAGGCCCCGTCGACCCAGGTCTCGAGCTCGGCCCGCTCGTCGCGCCGTAACCCGAACTCGCGGGCGACGAGGGGGATTTCGCTGCTCCTGAGCTCCTCGAAGTCCCGCATGCGGGAGTTCACCAGGTGGACGGCGGCGGGGACGGCCTCGTGGAGGGGGATGCCCATGGAGGTCGCTATGACCACGACGAGGTTGTTGACGTCGCGCTCCTCGTGGACCTCCCGTTCGTAGGAGGCGATGTCGTTGGCCAGGCCCATGACGTCCATGAAGGCGGCCAGGAGTCCGTGGACGGTCCGGCTGTGCCGGACCCGCTCGGGTATTCGCGCGCCCGTGGAGAGTTCGACGGAGTACGGCGCGGTGTGAGCGGCGAAGCTCTCGCGCCGGAACGGCGCGTAGTCGATCAGGTGGGGCACCCGGCCGGCGCGGCTGTTGGCCAGTTCCTGGACTCCGGCGTCGACGTACCGCACCAGTGCCCGGTTGAACTCCTGCCGCCAGTGGGCCAGTCTCGGCGGGAACAGGTGCTTCTGGAGATCCGCGATCCCCCGTTCGACGGCGTTCGCCGGCTCCGGCAGCCGCGCGTCCCGTTCCGGCCGCAGGAAGGCGTGGAGCCGGGCGGTGAACTCCAGGGCGCCCTGGAAGTCGCCCGTGCGCTTGAAGGCGGACGCGAAGTAGTCGTCCCAGGCCAACGCCCAGATGTTGAACCGGTGGTTGAGCCGGAGGTCGTCCGGCTCCGCGTCCGGCAGGGTCCAGGCGGTGAGCTGGTCGACGGTCATGGCCCGGAACTGGGCCCGGGTCCAGATCGGGCGGCGGTCCGGCCCGTCCGGCCGTCCGTCCTCGCCGCTCAGCATGCCCATCTCGCGCGCCCAGGTCTCGCTCTCGGCGCGCAGACGGGGCAGGTGCGGATTGATCCGCAGCGGATGAGGCATCCACAACTCGGGGAGCTCGACGGCGGGCATGGTCATGGTCACTCCACCTCCCCCTCGCATTCAGCCATCAGTTCGACGGCGCGACTGAAATTGCCCGTGCCACTGACCGCCGACCATTCCCTCCGGTGGATGCCCCAAACCTGCCGCCATGGCCCGATCCGTACCCACGCCCTCGCGCGACCCGCTGTCGCGCGCCTCAGTGGACCGTGATGAACCGGGCGATACTCGGCACGCCCTGGGCGTCCAGGGCGAAGAGCATGTAGGTGCCGGGCAGGACCACACCCTTGTCGGCCGGGATGGACACCGTGTACGTGTTGGTGCCCGCGGCGGTGGAGGTCAGCGGGACCCGCCGCTGGTCGTTGTCCGTGGAGTGGGTCGCGGCCGCGGCCCGCATCAGGACGAAGGAGGCCACCGGCCCCTCGGTGCCGACGGTCAGCGAGGTGCCGGCGGCGGCCCGGGGCGGCACGCCGCCGGTGATGACGGGACGCGGCTTGGGCGAGCCGTCCGCGTTGAGCAGGTACGGCGGGGTGAACACGGCCCCGTCGGCGTGGTTGGTGGCGCAGTCACCGCACAGGCCGCCACCGCCGGAGAAGACCCGCCCGTCGGGCAGCAGGTTCGCCACGCTGTGGTAGTTGCGCGGGATGGCCATGGAGGAGAGCGGGGTGAAGCGTCCGGTCGCCGGGTCCCACAGCTCGGGGGTCAGCACGGAGGTGGCGTCGCTGAACGGCACGGGGTTCGCCTGCCCGCCGAACACGGCGACCTTGCCGTCGGGCAGGACGACGCTGTTCACGAAGCCGCGGGCGTGGCCCATGTCGCCGGTGCGCGCGGACCGGACCTGACCGCCGTCGATGCTCACCGTGTACGCGCGCCGGGTGGCGGGCTGCTTCTCGTAGGCGGGCGAGCCGCCCAGGGTGAGCAGTTTGCCGATGTCGTAGGCGACGGCGTTGCCGGTCATGGCGTCCTGGCTGTCGGCCCGGGTGCCGGCGGAGGCGATGCTCCCGTTCCCCGCGGTCGTGATCCAGTTCATCTGCTTGCTCGGGCCGAGCTGGAGCACCTTGCCGCCCGAGGTGGCGTACAGCCACATGTGGTTGTCGGCGCGGTAGGCGCCGGCCGGGTCGGCCGTCAGGGCCGGGGCGGCGGGGACGCCGGGGAGCCTGCGCCAGGTGCGGGTGTCCGGGGACCAGACCTCGCCGGCCTTGTCACCCGTGCCTCCGCTCCACGATCCGCCGAGGACGAAGGCCTCGCCGGTGGAGAGCAGGGTCATGGCCTGGTAGCCGCGGGCGATGTTCATGTCGGCGGTCGCGGACCAGGCGTCGGTGGCCGGGTCGTAGATGCTCGCCTTCTCCGCGTTGCTGCCGCCGGTGACGAGGACCCGGCCGTCGGCGAGCATCGCTATGCCCGGGCAGAACATGTCGTGCCCGGTGTTGTCGATGCGGCGCTGGGTGACCCGGCCCGTCTTCAGGTCGAGGATCGCGGTCTGGGTGTAGCCGTTGCTGCCGCCGTAGCGGTCGACCGCGTACGCCGACCAGGCGAGGAGTTTGTCGCCCGGCAGGACGGCGGTGGCCACCGGCACCAGGGGGAAGCCGGTTATTCGGCTCCAGGAGCCGTGCGCGGCGGGGTCGGCCGGTCCGCTCAGGCGTATCTCGGCGGCGGAGGTCCACGGCCCGCGGTTGCCGGCCTCGCTCGTGACGGTCAGGCGTATGTAGCGGGCGGTGGCGGCGCGGACGAGCGTGGCGGTCTTGACGGTGTCGTCGTCGCGCCAGGTGCCCGAGGAGAGCGGTGCGCCGAAGGTCGTGCCGTCGGTGCTGGTGGTGACGGTGTACGCCCCGACGCGCCCGTTGGGGCTGCCGGTGCGGGGCTGGTAGACCAGCGCGGACACGGTCGCGGTGCGGTGCATGTCGACGGTGATGCTGTGCGGCAGCGGGGCCGGGGTCCCGGACCACCGGCTGTGCCAGAGGGTGGCGGCGTCGCCGTCGAGGACGTTCGCCGCGCGGCCGTTCTCCTTGACGGTCTCCTCGTCGCTGGCCGTGGCCGTCCATCCGGCCCGGGGCAGGTCGACGGTGGCCGCCGGGGTTCCGGGGTCGCCGAGCAGGTTGAGCTCCGCGGCGGAGCTCCACGGGCCGCGGTTGCCGGCCTCGGTGAGGGCGGTGAGCCGGACGAACCGCGCGCCCTGCGGGGCGAATCCGAGGGTCTTCGCCGCGGCGTCGTCCGCGAGGGTGCCGGTGGCGACCGGACTGCCCCAGTTCCGGCCGTCGACGCTCACGCTGATGCTGTACTCACCGACGCGGCCGTTGGCCTTGTCGGTGCGGGGCTGGTAGACGAGCGCCGAGACCACCGTCGTACGGTGCATGTCGAGGGTGATGCTGTGCGGCAGCGGGGCGGGGGTCCCGGACCACCGGCTGTGCCAGATGGTCGCCGTGCTGCCGTCGAGGACGTTGGCCGCGCGGCCGTTCTCCCTCAGGGTCTCCTCGTCGCTCGCCGTGGCCGTCCATCCGGTCCGGTCGAGCACGGGGGCCGTCGGCTCCATGGCGTTCGCCGGGGCGACGCCGTGGTGCGGCGCCTGCTGCGCGGTCTGCTGGTCGAAGGGGACGGACGTCGGGGGCGGGGTCGGACCGCGGCCGGCCGGCCAGGTGTTCGCCGCTCCAAGCCAGGGGGTGAGCCCGACGAGCAGCGAGCCGAGGGCGAAGGCGATGAGCAGCGGTGAGCGGCGCAGTGCTCTGGCTATGGCGGGGACGCGTCTGGCCGGCAAGCGGACCTCCTGGGCGAACCGGGAACCTCGGGGCCCCTAGAAGATAGGTCGGCAGTCGCCAACTCGACTACAGAAAAGGGGAGTTGACCCGATCTCGCCCCCTCCGTACGGAACCGGCCCCTCCGCCGGAAACGGTCGGAGGCCGTTCCGCACCCGGACACCCGGCAGGAGGCCGCGCGAAGCCTCCACGACCACCGCTCCCCCGGCGCTACGGGTACGGCCAGCCCGGCAGCTCGTCCCGGAGCCGCCGTTCGAGCTCGGTCAGGGCGACGCCCTCGTCCACGAGCCGCTCGGGGTGGCCGGGCGGCGGCCCGCCGGACGGCGGGGGCGGCAGGGGCGGGATCCACGACTGGCCCGCAGCGATCAGCCAGTCACCCAGCGCTTTCAGGCAGCGCGACACGTACGGCGGCATGGGCGGATGGTGCGACGGACGGCCAAAGCCGTTCCAAAGCGGCCGCGCGGAACGGACGAGCCGGGCGGGCCCGACCGCCGGTGCGGGTCGCGGGTTTTCGGCCATTCGACGTACGTACGTACTTTCCCCGATGCGTGGACACGGCCCGGCCACGGAGAGTGAGGCCCAGGCATACGCCTTACTTTTCCGCCATGCCACGGGGGTATCGATGCGTTACGAACTGCTGGGGCCGCTGCTCGTCTCGGACGACTCCGGCGTCCAGCACTCCCTGAGCGCTCCCAAGATGGAGATGACGCTGGCCACGCTGCTCATCTCCGCCGGACGCGTCACCACCAAGGAGCAACTCGTCGCCGAACTGTGGAGCACCGCGCCGCCGCGCCGGGCCTCGGCCGCCGTCCACGTCTATCTGTCCCAGCTGCGCAAGTTCCTCGCCGCCGCCGGGGACCACGAGGGCAGGGCCGTCGTCACCAAGCCGTCCGGGTACGTCCTGCGGCTGGACGGAGCCGGCTTCGACGTCGACGACTTCCAGGACCTGATGCGCACGGGACGCGCCCATCAGCACGCCGGCCGGTACGAGGAGGCTCTGGAGGCCTTCGAGGGCGCGCTGCTGCTCGTCCGCGGCCCGGTGCTCGACGGGACCGCCGAAGGGCCGGCGCTGTCGGCGTTCGCCACCTGGGTGGAGGAGGAGCGGCTGGACTGCCTGGAGCTGTCCGTCGAGGCGCGCACCGCGCTCGGCCGGCACCGGGAGGTGATCAGCCTGCTGACCGGGCTGATCGCCCAGTACCCGCTGCGCGAGTCCTTCTACCGGCAGTTGATGCTGGTGCTCTACCGCTCCGACCGGCAGGCCGAGGCGCTGCGCGTGTACCGCTCGGCGCAGCGGGTCCTGCGGTCCGAACTGGGCCTGGAGCCCTGCCGGTCGCTGCGCCGGCTGCACCAGGCGATCCTGACCTCCGACCGGCTCCTCGACCTCCCGATGGCGGGCTGACCGTGATCCGGGACGAAGAGGAGCAGGGCGTCTGGTTCCGGCGGTTCCACCCGTCCCCCGACGCCGGCGCCGAGCTGGTCTGTTTTCCGCACGCCGGCGGTTCGGCGGCCTACTGGTTCGGCCTCTCCCAGCTGCTGACGCCGCACGTCGAGGTGGCGGCCGTGCAGTACCCCGGGAGGCAGGAGCGGTACCGCGAGGAGCGGGTCGGCGACCTCCATCTCCTGGCCGAGCGGATCGCGGCCGCGCTGCCCCCGCCGGGCGCCCGCCCGCGGCTCTTCCTGGGCCACAGCATGGGGGCCTCCCTCGCGTACGAGGTGGCCGTCCGCCTGGCGCGCCGTACCGGCGCCGGGCCGGCCGCCCTCCTGGTCTCCGGGCGGCCGGCGCCCTCCCGGCACCGGACCGGTGCCGACCGGCTGCGCGACGACCGGGCCCTGCTCGCGAAGGTCAGGTCGCTGGGCGGCACCGGCGCCGGGATGCTGGACGACCCCGACCTGCGGGAGCTGGTCCTGCCGGTGCTGCGCTCCGACTACGGGGCGCTGGCCGCGTACCGGCCGACGGTCGCCTCTCCGCTGTCCTGTCCGGTGGTCGGGCTCACCGGGGAGGACGACACCGAGGCGGCGCCCGAGGAGGTCGCGGCCTGGGCGGCGCACACCAGCGGGTCGTTCGCCCTGCGGAGCTTCCCGGGTGGTCACTTCTTCCTCACCGAAAACATGGCGGAGGTCGCCGACCTGGTGACGGGCCTGGCCGTCACGGCGCGGGCGCCGCGCGCATGAGCGGCAGCCTGCTGGCCCTCAGCGATCTGCACGTGGCCTACGAGGAGAACGGCGCGGCCCTCGACGCGCTGCGGCCCCGTCACGAGGACGACTGGCTGCTGGTGGCCGGAGACGTCGGCGAGATCCTGTCCGAGGTCGAGACGGCGTTGCGGCTGCTCAGCGAGCGCTTCGCCCGGGTGATCTGGGCGCCCGGCAACCACGAGCTCTGGACGCATCCGCGCGATCCCTCGAAGCTGCGCGGCGCGGCCCGCTACGAGCGGCTGGTCGCCGTCTGCCGCTCGCTCGGCGTCGTCACCCCGGAGGACCCGTACCCGGTGTGGCAGGGGCCCGATTGTCCGGTGGCGGTCGCCCCGCTCTTCCTGCTGTACGACTACTCCTTCCGGCAGCCCGGGGCACGGACCGCGGCCGAGGCCCTGGAGATCGCCGCCGGGCACGGCGTGGTCTGCGCCGACGAGGCCCTGATCCATCCGGAGCCGTACGCCGACGCCGCCGCGTGGTGCCGGGCCCGGGTGGCGGCCACCGAACGCCGGCTCGCCGCACTCGGCCCCGACGTCCGTACCGTGCTCGTGAACCACTTCCCGCTGGTCCGCGAACCGACCCGGATCCTGCGCCACCCGGACTTCGCGCTCTGGTGCGGGACGGAGGCGACGGCCGACTGGCACCTGCGGTTCCGCGCCGCTGCGGTGGTCTACGGCCATCTGCACATCCCTCGCACGACCTGGCACGACGGGGTGCGGTTCGAGGAGGTGTCGATGGGCTATCCGCGCGAGTGGCGCCGCCGCGGCGTCCGGCCGCCCGGCCCGCGGCTGATCATGGCCGGCCGGCCGGGGCTCCGGCCGCCGTCCGCTCCCCCTCCGCCTGCCTCTGCCCCTGCCCCTGCCCCTGCCCCTGCCCCTGCCCCTGCCCCTGCCCACCGTCGCCCGAGGGAGCGCACGTGATTCGCGACCTGGTGCCGTCCTGGACGGCCTCCGCCGAGGTGTACGGCGATCCTCCCGGGGCCCGGCTGCTCCCGGCCGAGGAGGCGGTCGTCGCCCGGGCGGTCCCCTCCCGGCGCCGCGAGTTCGCCTCCGTGCGCCTCTGCGCCGCCCGGGCCCTCGCCGAACTGGGAGTGGCCTACCGGCCGTTGGTGCCCGGCGAGCGCGGGGCGCCGCGCTGGCCGGCGGGCGTGGTGGGCAGCATGACGCACTGCCGGGGCTACCGCGCGGCCGTGGTCGCCCGCTCCGGCGAGGCCGCGGCCGTCGGCGTGGACGCGGAGCCCGACGAGCCGCTGCCGCGCGGCATGCTGGAGACCGTCGCCCCGCTGCCGCGCGAGCGGGACCACGTCCGCGAACTCACCGCCCTGCGCCCCCACCTGTGCTGGGACCGGCTGCTGTTCTCCGCCAAGGAGGCCGTATACAAGGCCTGGTTCCCGCTGACGGCGCGCTTCCTCGACTTCCCCGAGGCCGAGGTCCGGTTCGACCCCTCGCGCGGAACCTTCCGCGCCGACCTGTCGGTGCCGGGCCCGCGCGTCGGCGGCCGGGAGCTGCGCGCGTTCCACGGCCGCTGGGCGGCCGGGCGCGGACTGCTCGTGACCGCCATCGCGCTCCCTCAGCCCGCGAGCGCCATCAGCCGGGCCAGCTCGGCCCGCGAGTTCACGCCCAACTTGCTGTAGATCCGGGTCAGATGGGCGTCGACAGTGCGCGGGCTCACGGTCAGCCGCAGGGCGATGTCCTTGGTCTTGCAGCCCTCGCCGGCGAGGGCCGCGACCTCCTTCTCCCGCAGCGTGAGGTCGGCGAACGCCCCCTCGGGACCGGCGTCCGCGTCCCGCCCGGCGCCGGTCCTGGCAAGCCGGTCGAGTTCGCGCACCAGCTCCCGGGCACGGGCCCCCGCCGGGCTCTCCGCACCGAGCAGCTCGACGGCCTCCTCGTAGACGCGCACCGCGTCCGCCGCCTGACGGCGGCTCAGCAGCGCGTGACCTCGGGCCATCAGCGCGTGTCCGCGCTGCTCGGCGATACCGACCGCGTCGGCCGCGTCCGCCGAGTGTGCGGCCCACTCCTCGATGACCCCGGTCGTCATGCCGACCTCCTTGAGGCCCGCCGTGACGGCAGCCGCCGCGAGCAGTTCGTAACCGCGGGCGGCGAGCACGGCAACAGGCTCGGAGACCCGCCACGCCTCCCGGCGCGGCAGCAGCAGCGTGAACGCGGCCTCGCCGTCGCCCGCCGCGAGGCAGGCCTCGGCCTGGAGCAGGGCGTTGAGCGGGGTCCGGGGGGATTCGAGGGGGTTCCCGGGTTTCGGGGGGCTGCGTCGCGCGGCCGGGTTGCGGCGGCCCAGCTGCGCCCAGGCCGCCGCCGTGATGGCGTCGGAGAGGCCGACGTGGTCGCTGCGGCCGGCGGCCCTGGCCACGTCGCGGCACTCCTGGGCCGCCGCGAGCGCGTCAGCCATGCGGCCCGACTGGTAGTGGACGTAGCCGAGGGTGTCCAGGAGCGGGGCGAGGAGATGGGTGTCCCCCCTGGCCCGTACGGCGGACAGCGCGCGCTCGGCGTGGCCGTGCGCGGGGCCGTACCAGCCCATCAGGGCCTCGGCCCAGCTCAGCAGGAGCAGCAGGGTGCTCTCCTGTTCGTCGGCCGGGCCGTCGTCGAGCTCGTCGAGCGTCTGGGCGGCGGCCTCCAGCGCCCGTTCGGCGGCACAGGTGTCGCCGGCGACGACGGCGCACAGTCCGCGCAGGGTGAGGGCGCCGGCCCCGGTGACCGGGCCGGCTCCCGCCGTGAGCCGGACCAGCCGCTCGACGTCGGCGCGGGCGGGCACCTGCCCGGCCAGCACCTTGGAGACGTGCCGGCGCAGCTGGAGCATGGCCGCGGCCTCCGGCGAGGGGCCGGGTTCGGCGGAGAGCTCCGCGGCGATCAGGCCCTGGGCCTCCTCGTCGCGGCCGAGGGCGGCCAGGACGGCGGACAGATGGGCGACGATGCCGGCCCGGTGGGCGGCGTCGGTCCGGGCGGCGGGCCCGGTCAGGATCTCCCGCACGAGCAGCACGACCCGGTCGGCGTCGCCGGCGGCGGCGAGGTGCTGGACGACGGACTGCCACAGCTCCTCGGTGACGGGTTCGAGCGCCGCGGCTCCCCCCTCGGTCCGGTCGGCACGGTCTCCCCCGTGCCCGCCGCCGGTGTGCTCCGCGGCGTGCGCGGCGCGGTCGAGCCGGATCGCCACCGTCAGCCAATGGGCCGCCGCGGCGGGCCGGCCGAGGTGGAGGGCGACGCGGGCGGCGGTGCCGAGGTCCCGGCGGTCGGCGGCGCCGACGCCGGAGCCGGCCCGTTCGATGTGCGGTGCCAGTTCGGTGGCGGGCACGCCCGACGCGCGCATGGAGTGGAGGGCCCGGCCGTGCGCCCAGGATCGCCAGCACGCGTCGATCCCCTCGTACAGCCGCTCGCGTAACAGCGGATGACGGAAGGTCAGGCGCCCCGGCTGACCGCCGGGGCGCACCAGGTCGCGGCGGCGGAGTTCGCCGAGGACCGCGCAGCTGCGGTCCCGGCACACCTCGGCGACCTCGGCGACCGTGTCGACGGTGAAGGTGTCGCCGAGGACGGCCGCCGCCCGGACGACGGTCAGCGCCACCTCGTCGAGCGGTGCGAGTTCGGCGTGCAGGTGCACCGCGAAGCCGTTCAGCGCGGGGACCGCCGCGGAGCCCGTGCCGTCGTCGCGCCGCTCCTCCTCGGCGAGGGCGAGCAGGTACAGCGGGACGCCCCCGGCCCGGTCCCGCAGCCGGGGCAGGGCCGGGTCGTCGGGGTCGACGCGCAGCACCGCGGCGCACTGAGCCGTGTCGAGGGCGGGCAGCTCCACGAGATCGACGCGGCCCTGCTCGACGCCCTCGTGCAGGGGGGCGCGGACGGCGGCGGGGATCTGGCGGGGCCGGTAGGCGACGGCGACGGCCAGGCCCGCGGGGACCGGCCGGCAGATCAGGATGTCGACGAGTTCGGCGGTCGCGGCGTCCGCCCAGTGGTAGTCGTCCAGGACGAGGAGGACCCCGCCGGGGGTGCCCGCCACGCACGCGCCGATGAGTCGGCGTACATCGGCGTAGTACTGGCAGCGGCTCCCGGCGGTCTTCTCCTGGCCCGGTCCCCGGGCCAGGAGGCTCAGCAGTTCGTCCGTGGGCGGTGCGTCCGCGCCGTTGGCGGGTTCGTCCTGCCAGGTCGAGAAGGCCTGGATGAACGGGCCGTGGGGGACGGGATCCGCCGCCTCGGCGCAGCGGCTGCGCAGGACGCGCAGCCCCCGGTGCTCCGCCCGCCGGGCCAGGGCGGTGAGCAGTCTCGACTTGCCGCTCCCCGGGTCCGCCGCGAGCTCCGCGACGGCGGACCGCCCCTCCAGCGCCTCGCCCAGGATCCGTTCCAGACGGCCGAGCTCGGCGGTGCGGACGGTGACGGGCGGGGGGTTTCCGACGGTGGCGATGGTGGTGGTCACGCGGTGCGTCTCCTTTCCGGCGATGGCCAGAATCGAAATCGACCCGAAGGCAGCGTACGAGACGGTTGTTTCGGCCAACTCGCCTGTAACAGAAGCTTCATGGCGTGCGGGATGGCTTCCCGTAACGGCCTTAGGCGAGCTTTAGAGCTCCGCGTGAGGGTGAGGTCCCGCCGGGCGGCGTCCTGCCGTGCCGGCTCTCCGGACACCGCCTGAGGAGTCGCCCGTGCTCGCGCCTGGGGAGACCGTCGCCGATCGTGCCGTACGCCGGGTGCCGATCGGGGACCGCACGGACCTGCTGGTCGACCTGGCGTCGGGGGCGCCGCGGCTGCGCCGGCTGGATCTGGTCATCGCCGGGACCGGCCGCCATCTGCGGCTGGTCCGCGTGTTCCACGGCGATCGCGCCGCCGACGAGGGCTTCGGACCGGGCTGGTCCCTCTCCGTGGAGGGAGCGACCGTCGAGGCCGGTGCCGATCCCCTGCGCGTCATCGACGCCCTGGGCCGGGTGACCACGCTGCACCGGGACGCCGAGGGCCGGTTCACCAAGCTGCTCGACCCGTCCGGCGCGCAGGCCGGCGCGTTCGGCTACGACGCGGCGGGCCGCCTGGTCCGCGACGCGGACGCCACCGGCGCCGTCACCGAGTACACCTGGGACGACACCGGCCGGCTGGTCCGGATCACGCCGCCGCACGACGGTCCGGTGGAGCTCGGGTACACCGGCGACGGCAGGGTCACCACGGTGGGCTGGGCCGGACCCGAGGCGCCGGTGCGCCTCGGCTTCGCGTACGGCGAGGGACGCACGACCGTGACCGGACCGACCGGCGGCCGGACCGAGTACGCCTTCGACGCGCAAGACCGGCCGGCCGCGGCGACCGACGCGCTGGGCGGCACGGCCCGGCAGGAGTGGGACTCCGCGGGCCGCCTCACGCGTACGACGGACGCCGCCGGGGGGACGCTGCTGCGCCGTCACGACGAGCGGGGCCGGGCCGTGTCCGTGCGGCTGCCGACCTCCGGGGAGTTCTCGGCGGCGTACGACGATCCCCGCCACCCCGGTCTCGTGAGCGCGCTGCGGAGCCCGGCCGGACACGAGCTGCTGCTGGAACGGGACGCGGCGGGCCGGGTGGTGCGGACCCGGGTCGCCGGCCGGGCGGCCGCGCTGGACTCCCGGGTGTACGACCCGGAGCACGGCGGGATCACGGAGTTCACCGACGGCAACGGGGCGACGACCGCCTTCCGGTACGACGAGGCCGGCCTGCTCGTCCGCGTCGTGCCGCCCGAGCCGCTCGGTGCCACGGTGTTCCGCCGCGACGCGCTCTCCCGGATCACGGCCGTGACCTCGGGCGACGGCCGTACCCTCGGGCACCGCTACGACGCGCTGGGCCGGCCGGCGGAGGTCACGGACGAGGACTCCGGCGAGACGCTGCTCTCGCTGAGCCACGACGGTCTGGGCCGGCCGGTCGGCAAGTCCGGTCCCGGCTGGGCGTACTCCTTCGACTGGACCCGCACGGCGGGCGGCCCCAGGCTGACCCGGGCCGTGCGCACCGACGAGGAGGGCACGGAGGAGATCCGGGCCGCGTACGACGCCGAGGGCCTGCCGCTCGCGCTGACCACCCCGGGGGGCACGACGCGCTACACGTACGACGCCGCGGGCCGCCCGGCCTCCGTCACCACCCCGGCGGGCGACACGGCCGCGCTGGCGCACGACGCGGCGGGCCGGCTGGTCGCGGTGGACTACGGCCCGGCCGTCCAGGAGATCGCCCGCGACGCCTCGGGCCGGCCCACCTCCCTGCGGGTGCGGCACGCCGACGGGGCTGTGCTGCTGTCGGTGGAGTACGGCTACTGCACGGGCAGCGGGGCGGACACCGGCGTCCTGCGGAACACCGTGGTCGACGGGGAGTTCACCGGCTACGGCTACGACACGCTGGGACGGCTCGTGCGCGCCGGTGACGTGGAGTTCGCCTACGACGACGCCCACCACCTGGTGCGCCTGGGCGAGGTGCGCTTCACGCTCAACCCGGCCGGTCAGGTCACCCGGTTCGGCGAGACGACCTTCGCCTACGACGGGGCGGGCAACTTTACCGAGGAGGAGAACCCGACCGGCCGCTTCACGTACAGCCCCTCGGGCCAGACCCTCACCGGGGTGTTCGGCGGTCAGCGGGTGGTGGACATCGCCTACGACGGGCTGGGCCAGGAGCTCCCGCGCAGGATCACCGAGACCACCGTCGACGGACGCACGGTCACCCACGTGCTGACGCACAGTCACCTGGGCGTGGTGCGGGTCGCCGACGACGGCACGGCCACCGACTTCGTCCGCACTCCGGGCGGCGCCCTGCTCGCCGTCCTGACCGCGGACGGACGGCGCCACTGGGCCGTGACCGACGACCAGGGCTCGGTGCTCGCGCTCCTCGACGAGGAGGGCCGGCTCGCCGCCCGCTACCGGTACACCCCGCACGGGGCGGTCACCGCGACCGGCCCCGCGGCGGCCGCCAACCCCTTCCGCTACCGCGGCGCGTACCAGCTGCTGCGCAGCGCGCACGTCCTGGACCACCACCTCTACAACGGGTTCTGGGGGCGCTTCACCCAGCCCGATCCGACCGGCCTGCAGTACGCGCCGTACACCTTCGCCGACAACGACCCCCTCAACACCGGCACCTGGACCCGGGGCAGCTTCTGGTCGGTGCTGACCCGGACCGGTGAACCCGCGGCGGAGGTCTTCTTCCCCTCCCCCGACACCCGGCGCGCGGCCTTCGACGTCGGCCCGACGGCCGCCCTCACCGGGCCCGGTGTCTTTCCCGGCCGCCCGCCGCTGATCGCGGGCGCCGGGCCGGCCGCGGCCCTGTGACACCCCCGCACCCGTCTCGCACACCCCTATCGAGAGGAACCGCACCATGGCAGACCAGATCGTGATCCGCGTGCCCGAGGAGATCGTCGTCAAGGTGGTCGACGACGTGGACGTGGCCGATCCGCGGACCGGGCAGACCGGCACCTTCGACGACGAGCTGTTCGACGAGTCGGGCAAGCTCATCGGCACCTCGCACGGCTCGTTCCGGATCGAGTACGTCCGTCCGGGCGACGGCGGCCTGATGACCTACTACACCGAGGACATCACCCTCGACGACGGCACGATCCACGCCGAGGGCTGGGCCGACTTCAACGACGTCCGCACCAGCGAGTGGGTGTACTACCCGGCGACCGGGACGAGCGGCCGCTACGAGGGCCTGACGGGCTTCCGCACCTGGCGGATGACCGGTGTCCGGGCGTCCGCCGAGGCCCGGATCCTGCTGTCCGACTGACCACGGCGAGCGCCGGGAGAGAGCACGAGGAGAAGCCACTGATGACCGGTCGGGACGTACACATCCTCTCGGCGGCGTCCGCGCTGCCGGGGCCCGCCGTGGACAACGCCGCGCTGGCCCGGCGGTTCGGCATGGACGCGCTGTGGGAGCAGTGGGTCGAGGCCTTCATCGGCACCAGGTCCCGCCATCTGGCGGTGGACCTGGAGTCGGGCCGGATCACGAGTTCGCTGGCGGACCTGGCCGAGCTGGCGGGCCGGCGGGCGCTGGAGTCGGCGGGGCTGAAGGGCTCCGACGTGGACGCGGTGGTGCTCGGCACGGCCACCCCGGACCGGCTCATGCCGGCCACGGTCAACATCGTCGCGGACCGGCTCGGCATCGACCAGGTCCGCTCCTTCCAGCTGCAGTCGGGCTGCTCGGGGGCGGTCCAGGCGCTGGACGTCGCCCGGCAGATCCTGCGCAGCGGCGACGGCCGCCGGGTGCTGGTGCTCGGCGGCGACGTGATCGCCCGGTTCTACGACGTGACGGCGGACCTCAAGAGGATCGCCCCGTCCGAACTGGTCAACTACGTGCTCTTCGGGGACGCGGCCGGCGCCGCGGTCCTCGGGGTCGACCCCGGTCCCGGCTCGGCGCGGGTGCGGGGCCTGTTCACCCGCCTGGTCGGCCTGGGGCGGGATCCCGGGGCGGTCCTGGAGTGGTACGGCCCCGCCGACCGGGACCGGGATCCGGACCGGCCGGCGGCGAGCGAGGACTACAAGGCCATCGAGGAACACGTGCCCGCGCTCGCCGAGGAGGTCCTCGAGGAGCTGCTCGACGCGGCGGACTGGCGCCCGGAGGACGTGGACCTGCTGCTGCCGCCCCAGCTGTCCGGCCGCATGACCGGCCTGATCTCCCGGCGGCTGGCGCTGCCGGCCGCCGAGGACGTCTCGGTGGTGGCCGAGGCCGGCAACAGCGGCAACGCGATCGTCCTCCTCCAGCTGGAACAGGCGCTGGCCGGGCGGCTCGGGCCGGGGCGGAAGGCGGTCGGCATCTCCGTCGAGTCCAGCAAGTGGATCAAGTCCGGTTTCGCCCTGGAGGGGAACTGACATGGCGGTGGAGTCGCTGAGCGAGCTGCACCGGGCGGGGCGGCTCGCCGAGCGGTATCCGGACGTGGCGGGGCTGCTGGCCCGGCTCCCGGAGACGGAGCTGATCCGCTCCGGCCGGCTGCTGGCCCGGTTGGACCCCGAGGAGGTGCGCGCCGCCCATCCCTCGGTGCCGGCGCCACTGGTGGCGGTGACCGGGCACGGCACCCTGTCGGCCCTGGTCCCCTCGCTCACCGCGGAGTTCGCGCGGCACGGGCTGCTGGCGCGGGTCCGGCTCTCCGACTTCGACCGGTGGGTCTTCGACCTCGTCGACCCGGACAGCTCCCTGTACGAGGCCGGGCCGGCGTTCACCCTCTGTGTGCTCGATCCCTCGGTGATCGCCGACGAGCTGCCGGCGCCGTGGCGGGTCGGGGACGCGGAGCGGGTGCTCGACGAGAAGCTGGCCCTGGTCGAGCGCGCCGCCGAGGTCTTCGCCGCCTCCTGCCCGAGCGGCACCCTGGTCCTCAACACCCTTCCGCTGCCACGGGAGCTGACCGCGCAGCTGATCGACCGACGGGCACGGGCCCGGCTGGGCGCGCTGTGGCGCGAGGCGAACGTCCGCCTGCTGCGGCTGGCCGAGGAGCGGCCCGGTGTGGTGACGGTGGATCTCGACCCGCTGCTTGCCGAGGGCGTCCCGGCGCGGGACGTACGCCAGAGCGTCTACGCCAAGGCCCATCTCTCCGAGCCCCTGCTCGCCGGATACGCGCGGGAGGTGGGGCAGCTGGCCCGGCAGGCCGCGGGCGGCGGGAAGAAGGTCCTGGCGCTCGACCTCGACAACACGGTGTGGGGCGGGGTGCTCGGCGAGGTCGGGCCCGAGGGCATCGAGACCGGGGAGAGCTACCGGGGCGAGGCGTTCCGCCGGTTCCAGCGGGTGGCGGCGCAGCTCGGGTCGCAGGGCGTGCTGCTCGCGGTGGTGAGCAAGAACGACGAGGAGCCGGTGGTCAAGACCCTGCGCGAGCATCCGGGACTGGCGCTGCGCGAGGAGGACCTCGTGGCGGTCCGGGCCAACTGGGCGCCCAAGCACGACAACCTGACGGCGCTGGCCCGTGAGCTCAACGTGGGCGTGGACAGCGTGGTCTTCGTCGACGACAGCTCCTTCGAATGCGGTCTGGTCCGCCGGGAGCTGCCCGGGGTCGCGGTGGTGCAGGTCGACGAGGAGCCGGCGCTGCACGTGCCTCGGCTCCTCGCCGAGGGCTGGTTCGACGTACGGGAGCTGACCGACGAGGACCGGGCGCGGCCGGCCCGCTATCGGCAGGAGCAGGCCCGGCAGGACTTCCTGGACGGTTTCGACTCGCTCGAGGGCTATCTGCGCGAGCTGGACGTCTCCGTGACGGTGGCTCCGGCGACGCCCGACCAGTACGCCCGGATCTCCCAGCTGACCCTGCGCACCAATCAGTTCAACCTGACCACCGAGCGGCTGCAGCCCGCCGAGGTGCGCGCGCTGGCGGAGGACCCGGACGCCTCGGTGCTCGCCGTCTCCTCGGCCGACCGGTTCGGGGACAACGGGCTGGTCGGGGCGGTGCTGCTGCGGCGCGCGGGCGACGGCGTGCACATCGACAACTTCCTGCTGAGCTGCCGGGTCTTCTCCCGGGGCATCGAGACCACGGTCCTCTCTGCGGTGCTGCAGGAGGCCCGGGAACGCGGCGCGGGACAGGTCCTGGCGTCGTACCGGCGGACCGCGAAGAACGGGAAGGTCGCCGACTTCTATCCGCGTGCGGGCTTCGCCGTGGTCGAGGCCGACGAGGACGCGGCGGCGTTCCGGCACGGCCTCGATCCGTTGCCGGAGCCCGCCGGCCACATCCGACTCACCGCGCGGTTCGAGGCCGCGCCCCCGAAGGGAAGTGCCCCGTGAAGACCGTCGAGGACTTCGTCCTGCTGCTGCGGGACGAACTCGCCCTGTCCGTGACCGTCGAGGACCTCGGGCGCGGCTTCGACACCGTCGACTCGTGGGACTCGGTGCATCTCCTGGCGCTGTGCACCGCGCTGGAGCGGGAGACCGGCCGGTCCCTGTCGCTGGCCGACGCGCTGGAGGCGGAGAGCCTGGAAGCGCTGTACCGGCTGGCGGTGGGGGCGTGACCGAGGAGCAGGAGGGCGTGCCGCTGCCCCGGCAGCGCCGGCACACGCTGTTCTTCCTGGAGGCCGTACGGGACTTCGCACCCGTCTTCCTGGACACCGAGGTGGACATGGGCCGGGTGCTGGCCCACCGGGCCGAGGCGCGGGAGCGCGAGGGCGTGCGGTACTCGGTCTCGGCGTACGTGCTGCGCGCGGCCGGCCGGGTCCTCGCGGCGCATCCGGACGCGAACGCGGCGATCCAGGGCGGCCCGCGCCGTCCGCGGATCGCGCGTTATCCGTTCGTCAACGGCAAGCTGGCGCTCGACCGGACGCTGGAGGGGCGCCGGGTGGTGCTCGGGACCGTCGTGCCGGACCTTCAGGACGCCGAACTCGCCACGGTCCAGAAGCACATCGACCGGGTGCGGGACGGCGATCCGGAGGTGCTGGAGGAGTTCGCGTCGATCCGCGGGCTGCACCGGCTGTCCTGGGCGGAGGGCCGGAAGGCGTTCCGGCAGGCCGCCGGGTCGCTGGCGCTGCGGCCGCATCTGACCGGGACGTTCTCGGTGACGTCGCTGGGGCACCGGGCGGTGGACTCGTTCCACTCGGTCGGTGGCACGACCACCACCTTCGGGGTGGGCCGGATCCTGGACCGGCCGGTCGTCCGGGACGCCCGGATCGTGATCGCGCCGGTGCTGCGGCTGAGCCTGGCGTTCGACCACCGGGCGATCGACGGCGCCGAGGCCGCCGACGTGCTGACCGAGGTGAAGGAGGCGCTGGAGAGCGTATGAACGACATCGCCGAGCTGAAGAACTTCGTGGTGGCGCACACCCGTTCGCAGGGTCTGCCGCCCGAGACGTACGATCCGCTGCTCGACCGGATCCGGCACGACGGGGACGGCACGCCCGGCTCCTGGGTGCGCGAGTGGAGCGCGGAGGCCGCCCGGCTCGCGGAGGCCGGGAAGCCGCTGGAGGCGTCCGTCCACTACAACATGGCGCGCTTCCCGTTCGTCGACGGCGCCGCCCGGGCGGCGGCGCTGGCCGCGTGCACGGCCTCCTTCGCCGAGTGGGCGGCCGGTTTCCCGGCCATCGGGCGGCTCGACGTGGAGCTGCCCGGCGGGCGGGTGCGGTGCTGGACGGTGGGTCTCGACGCGAAGACGCCCCGGCCGCTGCTGGTGATGACCGGCGGCATCGTGTCCGTCAAGGAGCAATGGGCGCCGGTGCTGCTCCAGCTCGACCAGCTGGGCTTCGCCGGCCTGGTCACGGAGATGCCGGGGGTCGGTGAGAACACCCTGCCGTACGACGCGGAGGCGCACCGGATGTTCTCCGGGCTCCTGGACGCGGTCGCGGGCCGGGCCGACACCTCGCGGACGTACGCGCTGGCGCTCAGCTTCAGCGGTCATCTGGCCCTGCGCGCGGCGCTGGAGGACGAGCGGATCCGGGGCGTGGTCGGGGCGGGGGCGCCGCTGCACGACTTCTTCACCGACGTCCGGTGGCAGCGGACGGTGCCGCGCGTGACCACCGACACGCTGGCGCACCTGGCCGGGACCACGCCCGGCGAGGTCTACGGACTGCTCGCGGACCGGGCGCTCGGTCCGGAGGAGCTGTCGGAGCTGCGGATCCCGGTGGCGCACGTGACGAGCCTGCGGGACGAGATCATTCCGCCGGGGGACGCCCGGCTGCTGCGCGAGCGGGTGCGCGGGGTGCGGCTGCTGGCCCATGACGACGTGCACGGTTCGCCGCGGTTCTTCGCGCAGACGCGGCTGTGGACGCTGCTGTCGGTGCTGCGGATGCGAGGCGGGTACCGGGAGCAGCGGATCGCGCTGACGCGGGAGTTCGCGCGGCTGCGTTACGCGCCGGCGGCCCGGCGCGCGGTGGTGCGGGACGCGGCGGTGCCGGACGCGGCGGTGCCGGCGTGAGCGGGGTGACGGTCGTGCCGGCCGACGAGCGGTGTCTGCGCAGTGTGCTCGGGCGGTTCGCGACCGGGGTGGTCGCGGTCGCCGCGCGGGACGCGGTGACCGGTGAGCGGGCCGGCCTGGCCGCGAACTCCTTCTGCTCGGTCTCCCTGGATCCGCCCCTGGTCTCGTTCTGTGTCGCGCACACCAGCTCCAGCTGGCCCCGGATCCGTGAGGCCGGGACGCTGGGGATCTCGATCCTGGGGGCGGGGCAGCGCGAGGCGGCGACCCGGCTGGCGGCGCGTGGGGGTGACAAGTTCACGGGGGTCGCCTGGTCGGCCTCGCCCGGTGGCGCGCCGGTCCTGGACGGGGCGCTGGCCTGGCTGGAGTGCGCGATCGAGGCGGAGCACCGGGCGGGCGACCATGTGATCGTGGTCGCCCGGGTGCTCCGCCTCGACGCGTCGCTGGAGGGGGAGCCGCTGCTGTTCTTCCGTGGCGAGTTCGAGCGGATCAGTCGCTGACGTCCGCGTCGGCAGCGGGGCTCCCGGTGGTTGCGCCGGGGGCCCCGAACGCGCGCAGGAAGGTGTCGACGCCTGCCGTGACCACCTGGCGGACCTGCTCGGGGTCGAGCGGCCGGGTGCCCAGCGCGCTCAGGCCGGGCAGCTCCTCGTAGACGAGGGCGATGAACTGGTTGGCGGCCCGCTCGGGATCCTCGATGCGCAGGTGTCCGGCGTTGGCGAGGCGGGCGAGCCGGCCGGCCAGCGCGTCGGTGAACTGGTTGGGCCCGCTGGCGCGGACCTCGTCGAACAGGTCGGGGAAGCGGACGGCCTCCGCGTACAGCAGCCGGCGGACCGACTCGGACTGCTCGTCGCAGTAGCAGTCGACGAGTTTGTGGGCCACGTCCTCCAGGCCGGGCCGCAGTCCCTGCGGGTCGGTCGGGAAGGACTCCAGGACGTCGAGGGTCTTGGCGTTGGAGCGGGCCGCGGTCTCCGTCATCACGTGGCGGAAGAGGTTCTCCTTCGACCCCAGGTGGTTGTAGATCGTGGGCTTCGCGACGCCCGCCTCGGTGGCGATGAGGTCGAGGCTCGCCTGGCTGTAGCCGACGCGCGCGAAGACCCGCAGGGCCGCCTCCACGATGGCCCGTCGCTTGTCCATCCGGCCCCGGTCCGCCGGGGCCGGCTTCGTCTTCGGGGTCTCGTCCGTCTTCGGGGTCTCGCCAACGCTCATGTGCCCATGCTACCGTCACAGCCACAAAAATTAACTACCCAGTTCAAATTGATGGGCACACGAGTACAAAGGAGTTGCCGTGTCTGCAAAGAAGGCAGCGGAGGGCGCCCCCGCCCGGCTCGATTCGGGGCTGCTCACGCTGCTCGGCGTGATGGTGCTCGGCGGGATGATGTCGTACCTGGACGCGACGATCGTCAACGTCGGAATCTCCACCCTGAGCAGCGAGTTCACCGTCACGCTGGCCACCATCGAGTGGGTCACCACCGGCTATCTGCTCGCCGTCGCGCTGGCCATCCCGCTGGCCGGCTGGGCGCTGGTCCGCTTCGGCGCCAAGCGCATGTGGCTGCTCGGACTGACGGTCTTCCTGATCGGCTCGACGCTGGCCGCCTTCGCGTGGAACGCCGAGTCGCTGATCGCCTTCCGCGTCGTGCAGGGCCTCGGCGGCGGCATGATCGACCCGATCATGATGACCGTCGTCGCCGGAGCCGCGGGGCCCGAGCGCATCGGCCGGGTCATGGGCCTGATCTCCGTGCCCATCACCCTCGGTCCGGTCGTCGGCCCGATCGTCGGCGGGCTGATCCTGGACAACCTGTCCTGGATGTGGCTCTTCCTCGTGAACATCCCGTTCGCGCTCGCGGCCATCATCCTGGCGATCAAGGTCCTGCCGGCCGACCCGCCGCCGAGCGGCGACCCGGTGCCGCTCGACGCCGTGGGCGTGTTCCTGCTCTCCCCCGGCTTCGCCGCCCTCGTGTACGCGCTCTCCCAGGCCGGCGCGCACGGCTTCGGCTCCGCCCGGGTGATCGTCGGACTCGTCGTGGGCCTCGCTCTGTTCGCCGCGTACGTCGTCCACGCGCTGCGCACCGACAAGACCCCGCTGCTCGACCTGCGGCTCTTCGCCGGCAAGGGGTTCACCGCCAGCGTCACCACCATGTTCCTGCTCGGCGGCGGCCTGTTCTCGCTGCTCTTCCTGCTCCCGCTCTACTACCAGCAGGTCCACGGGCACACCGTCCTCGAATCCGGCCTGCTCCTCGCCCCGCTCGGCCTCGGCACGCTGATCGGCATGCCGCTGGCCGGCAACCTGGCCGACCGGTTCGGGGCGAAGGTGCTGGTCCCGACCGGCGCCCTGCTGATCGGTGCCGGCGCGCTGGTCTTCACCGGCTCCGGTCCGGACAGCTCGCAGGTGCTCCTCACCGCCGCCCAGCTCGCCGCCGGATTCGGCATGGGCCTGGTCGGCGCGCCGACCATGGGATCGGTGTACCGCACCGTCCCCGGCGAGTCCGTCGCCGGCGCGACCGGCGCGGTGTTCATCCTGAACCAGATCGGCGCCTCGCTCGGCATCGCGGTGGTCGCGCTGATCCTCCAGGGCGGCGGCGCGCACGCCACGCCGACGACCGAGAGCTTCGGCGACGCCTTCTGGTGGGTGGTGGCGGCCGCCGTGGTCGTCTTCCTCGCCGGTCTGCTGCTGCCCGGCCGTCCCACCCCCGCTCCCGAGGCCACCGCCGACACGACGGACGGCGCCTCGCCGCAGCCCGTCGCCGACCCGGCCTAGGCCGCTCCTTCCGGATCGGACCCCGGCCGATCCGGAAGAGACGGCCCGGACACGCTCTCCGGCCGGGTGCCGCGTCACCCCCGTCGCGGCGCCCGGCCGGTCCCCCTCCCCTCACACGTCCGCACCATCCGCCGCATCGCCTCTCCGAGGAGGGTCCATGGCCACCACCGGCAGCACCCGCATACCGCTCTCCGTCCTCGACGTCGTCCCGGTCTTCGAGGACGGCTCCGCGACCGCCGCCCTGCGCGACACCGTGGCGCTCGCCCCGCGCGTCGAAGCCCTCGGCTATCACCGTTACTGGGTCGCCGAACACCACAACACCCCCAGCCTCGCCACCTCCGCGCCGCCGATCCTCATCGGCCGGCTGGCCGCGGCCACCACCACCCTGCGGGTGGGGTCCGGCGGGGTCCTGCTCCCCAACCACGCCCCGCTGGTGGTCGCCGAGCAGTTCGGCACCCTGGAGGCGCTCCACCCCGGCCGGATCGACCTCGGCCTGGGCCGCGCCCCCGGCACCGACCCGCTCACCGCGCGAGCCCTGCGCCGCTCCCCCGACCGCGGCGAGGACGACTTCCCGCGCCAGATCGCCGAACTCGGCGGCTATTTCGCCCCGGGCGACCCCTCGTCCGGGATCACCGCCGTGCCCGCCGCCGACGGCCGGCCCGACGTGTGGATGCTCGGCTCCAGCCCGGCCAGCGCCGCGGCCGCCGGATCGATGGGGCTGCCGTACGCCTTCGCCCACCAGATCAATCCGCAGGCGACGGCCTTCGCCCTGGAGCGCTACCGCGAGTCGTTCCGGCCCTCCGCCCACCTGGACCGGCCGCGCACCCTCGTCTCGGTCCTGACCACCGTCGCCGACACCGACGAGGAGGCCCGAACGGTCGCCTCGCCCTATCTCCTCGGCAAGATACGGATGCGGACCGTCCGGCGCTTCGAGGCCTTCCCGTCCGCGCGGACCGCCGCCGCCCACCGGTACGACGCCGCCGAACGGGCCTTCCTCGACGACCTCGTCGAACCGCAGCTGGTCGGTTCCCCCGACACGGTCCGGGAGAAGCTCGCCGGTCTGCTCGCGCACACGGGCGCCGACGAGGTGATGGCCCTGACCGTCGTGCACGGGCAGGAGGAGCGGCTGCGCTCCTTCGAACTCCTCGCCCGGGCGGCCTCCGGCAGCCAGGTCCTGGCCGCGAGCGGCGACGACGGTTCAGTCCGGCTTTAGCCCCGGCCACGACAGTGGCCCAGGCCCCCGCACCCGTCGATCGCTCGGAGTCCGTCATGCACCCACGCCGTCCGGCTCGCACAGCCGCCCTGTTGACCACCGTCGTCCTCGCCGGCCTCACCGCCTGCTCCGCGGGCGGCGGCACCGTCCCCGCCGCCGACGCCAAGCCGGTGAACGGAGGGCGGCTCGTCTACGCGACGGACGGCGAGCCGGACTGCTGGGACCCGCACACGAGCGCGCAGGACGTGACGGCCTTCGTCCAGCGGCCGGTCTTCGACTCGCTGGTCTACCAGACGCCCGACGGCAAGCTGGAGCCCTGGCTGGCGAAGTCCTGGCGGATCGGCGCGAACGGCACCTCGTACACCTTCACCCTCCGCGACGACGTCACCTTCCACGACGGCAGCAAGCTGGACGCCGCGGCCGTCAAGGCCAACTTCGACCACATCACCGACAAGAAGACGCAGTCGCAGTACGCGGCCGGTCTGCTCGGCCCGTACGCGGGCGCCACGGTGAAGAGCCCGACCGAGATCGAGGTCCGGTTCAGCCGCCCGTACGCCCCCTTCCTCCAGGCCGCCAGCACGACCTACCTGGGCATCGCGGCGCCCACCTCCCTGAGATCCGGCGCCGACAAGCTCTGCGCCGGCACCGCCTCGGTGGGCAGCGGGCCGTTCCGGGCGGGCGCCTACACGCGAGGCCAGCAGCGCGTCTACACCAAGAACAGCGCCTACGCCTGGGCGCCCGCGGGCGCGGGCCACGCCGGTCCGGCCCGGCTCGACTCGGTGACGCTGCGCTTCATCGCCGAGGACACCACGCGGATCGGCGCCCTGACGTCCGGTCAGGTCGACGCGGCCGGCGCCGTCCCGCCGCAGCAGGTGCGCACAGTCGAGCGGGACGCCCGGCTCACCCTCACCCGCAAGGCGGTGCCCGGCGCGGTCGACGCCTTCTACCTCAACACCCGGGGAGCGCTCTTCTCCGACCTGCGGGTGCGCCGCGCGTTCCAGCTCGCCGTCGACCTCGACGCGGTGGTCCGCTCGGTCTTCCAGGGCACCGCCACCCGCGCCTGGAGCGTCCTCTCCCCCACCACACCGGACAGCTACGACGCCTCCCTGGAGAGGAGCCGGCCGTACGACCCGGCGCAGGCCGCCAGGCTCCTCGACGAGGCCGGCTGGACCGGGCGGAACGACGAGGGCTACCGCACCAAGGACGGCAGGGTGCTCACCGTCGTCGCCCCCGTCTACGGCAAGCCGAGCCTGTTCTCCCAGGCCGTCCAGGGCGAGCTGAAGAAGGCCGGGATCAAGCTTGACCTGGCCGCCTCCACCGACGCCGCCGAGGTCTCCGGCCGGCTGGACTCCGGCCGCTACGACGTGGTCGAGACGTCGTGGGCCCGGGCCGACGGCGACATCCTCAGCCACTTCTTCCTGTCGACGGAGACCTCCGCGAGCGGCGGACACAACTTCGCCCGGGTTGCCGACCCGCAGGTCGACCGCTGGCTCAAGGAGGCCCAGTCCACGCCCGACGGCAAGCGGCGCGCGGCGCTCTACGCCAAGGTGCAGGGCTGGACACTCGACCGGGCCGTGGCGGTGCCCGCGTACGTCGAGCAGTCCACGGTGGCCGTGAACAAGCGGGTGCACGGGCTGCGGCAGTCGGTCTCGGCCTGGCCGGAGTTCTACGGCGCCTGGGTCGGGACCCGCTGATGCCGGCGGCCCTGCGGCACGTCGCCGCCCGGCTGGGCGCGGCCCTCCTCGTCGTGTGGGGAGCGGCGACCCTCGCCTTCCTGGTGCTCCGGCTCGTGCCCGGCGACCCGGTCGACGCCGTAGTCGGCTCCCACGCGCTCGTGGACGCGGACAGCCGTGAGGAGCTGCGGCACCACTACGGATTCGACCGGCCGCTCGCCGTCCAGTACGTGGGGTACCTCGGCCGGCTGGCGCGAGGCGACCTGGGCGAGTCGTACCAGCTGCAGCAGCCGGTCGCCCGGGTGCTCTCCGACCAGCTCGGGCCGACGCTCGAACTGGCGCTGTACGCCACGCTGGTGGCGGTGGTCCTCGCGGTCGTGGTGACCGTGCTGACCACGGGACGGGCCCGCTGGCCACGCCGGGTGTCGGCGCTGGCCGAGCTGGTCGTGGTCTCCACGCCGTCCTTCTGGCTGGGGATCATGCTGCTGACGGTGTTCTCCTTCCGGCTCGGCTGGTTCCCGGTCTCCGACAGCGGAGACGGGCGGTCCCTCGTCCTGCCGGTGCTCACGCTGGCGCTGCCGATCGCGGCCGTGCTGGCCCAGGTGATGCGGCAGGGGCTCCTCGACGCGCTGGAGCAGCCGTTCGCGCTCACCGCCCGGGCCCGCGGGCTGCGCGAGCCGGCCGTACGGTCCCGGCACGCGCTGCGTCATGCCGCGCTGCCCGCGCTGACGCTGGCGGGCTGGTTCACCGGCACCCTGCTCGGCGGCGCGGTGGTCGTGGAGAACGTGTTCGCCCGCTCGGGGATCGGCCGGGTCGCGCTCCAGGCGGTCGGCGGCCGGGACCTTCCGGTGGTGCAGGGCGTCGTGGCGCTGTCGGCGGTCGCCTTCGTGGTGATCGGCGCACTGGTGGAGGTGGCGTACGTGCTGGTGGATCCCCGGCTGCGCAAGGGCACGGGGGTGGTGGCCTCATGAGCGCCCGGACCCGGACCGTCCGGCCCGCCGTGCGGGTGGCGGGGCTCGTGCTCGCGCTCATCCTGCTGGCGGCGCTCGCGCCCGGGCTGTTCACGGGCGCCGGCGCCACGGACACCGATCCGCTGAACGCGCTGCGGCCACCGGACGGCGCCCACTGGTTCGGCACCGACCAGCTGGGGCGTGACGTGTTCGCCCGCGTGGTGCACGGCACCCGCTACTCGCTGGCGATCGGCGCGGCGGCGACCGGCGCGGGCGTCGTGGTGGCCGTCGTGTGGGGGCTGGCCGCGGCGCTGTCCGGCCGGTTCGGGGACGCTCTGCTGATGCGCACGGCCGACGCGCTGCTCGCCCTGCCGGGCCTGCTGCTCGCGCTCCTCGTGGTCCTCGTGGCCGGCAAGGGGGTGGTGGGCACGACGATCGCGGTCGCCGTCGGCACGGCACCCGGCTTCGCCCGGGTGGTACGCGCACAGGCCCTGGTCGTGCGCCGCTCCGGGTACGTGGAGTCGGCGGTCGCCCTCGGCGTGCCGCGCCCGCTGGTCGTGCTCCGGCACGTGCTGCCGAACACGCTGGGCCCGCTGCTCGTCCTGGCGACGGTGACGCTCGGCGCGGCCATCTCCACCGGCGCGGCGCTGAGCTACCTGGGGCTCGGGGCGCAGCCGCCGACCCCGGAGTGGGGCGCGATGCTCACCGAGGGCCAGGGCTTCCTCGACCAGGCGTGGTGGATCGCCCTCTTCCCCGGTCTGCTGCTGCTGACCACGGTCCTCGCGGTCACGGTGGTGGGCCGCCACGCGCAGCACCGGGCCGAAGGAAGGGCCTTCTCGTGAAAGGACGGACCTTCATGACCGGTCTGCGCGAAACGGGCGTGCGGGCGGGGCGGGCGGCCGCCGGGGCCGGGTCTCCGGCGGACGGGCCGGCGCGGGGCGAGCCGCTGATCGAGGTCGCCGGCCTGGACGTCCGGTTCGGCGACGGGCCCGGCCGGGTGGACGCGGTCCTCGGGGCCTCCCTGGAGCTGTCGGCGGGCCGGTGCCTGGCCCTGGTCGGCGAGTCCGGCTCCGGGAAGAGCGCCCTGGCGCGCAGCCTCCTCGGCCTGGCCGGGCCCACCGCCACGGTGGGCGCGGCGCGGCTGCGGCTGTTCGGGCAGGACGCCCGGGAGTTCGGCGACCGCGAGTGGCGGGCCGTACGGGGGCGGCGGATCGGCCTGGTCGCGCAGGACGCGCTCGTCGCGCTCGACCCGCTGCGTCCCGTCGGCAAGGAGATCGCCGAACCCCTGCTGACCCACCGTCTCGCGTCCCGGCGGCAGGTCGGCGCGCGGGTCGTGGAACTCCTGGAGCGGGTGGGGGTGCCGGAGCCCGCCGAGCGGGCGGCGAGCCACGTCCACCAGCTGTCCGGCGGGCTGCGCCAGCGGGCGCTGATCGCCTCCGCGCTGGCGGCGGACCCCGGCGTGATCGTCGCGGACGAGCCGACCACCGCGCTCGACGCCTCCGTCCAGGCCCGGATCCTCGCGCTGCTCGGCGAGTTGAAGGCGGCCGGCACCGGGCTGTTGCTGATCAGTCACGACCTGGCGGTGGTCGAGGCGCTGGCCGACCGGGTGGCGGTGATGAAGGACGGTGTGATCGTCGAGTCGGGCCCGGTACGAGACGTGCTGGAGCGGCCTCGGCACGCCTACACCCAGGCGCTGCTCGCGGCCGTGCCGGGCAGCCGGCGGCGCCCGGCGCCGGCCGCCGTCGCGAAGGGCGAACCGCTGCTCGTCGCCCGCGACCTGGTCAAGGAGTTCGCCGCCCCGCGCGGACGCCGGCGCACGGCCGTGGCCGGTGTCTCGTTCACCCTGCGGCCCGGCGAGTCCCTGGGGCTCGTCGGCGAGTCCGGTTCCGGGAAGTCCACGCTGGCCCGGCTGGTGCTCGGGCTCACCGCGCCCGACAGGGGCGACGTCCTGCTGTCGGGCCGGGCGTGGAGCGCGGCGCCGGAGCGCGAGCGACGGCCGCGCCGGGGCGAGCTGCAACTGGTGCCGCAGGATCCGCTCAGCGCCTTCGACCCGCGCTGGAGCGTGGCCCGGATCGTCGGCGAGGGACTCGCCGCCGCGGGCGTGCCGCGGCCGGAGCGGGCCGCGCGGACCCTGGCGCTGCTCGAGCGCGTGGGGCTGGCGGCCGGGCATCTCGGGCGGCGCCCCGCCGCCCTGTCCGGCGGACAGCGCCAGCGGGTGGCGATCGCCCGGGCCCTGGCGCCCGGGCCGCGGCTGCTCGTGTGCGACGAGCCGGTCTCGGCGCTCGACGTGTCCGTACAGGCCCAGGTCCTCGACCTGCTGCGGGAGCTGCAGTCCTCGTTCGGTCTCGCGACGCTGTTCATCTCGCACGACCTGGCCGTGGTCCGGGAGGTCTGCGCGCGGGTGATGGTGATGAAGGACGGCCGGATCGTGGAATCGGGGCCGGTGGAGGAGGTCTTCGCGGAGCCCTCCCATCCGTACACCCGGGCTCTCCTCGCGGCGGTCCCGAAGCGGGCACGAGCGGTGCCCGGTGAGGCGGGCGAGGACTCCGGCGGCGCCCGGGCCGACGGGACGGGGACGGCACAAGAGTGGCTTTAGATCCGGCCAACAGGGCGCTGCCAGCGTGAGCGTGCCCCATTCCCGTCCCAGCCGGAGGTCAGCTCCATGCCCCGTCCGCCAGCCAGCCCCGCCCTGTCCAGACTCCCGTCCCTCACGGGACTGAGATTCGTGGCCGCGCTGCTCGTCTTCGCCTTCCACGCCACCTGGCAGACCGCCTACGTCGGCGGCTCCGGAGGCGAGGCGCTCGGTGACGTGTTCGCCAACGCCGGTTTCTACGGCGTCAGTTTCTTCTTCGTGCTCAGCGGCTTCGTGCTGACCTGGTCGGCGCGGCCCGACGACACCGCGCCGCGCGTCTGGCGCCGCCGGCTGGCCAAGATCTACCCCAACCACCTGGTCACGTTCGGCGTCGCGGCCGTCCTCATGCTCGTCACCGCCACTCCCTTCACCACCAAGGGCACGCTGGCCGGTCTCTTCCTCGTCCAGGCCTGGTTCCCGGACATCACCGTGCCGAACACGATGAACGCGGTGAGCTGGTCGCTCTCCGTGGAGCTCTTCTTCTACCTGAGCTTCCCGTTCCTGCTGCGGCTGCTGAACCGGGTGCCGGTCGCCCGGCTGTGGCCGCTGGCCGCCACCCTCGGCGCGTTCACCGTGCTCGCGCCGGTGGTCGGCCAGTACCTCGTCACCGGGGCCCCGCTGCCCTTCATCGACGACGGCACGCTCTCCTTCGAGCAGATCTGGTTCGTCTACTTCTTCCCGCCGGTCCGGGCCCTGGAGTTCCTCCTGGGCATGGTCGCCGCCCGCCTCGTCATGGCCGGTGCCTGGCCGAGGTTCGGGCTGCCGGCGGCCGGGCTGCTGGCCGTCGCGGGCTATGCCGTCAACTCGCTGGTGCCCTATCTGTTCGGCGTCGCCGGCACCGCCGCCCTGTGGCTGACGCCGCTGGTGGCCGCCGCCGCGCTGGCCGACGAGCGCGGCACGAGGTCACCGCTGCGCGGCCGGGTCATGGTCAGGCTCGGGGAGCTGTCGTTCGCGTTCTACATGGTGCACGGCCTGGTCGTGGCGTACGTCCACCGCGGGCTGATCGCCGGCCAGGACCTGCCGCCGGCCGTCGGGGCCCTACTGCTCGTGGCGGCGCTGCTGCTCACCCTGGCGCTCGCCCACGTCCTGTTCCGCTGGGTGGAGACGCCGTTCGTGCGCAGGTTCGGCTCGCCCCGGCCCGCAGCGGCCGCACCCGTTCCGGCCACCGTGCCGCCCACCGCCACCCTGGAGGCGAAGGAATGACCGAGACGACCGGGGCCGTGGGGACGTCGTCCTCGCTGCCCGCCTATCCGCAGGCCCGCAGCTGCCCCTTCCAACCGCCGGCCGGCTACGACAGCTACCGCGCGCGGGGGCCGGTGTCCCTCGTCGAGCTGTACGACGGGCGGCGGGTGTGGGCGGTCAGCGGCCACGAGGAGGCCCGGACGGTGCTCCTCGACGCCGCCACCTACTCCTCGGACCGGATCCATCCGCACTATCCGGCCACCGCCCCACGGTTCGAGGCCGCCCGCAAGGTCCGCAACTTCATCGGCATGGACCCGCCGGAGCACACCGTCCAGCGCCGCATGCTGCTCTCCACCTTCACGGTGAAGAAGGTGAACGCGCTCAGGCCGGGCATCCAGCGTCTCGTGGACGAACTGATCGACGCCATCGAGGCCAAGGGCCCGACAGCCGACCTCGTACCGGACTTCGCGCTGCCGGTGCCCTCCATCGTCATCTGCGAGCTGCTCGGCGTCCCGTACGCGGACCACGCCTTCTTCGAGCAGCAGTCCCGGCGCGTGGTGACCGGCACCACCTCCCTGGAGGACAGCGCCGACGCCTTCGCGCAGCTCAGCTCCTATCTGGACGGGCTGATCCGGCGCAAGGAGCGGGAGCCGGGCGACGGCCTCCTGGACACCCTGATCGCCGAACAGCTGACGCCCGGCCACCTCTCGCACCGCGACCTGGTGGACATCGCGCTGCTGCTGCTCGTCGCCGGGCACGAGACCACCGCCAGCGCCATCGCGCTCGGGGTGTTCACCCTGCTCCAGCACCCCGGGCAGCTGGCCGCGCTGCGGGCCGACGCCACCCTGCTGCCGACGGCGGTGGAGGAGCTGCTGCGGTACATGGCCATCGCCGACGGGGTGGCCCGCTTCGCCACGAAGGACACCGAACTCGCCGGCCACCGGATCAAGGCCGGTGACGGCGTGATCGTGGTGATCTCGACCGCCAACCGGGACGAGGACGCGTTCCCCGGCGCGGACGCCTTCGACGTGGCGCGCGGCGCGCGCCACCACATCTCCTTCGGCCACGGCGTGCACCAGTGCATCGGGCAGAACCTGGCCCGCGCCGAGATGGAGATCGCCCTGTCCACGCTGTTCCGCCGGCTGCCGGGGCTGCGCCTCGCCGTGCCGTCGGGCGCGCTGCCGCTCAAGGAGCCCGGCGGCGTGCAGGGCATCTGGGAACTGCCCGTCACCTGGTGAAAGGACCGCGCGCCGCGGGCGGACCGCGGTCGTCCGGCATCGCAGAAGGGACCTGAGAGATATGCGCATCACGGCCGACACCCATCGGTGTCTGGGGGCGGGACAGTGCGTGCTGTCCGAACCCGACCGTTTCGACCAGTCGGACGACGGGACGGTGCTCCTGCTGCGGGCTCCGGTGACCGGACCCGAGGAGGAGGCCGTGGCCCGCGGGACCGTGGCGCTCTGCCCCTCGCAGGCGCTCCGGCTGGAGGCCTGAGGTGCCGGTCGAAGGGCGTCTGGCCGACGCGGTCGCGGACCATCGGGGCCCGCTGGTCGGCGTCGGCGAACTCCCGCCCGTACCCGGGGTGGACGTGCGGGAGCTGCTCGTGCCGGGGCCGCCCCGCGGCCCTGCCGTACGGGTGCGGGTGTACCGGCCCCGGGACGCGGGGACGGCGCTGCCGGCGGTGCTGTGGATCCACGGCGGCGGGTTCTGTCTGGGCAGTGTGGACTCCGTGCACCTGGGTGCCGCGCAGGCGGCGCTGCACGCCCGGGCCGTCGTGGTCGCCGTCTCCTACCGGCTGGCGCCGGAGCATCCGTATCCGGCGGGTCTGGACGACTGCTGGGCGGCGCTGGAGTGGGCGGCGGGCCATCCGGGCGAGCTGGGCACCGATCCGGAGCGGCTGGCGGTGGCCGGGGCGAGCTCCGGGGGCGCGCTGGCCGCCGGGCTCACCCTGCTGGCCCGCGACCGGGGCGGTCCCGCGCTCTGCTTCCAGCACCTGAGCACGCCCGTCCTCGACGACCGGCTGGCGACCGCGTCGATGGCCGCCTACACCGACACCCCGGTCTGGAACCGCCGCCTGGCGGAGGAGAGCTGGCGGCTGTATCTGGGCGAGGCCACGGACCGGGGGCCCGGCCGGCTGCCGGTGTCCGCGGCCCCGGCGCGGGCGGCGGACCTCGCCGGACTGCCGCCCGCCTACATCTCGACGGCGGGCCTCGACCCGCTGCGGGACGAGGGGCTGTTGTACGGGCTGCGGCTCGCCCAGGCGGGCGTGCCGGTGGAGCTGCACAACTTCCCCGGCGCCTACCACGCGTTCGTGGGCGGCGTACCGCCCGAGGAGCAGCAGCGGATCGGGGCCGAGCACCTCACGGCGCTGCGCGCGGGGCTGCACCGCCCCGTGGCCGATCGGGTTTAGAACGCCGCAAGCCTCCCGTAAGGGCAGGTGGCGAGTCTGGTCACGCATTCGTCCTCGACGAGGGAGTACGTGACAGACCATGGCCAAGCCCAGCTCCGCACCGATCGCCGTCGTCGGACTCGCCTGCCGTCTGCCGGGCGCCGCCGACCCCGACGCCTTCTGGCGGCTGCTCAGCCGGGGCGAGGACGCGGTGGGGGAGCCGCCGGCGGACCGCTGGTCCGCCTCGGCTCCCCGGCGGGGCGCCTTCCTCGACGAGGTGGACCGCTTCGACGCCGCGTTCTTCGGGATCTCGCCGCGCGAGGCGGCGGCCATGGACCCGCAGCAGCGGCTGATGCTGGAACTGGGCTGGGAGGCCCTGGAGGAGGCCGGGATCCTGCCCGGCTCGCTGGCGGGCAGCCGCACGGCGGTGTACGCGAGCGCCCTCTGGGACGACTACGCGGCGCTGCACCACCGGCGCGGCGAGCAGGCGGCCGGCCGGTACTCGGTGACCGGGCTCGGCCGGGGCATCATCGCCAACCGGCTGTCGTACGTCCTCGGTCTGACCGGTCCGAGCCTGACGGTCGACTCGGCGCAGTCCTCGTCGCTGGTCGCGGTCCACCTGGCCTGCGAGAGCCTGCGGCACGGGGACGCCGACCTGGCCGTGGTCGGCGGTGTGAACCTGATCCTGTCGCCCGGCAGCAGCGCGGACAGCGCCCGGTTCGGCGCCCTGTCCCCCGACGGCCGGTGCTACACCTTCGACTCCCGTGCCAACGGCTACGTCCGGGGTGAGGGCGGCGTCGCCGTCGTGCTGAAGCCGCTCGACCGGGCCGTCGCCGACGGGGACCGGGTGCACTGCGTGATCCTGGGCAGCGCCGTCAACAACGACGGCGCGTCGACCGGCCTGACGGTGCCCGACCGGGCCGCTCAGGAGGCCGTGGTGCGGGCCGCCCACGCCCGGGCGGGCACCGCCCCGGAGTCGGTCCAGTACGTCGAGCTGCACGGCACGGGCACGCCGGTGGGCGACCCGGTGGAGGCGGCGGCGCTCGGTGCCGTGCTGGGTGCGGGCCGGCCGTCGGACGCACCGCTGCTCGTGGGCTCCGCGAAGACGAACGTGGGGCACCTGGAGGGCGCGGCCGGTCTGGTCGGCCTGCTGAAGACCGCGCTCGCGGTGTCCCGGCGCCGCATCCCGGCCAGCCTGAACTTCCGCGAGCCGAACCCCGCGATCCCGCTCGACGCGCTGGGGCTGCGGGTCCGCACGACGGACGGCGAATGGCCGGCGCCCGAGCAGCCGCTGATCGCCGGCGTCAGCTCCTTCGGCATGGGCGGCACCAACTGCCATGTGGTGGTGGGCGAGGCGGAGCGGGTGCCCGAGGGACCGGCGGAGGCCGCCGGCATCACCGGGGGGCCGGTCGCCTGGCTGCTCTCCGGACGCGACGCGGCCGCGCTCCGGGGGCAGGCGGAAAGGCTGCGCCGGCACCAGGAGCGGTACGGGCACCGCGCGCTGGACACGGCGTACGCGCTCGCGGCGCACCGGACGCGGTTCGGCGAACGGGCCGTGGTGATCGCCGAGGACGCCCAGGGGCTGCTCGCCGGTACGGCCGCGCTGGCGCGTGGCGAGGACCACCCGGCGGTGGTGCGCGGCACGGCCACCGGGCCCGCCCGTACGGCGTTCCTGTTCACCGGACAGGGCAGCCAGCGCGCCGGCATGGGCCGCGAACTCCACTCCACGTACGAGGAGTTCGCCACCGCCTTCGACGCGGCCTGCGCCGCCCTCGACCCCCACCTCGACCGCCCGCTCAAGGACGTCGTCTTCTCCGACGACGACACCCTCCTGCACCAGACCCAGTACACCCAGCCGGCCCTCTTCGCCCTGGAGACCGCCCTCTTCCGGCTCCTGGAGAGCTGGGGTGTCACCCCCGACTTCGTGGCGGGTCACTCCATCGGCGAGCTGACGGCCGCGCACGTGGCGGGAGTTCTCTCCCTGCAGGACGCGGCGCTGCTGGTCGCCGCGCGCGGCCGGCTGATGGGCGCGCTGCCGCGGGGCGGGGCGATGGCCGCCGTGGAGGCGCCCGAGGCTGTCGTACGGCCCCTGCTGACCGCGCGGGTGGCGCTCGCGGCGGTCAACGGGCCCGATTCCGTGGTGATCTCCGGCGACGAGGACGAGGTCGAACGGGTGACCGCCCGACTCGCCGCCGAGGGCCGGCGCACCCGGCGCCTCACGGTCAGCCACGCCTTCCACTCCTCCCACATGGACCCGATCCTGGAGGAGTTCCGCGCGGTGGCCTCGGGGCTCACCTTCCGGGCGCCCCGGATCCCGGTGGTCTCGAACGTGACGGGTGCCCTGGCGACCGACGAGGAGCTGGCCTCACCCGACTACTGGGCCCGCCACATCCGGGAGGCCGTCCGCTTCCACGACGGCGTGCGGGCGCTCCACGAGGCGGGCGCCGGGGTTTACCTCGAACTCGGGCCTGACGCGGTCCTGACCGGGGCGGCCCGCCGGACCCTGACCGGAGCGGGATCCGTCCCCCTGCTGGCGGCGGCACTGCGGCGCGGCAGGCCCGAGGCGGCCACCCTGCTCGCGGCCGTCGCGAGCGCCTACGCCCGGGGGGCGGAGGCGGACTGGACCGGCATGTTCGCCGGCCGCGGCGGCCGGCCGGTGCCCCTGCCCACGTACGCCTTCCAGCGAGAGCGGTACTGGATGGAGGAGGGCGGGGCGGAGCCGGCCGGGCCCCCGGCGACCGCTTCGGGCACGGGCCCCACCGTGGCCGGCTCCACGGACGCGCCCGCCCCGGCCGACGTCGCCGACGCGCCCACTCCGGCCGACTTGCCCACTCCGGCCGACGTCGCTGACTCGCCCACTCCGGCCGACGGCGCCGCGACCGCCGTCCCCGGCGACCTGACGGAACTGGTCAGGACGCACATCGCCTTCGTGCTCGGCCATGTCACCGCCGAGTCCGTGGACACCGCGCGCAGCTTCAAGGAACTCGGTTTCGACTCGCTCTCCGGTCTCGAGCTCCGCGACCGGCTGCAGTCCGCGACCGGGCTCTCCCTGCCCGCCGCGCTGGTCTACCACCACCCGACGCCCGAGGCCGTGGTCGCCCTGCTCCAGGAGCGGTACGCCGGCCCGCGAGGGGAGGCGGACGAGGCACCGCGGAGCCGCACGGACCTGGACGACGACCCGGTCGTGATCGTGGGGATGGCCTGCCGTTACCCGGGCGGGGTGGGCTCCCCGGAGGAGCTGTGGGAGCTCGTGACCTCGGGTACGGACGCCATCGGGCCGTTCCCGGCCGACCGGGGCTGGGACCTGGCCGGACTCTACGACCCCGACCCCGACCACCCGGGGACCTCGTACGCGCGGGAGGGCGGATTCCTCACCGGCGCGGGCGACTTCGACGCCGGCTTCTTCGGCATCAGCCCGCGCGAGGCCGCGGCGATGGACCCGCAGCAGCGGCTGCTCCTGGAGACGGCCTGGGAGGCGTTCGAGCGGGCCGGGATCGCGCCCGACGGGCTGCGCGGGGCGCGGGCGGGCGTGTTCGTCGGCGCCACGGCCATGGACTACGGACCCCGGCTGCACGAGGGAGCCGAGGGCTACGACGGCTATCTGCTGACCGGCGGCACCGCGAGCGTGGCCTCGGGGCGGCTGGCGTACACCTTCGGGCTTGAGGGTCCTGCGGTCACCGTCGACACCGCCTGCTCCTCCTCGCTCGTCGCCCTCCACCTCGCCGTGCAGGCGCTGCGGCAGGGCGAATGCGATCTGGCGCTCGCGGGCGGGGTGACGGTGATGCCCACGCCCGGCATGTTCCTGGAGTTCAGCCGCCAGCGCGGCCTCGCGCCCGACGGCCGGTGCAAGCCGTTCGCCGCGGCCGCCGACGGCACGGCCTGGGCCGAGGGCGTCGGCCTGCTGCTGGTCGAGCGGCGCTCGGACGCCGAACGCCACGGGCATCACGTCCTGGCGGTCGTACGCGGTACGGCCGTCAACCAGGACGGCGCGAGCAACGGCCTGACCGCGCCCAACGGCCCTTCCCAGGAGCGGGTGATCCGGCAGGCGCTGGCCGCGGCCGGACTCACCGGCGCCGACGTCGACGCGATGGAGGCGCACGGCACGGGCACCCGCCTCGGCGACCCCATCGAAGCGGACGCCCTGCTGGCCACCTACGGGCAGGACCGGCCGGCCGACCGGCCGCTGTGGCTCGGC
This sequence comes from Streptomyces sp. NPDC127092, assembly GCF_042722475.1. Lineage (NCBI taxonomy): Bacteria > Bacillati > Actinomycetota > Actinomycetes > Kitasatosporales > Streptomycetaceae > Streptomyces > Streptomyces sp. NPDC127092. Next base: position 119,296 of record NZ_JBHXFE010000001.1, read on the forward strand.
TCGCTGAAGTCCAACATCGGACACACCCAGGCCGCGGCCGGAGTCGGCGGCGTCATCAAGATGGTCGAGGCGATGCGCCACGGCCTCCTGCCCCGGACCCTGCACGTCGACGAGCCGACCCCGCACGTCGACTGGTCGGCGGGCGCGGTCGAACTCCTCACCGAGGCACGTGAGTGGACGGCGGACGGACGCCCGCGACGGGCCGCCGTCTCCTCCTTCGGCATCAGCGGCACCAACGCCCACGTGATCCTGGAACAGGGCCCGGAGCCGGCGGTCGAGGACCGGCCGGAAGCGGCTCGTCCGGACGCTCGCCCCGTGCTGCTGACGCTCTCGGCACGCACGGCGGACGCACTGCCGGCCCAGGCCGAGCGCCTGTCCGCGTACCTCGACCGGCACGCGGAGGCGGACCTCGCTCCCGTGGCCGCCGCCCTCGCCCGGGGCCGAGCCGCCCTGGAGCACCGTGCGGTGCTGCTCGCCGAGGACCGGGAGGAAGCGCTCGCGGCGCTGACGGCGCTGGCGGCCGGGGACCAGCACCCGGCGGTGGTGCGCGGCACGGCCACCGGGCCCGCCCGTACGGCGTTCCTGTTCACCGGACAGGGCAGCCAGCGCGCCGGCATGGGCCGCGAACTCCACGCCATGTACGAGGAGTTCGCCGCCGCCTTCGACGAGGCCTGCGCCGCCCTCGACCCGCACCTCGACCGCCCGCTCAAGGACGTCGTCTTCGCCGACGACGACACCCTCCTGCACCAGACCCAGTACACCCAACCGGCGCTCTTCGCCCTGGAGACCGCCCTGTTCCGGCTCGCAGAACACCACGGGCTGGTGCCCGACCATGTCATCGGCCATTCCATCGGCGAGTTCGCCGCCGCCCACGCGGCAGGCGTCCTCTCACTCGACGACGCAGCCCTGCTCGTCGCCACCCGGGGCCGCCTCATGGGCCGCCTCCCCACCGGCGGAGCCATGGCCGCCATCCAGGCCACCGAAGACGAAACACTCCCCCTGCTCAACGCCGCCGTCGCACTGGCAGCCGTCAACGGACCCGACTCCGTCGTCATCTCCGGAGACCAGGACGAAGTCGACCGCGTCACCGCACACTTCACCACCCTCGGCCACCGCACCCGCCACCTCACCGTCAGCCACGCCTTCCACTCACCCCACATGGACCCGATCCTCGACGAATTCCACGAGACCGCCTCACGGATCACCTTCCAGAGCCCCCGCATCCCCCTCATCTCCACCCTCACCGGCACCCTCGCCACACCCGAAGAACTCGCCGATCCCCACTACTGGACCCGCCACATCCGCGAAACCGTCCGCTACCACCACGCCGTCCAGACCCTCACCAACCTCGGTGCCCGTACGCGCGTACTCGTCGAGCTGGGGCCCGACGCCGCGCTGAGCGCCACCACACCGGGCGCCGTGCCCTTGCTCCGCCGTCACCGCGGCGAGCGGACGACGTTCCTGACCGCGCTCGCCACCGCCCACGCGCACGGCGTGGCCCTGGACCTCCCGGCGCCGCCTCCCGGTCGGCCCGTACACCCGGGCGAGTTGCCCACGTACGCCTTCCAGCGCGAGCGGCACTGGCTCGCCACGCCCACCGCCCTGGCGTCCCCGGGGCTCCTGGGACTGACGGGGCTGCCCTCGGCCGGCCACCCGCTGCTGGGCTCGCGGATCGAGCTGGCCGAGGACGGCGGCCTGGTCCTGCCCGGCCAGATCTCGACCGCCACGCACCCGTGGCTCGCGGACCACCGGATCGCCGGCCGGGTCCTCGTCCCCGGCACCGCCTTCCTCGACCTGGCCCTGACCGCCGGCGAGCAGGCCGGCAGCCCGAGGGTGGAAGAACTGACCCTGGAGGCCCCGCTCGTCCTCGCCGGGGACGCGCCGGCCCGTCTGCAACTGGCGGTCGGAGCCCCCGACGAGCACGGCGTGCGGACGCTGTCCGTCCATTCCCGCGCCTCGGACACGGAGGAGGACGCGGACTCCGGCGCCGACACGGGGGCGTGGACCCGGCACGCGACCGCGCTGCTGGCCCCGGCCCGTGCCGCCGCGCCGGACACCGCCCCGGCCGGGGCGTGGCCGCCCGCGGACGCCGAACCCGTGGATCCGACCGCCCTGTACGAGGAGCTGGACGCCCTCGGATACGGCTACGGGCCCGCGTTCCGGGGTGTCCGCGCCGGCTGGCGGCGCGACGGGGAGCTGTACGCCGAGCTGGCGCTGCCGGACGCGTCCGGTCCGGAGGGCGCCGGGCCGCACAGCTTCGCGATCCATCCCGCGCTGCTCGACGCCGCCCTGCACCTGCCGGTCGTCGGTGCGGCCGGCCAGGCCCCCGGCGGCGGGATGCCGCTGCCGTTCTCCTGGTCCGGGGTGGAGCTCCACGCCACCGGCGCCTCGGTCCTGCGGGTGCGCTGGTCGGCGGACGGGCGCCTGACGTCCGTGGACCCGGACGGGCGACCGGTCCTGTCGGCGGACGCGCTGGCGCTCCTGCCCGTGGATCCGGACCGGTTCGGCGCGCCCGCCGCGCGGACGCGTGATCTGCACCGGCTGCGCTGGGAGCCGGTGGACGCCGTCGCGACGACGGACCGGGTCCCGCTCGTGGAGACGGTCGCCGAACTGGGGCCGGAGGTGCCGGCCGTGGTCGCCCTCCGGGTGCCGGCCGGCCGTGCGGCGGCCGGGCACGCCCTGACGCAGCTGGGAAGCTGGCTGGCCGAGGAGCGGTTCCGGGACGCGCGGCTGCTGCTGCTCACCCGAGGCGCGGTCGCGGCCGCCGACGGGGACGAGGTGGCCGACCCGTGGTCGGCGGCCGCGTGGGGGCTCGTACGGACCGCCCAGTCGGAGCACCCCGGCCGCTTCGCCGTCGCCGACGTCGACACCGACCTCGGCGTCCACGCCGCCGGGGAGACCGCGACCGACGGCGACCCGCTCTCCGCGCTGGCCGCCGCCTCGGAAACCGAACCGCAACTGGCGCTCCGCGACGGAACGTTGAGCGCACCCCGACTGATCCGCGCCGATGGCGAGGCGACCGGGCCGACGCTCGCGGAGCGAGCCGGTCAGCGCGCGGACCGCACGGTCCTGGTGACCGGCGCCACGGGCGCGCTGGGCCGGCTGCTGGCCCGACACCTCGTCGAACGGCACGGCGTACGGCACCTGTTGCTGCTCAGCCGCTCCGGCGAGGACGCGCCGGGGGCGGCCGGACTGCGGGCCGAGCTGACCGCCGCCGGTGCGGAGGTGGAGTTCGCGGCCGTGGACGTCGCCGACCGGACGGCGCTGGCACGCGTGGTCGGGGCCGTACCCGAGGAGCGTCCGCTGGGCGCGGTGTTCCACCTGGCCGGGGCACTGGACGACGGCACGCTGGCCTCGCTGACCGGTGAGCGTCTGGACGCCGTCCTGCGGCCCAAGGCCGACGCCGCCGTCCACCTGCACGAGCTGACGGCAGGCCTCGACCTGTCCGCCTTCGTGCTCTTCTCCTCGGTCAGCGGCCTCGCCGGTACGGCCGGGCAGGGCAACTACGCCGCCGCCAACGCCGTCCTGGACGCCCTCGCGGAGCGGCGGCGGGCAGCGGGCCTGCCGGGGGTCTCCCTGGCCTGGGGCCTGTGGGACACCGAGGACGGCATGGCGGGCGGTCTGGGCGCGACGGAGCGGGCACGCTGGACGCGGTCCGGCTTCACGCCACTGACCGCCGCGGAGGGCCTGGCCCTCTTCGACGCGCTCCCGGCCGACGCGTCCGGCGCCCTCGTCCCCGTACGGCTGGACGCGGCGGCCCTGCGCACGCGGGCGGCCGCCGGATCCCTGCCGGCCCCGCTGCGGCACCTGGTGCGGACCCCGCTGCGACGGGCGTCGGCGGGAACGGCGGCCGACCGGATCGCCGGGCGGTCGGGCGGCGAGGAGTCCTGGGCCGAGCGGACCGGCGCGCTGGCCCCGCCCGAGCGCGAGCGCGCGGTGGCCGAGCTCGTCCGCTCCACCGTCGCCACCGTCCTCGGCCACGCCACATCGGTGTCGATCGACGCCGCCCGCGCCTTCCGGGACCTGGGCTTCGACTCCCTGACCGGCGTGGAACTGCGCAACCGCCTGAGCGCCCTCACCGGTCTGCGCATCCCGGCGACCGCCGTCTTCGACCACCCGTCCCCCGAAGCGCTCACCGCGTTCCTGGTGCGACTGCTGCAGGGCGGATCCAGGCAGGGCTCGGCCGGTACGGACGCGTCCGTGGCGGTCCCGGCGTCCGGCACCGTCACGGACGATCCCGTCGTGATCGTCGGGATGGCCTGCCGTTACCCCGGCGAGGTGGGCTCGCCGGAGGAGCTGTGGGAGCTGGTGGCCTCGGGAAGGGACGCGATCGGGCCGTTCCCGGCCGACCGGGGCTGGGACCTGGCCGGGCTCTACGACCCCGACCCCGACCGCATCGGCACGTCGTACACGCGGGAGGGCGGATTCCTCTACGGCGCCGCAGAGTTCGACGCCGAGTTCTTCGGGATCAGCCCGCGCGAGGCCACCAGCATGGACCCGCAGCAGCGGCTGCTCCTGGAGACGGCGTGGGAGACCTTCGAGCGGGCCGGCATCGACGCGAGCACCGTGCGCGGCAGCCGCACCGGGGTGTTCGCCGGGGTCATGTACAACGACTACAGCGCGCGGCTGACCAGGACTCCGCAGGAGCTGGAGGGGTACGTCCTCACCGGCAACACGGCCAGCGTGGTGTCGGGCCGGCTGGCCTACACCTTCGGGCTTGAGGGCCCGGCGGTCACCGTCGACACCGCGTGCTCCTCCTCGCTCGTCGCCCTCCATCTGGCCGCGCAGGCACTGCGCAACGGTGAGTGCGACCTCGCCCTCGCGGGCGGGGTGACCGTGATGGCCCGGCCGGACACCTTCGTGGAGTTCAGCCGCCAGCGCGGCCTGTCGGCCGACGGGCGCTGCAAGTCGTTCGCGGCGGGTGCGGACGGGACCGGCTGGTCGGAGGGCGTCGGCCTGCTGCTGGTCGAGCGGCTCTCGGACGCACGGCGCAACGGGCACCAAGTGCTCGCGGTCGTGCGGGGTACGGCCGTCAACCAGGACGGCGCGAGCAACGGTCTCACCGCACCCAACGGACCCTCCCAGGAGCGGGTGATCCGGCAGGCGCTGGCCGCGGCCGGACTGACCGGCGCCGACGTCGACGCGGTCGAGGCGCACGGCACGGGCACCCGCCTCGGCGACCCCATCGAAGCGCAGGCCCTCCTGGCCACCTACGGCCAGGACCGGTCGGAGGGCGATCCCCTGTTCCTGGGCTCCCTGAAGTCCAACATCGGACACACCCAGGCCGCCGCCGGAGTCGGCGGCATCATCAAGATGGTCGAGGCGATGCGCCACGGCCTCCTGCCCCGGACCCTGCACGTCGACGAACCGACCCCGCACGTCGACTGGACGACAGGCGCGGTCGAACTCCTCACCGAGGCACGGGAATGGGCCGCACCCGACGGACGCCCGCGCCGCGCCGCCGTCTCCTCCTTCGGCATCAGCGGCACCAACGCCCACGTCATCCTGGAACAGGGCACCGAGCCGGCGGAGCCGAGCACGGGCGCGGATGCGGGGACGGGTACGGGCGCGGGGACGGCCACGGACGCGGGGACGGGTACGGCCCTGCTCGCGCTGTCCGCGCACTCCCCTGAGGCCCTGCGCGCGCAGGCGGCTCAGCTGTCGGCGCACCTCGCCGACCGTCCGGACACCGCGCGGCGGGCCGCCGCACGCGTTCTGGCCACCGGCCGCGTCGCGCTGCCGCACCGTGCGGTGCTGCTCACCGACGACCGGGAGGATGCGCTCGCGGCGCTGGCCGCCGTGGAGGCCGGCACGGAGCATCCGTCGGTGGTGCGCGGTGTCGCGGAAGGCGAGCGCCACGCCGCCTTCCTGTTCACGGGGCAGGGCAGCCAGCGGGCCGGCATGGGCCGCGAACTCCACGCCACGTACGAGGAGTTCGCCGCCGCTTTCGACGCGGCCTGCGCCGCCCTCGACCCGCACCTCGACCGCCCGCTCAAGGACATCGTCTTCGCCGACGACGACACCCTCCTGCACCAGACCCAGTACACCCAACCCGCGCTCTTCGCCCTGGAGACCGCCCTCTTCCGGCTCCTGGAGAGCTGGGGCGTCACCCCGCAGTACGTGGTGGGCCATTCCATCGGCGAGTTCGCCGCCGCCCACGCGGCAGGCGTCCTCTCACTCGACGACGCCGCCCTGCTCGTCGCCACCCGAGGCCGCCTCATGGGCCGCCTCCCCACCGGCGGAGCCATGGCCGCCATCCAGGCCACCGAAGACGAAACACTCCCCCTGCTCAACGCCGCCGTCGCACTGGCAGCCGTCAACGGACCCGACTCCGTCGTCATCTCCGGAGACCAGGACGAAGTCGACCGCATCACCGCACACTTCACCACCCTCGGCCGCCGCACCCGCCACCTCACCGTCAGCCACGCCTTCCACTCACCCCACATGGACCCGATCCTGGAGGAGTTCCACGAGACCGCCTCACAGATCACCTTCCACAGCCCCCGCATCCCCCTCATCTCCACCCTCACCGGCACCCTCGCCACACCCGAAGAACTCGCCGATCCCCACTACTGGACCCGCCACATCCGCGAAACCGTCCGCTACCACCACGCCGTCCAGACCCTCACCAACCTGGGCGACCTCCTCCCCGTCGAGCTGGGCCCCGACGCCGCGCTGACTTCGCTGACGCCGGGTGCGGTCTCCCTGCTGCGCCGTCGTCGCGACGAGCGGACGACGTTCCTGACCGCGCTCGCCACCGCCCACGCGCACGGAGTCGTCGTGGACCGGGCACGGTTCGCCGACGGTCCCGTCGCCATCGGGCCGGCCGTCCCGCACGAGCTGCCCACCTATCCCTTCCGGCGCGAGCGCTTCTGGATGGAGGCGGGGGTCGCCGTCGACGGCGGCGGAGCCGCGGCCCTGCTCGGTCCGGCGGTGGAACTCGCCGACGGCCGGGGCCTGTTGTTCTCCGGCAGTCTCGATCCGGCGCTGCTTCCCTGGCTCGCGGACCACGCGGTGGGCGGCGCGCCCCTCGTTCCGGGCAGCGTCTTCGCCGAACTGGCGCTCCAGGCGGGCGAGTACGCCCAGTGCCCGGTGGTGGACGAGCTGACGCTGGAGGCTCCGCTCGTGGTGGGCGGCTCCGGTCCGGTCGCGCTGCAGCTCACCGTCGAGGCACCGGAAGCCGGTGGCCGCCGTGGCTTCGCGGTCCACTCCCGGGCCGCCGAGGACGTCCCCTGGGTGCGCCACGCCTCCGGCGCGCTCGCGCCCGAGGCCCCGGACCGTCACACTGACGGTTCGGACGGCAGGGACGGCACGGTCGGCGCGGCCGCGTGGCCGCCGGCAGCCGGCGTCGCGCTCGACGTGGAGCGGGTGTATGCCCGTCTCGCGGACCTCGGGTACGGCTACGGGCCCGCGTTCCGCAATCTCACCGCCGCCTGGCGGGACGGCGAGACCTTCTTCGCCGACGTGCGCCTCCCGGACGGGCCGGCGGGGCTTGCCGACGGGTTCGGTCTTCACCCGGCGCTCCTGGACGCGGCCCTGCACCTGCTTCCCGTACGCGACGAGGGGGCGGCCGAGGTCGTCCTGCCGTTCGCGTGGACGGGGCTGCGGCTGCACGCCACCGGGGCGACCGCCCTGCGGGTCACGCTCGCCCCGGCCGGGCCGGGCACCGTGGCCCTGCGCGCGACGGACCCGACGGGCGCGCTCGTCGTCTCCGCGGAGGCCCTGGTGCTGCGGCCGCTGCCCGAGGGCGCCCTGGCGGCCGTACCGTCCGCCGCCGCGTTGCCCCTCTACGCCGTGGCGTGGCAGGCCCTTCCGGAGACGGCGGCCGTCCTGGACGCGGAGACCGTCGCGGCGACCGAGACGGAGTGCCTGGGACCGTTCGAGAGCCCGCGGGCGGCGGCCGTCCGGGCCCTGGGGCTCGTACAGGACTGGCTGGCGCGGGAACGGCCGGCGGGGGCGCGGCTCGCGCTGATCACCGAGGGCGCCGTGGCGACCCGTCCGGACGAGGGTCCGTCCGCGCCGTCGGCGGCGGCCGGGTGGGGGCTCGTCCGCACCGCGCAGAGCGAGCACCCCGAGCGGTTCGTACTGATCGACAGCGACGGCAGCGCGGCGTCCGCGGCCGTGCTCGACCGGGCGATCCGCTCCGGTGAGCCTCAACTCGCCGTGCGCGACGGGAAGATACTCGTCCCGCGGCTCGTCGCCCGGTCCTCGGCGCAGAGCCCGGAGTCCGGTCCGCGCCCGCTGCGCACGGACGGCACCGTCCTGCTGACCGGGGCCACGGGAGCGCTCGGCGCACTGCTGGCCGAGCACCTGGTCACCGCGTACGGCATCACGCGGCTCCTGCTCACCAGCAGGCGCGGCCCGGACGCTCCGGGGGCGCGCGAGCTGGCCGGCCGCCTGGCCTCCCTGGGCGCGGACGTCTCGCTGGCCGCCGTCGACCTCGCCGACGGGGACGCCGTCCGCACGCTCCTCGACGGCATCTCCGACGCCCACCCGCTGACCGCCGTCGTCCACGCCGCCGGCGCGCTCGACGACGGCCTGCTCGAGGACCTGACGCCCGAACGCCTGGAGGTCGTCCTGCGGCCGAAGGCCGACGCGGCCCGGCTGCTGCACGAGGCGACCGCGGACCTGGACCTGGACGCCTTCGTCCTGTTCTCCTCCGTCACCGGCGTCATCGGCACCGCGGGACAGGCCAACTACGCCGCCGCCAACGCCTACCTCGACGCACTGGCCCAGCATCGCCGCGCCCACGGCCTGCCCGCCCTCTCCCTCGCCTGGGGCCTGTGGGACACCGAAACCGGCATGGGCGGACGCCTCGGCGCCGCCGACCTCGCCCGGATCGCCCGCACCGGAATCGCCCCCCTCACCGTCACCGAAGGCCTGCGGCTCTTCGACGCGGCGCTCGCGGTGCCGGCCGGCCAGGAGAGCGCGGCGCTCGTCGCGAGCAGGTTCAGCCACACGGCCCTGGAGGGCCCGGCGTCCGCGGTTCCGGCCCCGCTGCGTTCCCTCGTCCGGCCCGTCCGACGGCGTGCGGCCGCCGGCGCGGCGCCGGGGGCGGCACCGGCCGAGCTGGGCGGCAGGCTGGCGGCGCTCTCCCGCGCCGACGCGGAACGCGAGGTCCTGGAGCTGGTGCGGGCGACCGCGGCCACCGTGCTCGGGCACTCGGGGACCGAATCGGTCGCGGCCGGCCGGGCCTTCACGGACCTGGGCTTCGACTCGCTCGCCGCCGTCGACCTGCGCAACCGGCTCGGCGCGGCGACCGGCCTGCGGCTGCCCACGACCCTGGTCTTCGACCATCCGACGCCGACCGCGCTGGCGGACCGGCTCCTCGGCGAGCTGCTGCCGGACGCGCCCGCCGACGCGGCGACGGGAGGCCCGGCCGTCGGCCCGCGCACCGACGGGGACCCGATCGCCGTGGTCGCGATGGCCTGCCGTTTCCCGGGCGGCGTCGACTCCCCCGAGGATCTGTGGCGGCTGGTCGCGTCCGGTACGGACGCGGTGTCCGCGTTCCCCACCGACCGCGGCTGGGACCTCGCGGAGCTCTACGACCCGGAGGGTGCGCGCCCGGGCTCGTCGTACGCGCGGGAGGGCGGCTTCCTGTACGGCGCCGCCGACTTCGACCCGGCGTTCTTCGGCATGAGCCCGCGCGAGGCCCTGACGACGGACCCGCAGCAGCGGCTGCTGCTGGAGACGGCGTGGGAGGCCTTCGAGCGGGCCGGGATCGACCCGGCGGCGCTGCGCGGCTCGCGGACGGGCGTGTTCGCCGGTGTGATGTACAACGACTACGGGGCGCGGCTGCACCAGGCCGAGGAGGCGCCCGAGGGCTTCGAGGGCTATCTGGTCAGCGGCAGCGCGGGCAGCGTGGCCTCCGGCCGGGTGGCGTACACCTTCGGCCTTGAGGGCCCGGCGGTCACGGTGGACACCGCGTGCTCCTCCTCGCTCGTCGCCCTCCACCTCGCCGCGCAGGCACTGCGCAACGGTGAGTGCGACCTCGCCCTCGCGGGCGGGGTGACCGTGATGGCCAGTCCGGCGACCTTCGTGGAGTTCAGCCGGCAGCGGGGACTCGCCCCGGACGGGCGCTGCAAGCCCTTCGCCGCCGCGGCCGACGGCACGGGGTGGGGCGAGGGTGTCGGCCTGCTGCTGGTCGAGCGGCTCTCCGACGCCCGCCGCAACGGACACCAGGTGCTCGCGGTCGTACGCGGTACGGCCGTCAACCAGGACGGCGCCAGCAACGGCCTGACCGCGCCCAACGGACCCTCACAGCAGCGGGTCATCCGGCAGGCGCTCGCCGCGGCCGGACTCACCGGCGCCGACGTCGACGCGGTCGAGGCCCACGGCACGGGCACCCGCCTCGGCGACCCCATCGAAGCACAGGCCCTGCTGGCCACCTACGGCCAGGACCGGCCCCAGGACGATCCCCTGTACCTGGGCTCCCTCAAGTCCAACATCGGACACACCCAGGCCGCCGCCGGAGTCGCCGGAGTGATCAAGTCCGTGATGGCGATGCGGCACGGGATCCTGCCCCGGACCCTCCACGTCGACGAACCGTCCCCGCACGTCGACTGGTCGGCGGGCGCCGTGGAGCTGCTCACCGAGTCCGTGGCGTGGCCGGAGCGGGACCGACCGCGGCGGGCCGCGGTCTCCTCCTTCGGGATCAGCGGCACCAACGCCCATGTGGTCCTGGAGCACGTGCCCGACCCGGCTCCGGTGCCCGCTCCCGTCCCCGTCGAGCCGGCGGGCGCGCCCGCCGGGGGAGGCTCCCTGCCATGGCTGGTGTCCGCGCGGACGCCCGAGGCACTGCACGCGGCCGTCGGCCGGCTGCGCACCTGGCTGGCCGGCCACGCGGGCGCGGAAGCCGGCGGCGGCACCGAGGACGTGGCACGGGCGCTGGCCGTGGGGCGGAGCGCCCTGGAGCACCGGGCGGCCTTCGTCGCCGACGGCCCGCACGAGGCCCTGTCCGTCCTCGAGCGGCCGGCCGCGGGCGACTGGGGCGGCGTCGCCCGCCGCGAAGCGCCCGCCGATCCGCCCCGTACGGCGTTCCTGTTCACCGGGCAGGGCAGCCAGCGCGCCGGGATGGGCCGCGAACTCTACGAGCGGTACGCGGACTTCGCCACCGCCTTCGACGAGGTGTGCGCCGCTCTCGACCCCCACCTCGACCACTCGCTCAAGGACGTCGTCTTCGCGGAGGACGACACGCTCCTGCACGAGACCCGGTACACCCAGCCCGCGCTCTTCGCCCTGGAGACCGCCCTCTTCCGGCTCCTGGAGGGCTGGGGCGTCAGCCCGCACTTCGTGGCGGGGCACTCCATCGGAACGGTCACGGCCGCGCATGTGTCCGGCGTGCTGAACCTGGCGGACGCGGCGACGCTGATCACGGCGCGCGGCCGGCTGATGCAGGCCCTGCCGCCGGGTGGCGCGATGGTCGCCCTCTCGGTGGACGAGGAGACGGCGCGGGCCCTGGTCGCGGGCCATGAGGACGTGGCGGGAATCGCGGCGGTCAACGGGCCGCGGGCCACGGTCGTCTCCGGCGCGGAGGAGGCCGTACGGGACATCGCCGCGCGGGCCGCCGAGGCCGGGGCGAGGACCCGGCGCCTGACGGTCAGCCATGCCTTCCACTCGCCGCTGATGGAGCCGATGCTCGACGCGTTCCGGGCGGTCGTGGCGGGGCTCGATTTCCACCCGCCGGCCGTTCCGCTGGTCTCCGACCTGACCGGCCGGATCGCGAGCGCCGAGGAACTCGCCTCGCCCGACTACTGGACGGCACACATCCGGGAGGCCGTGCGCTTCGCCGACGTCGTGCGCACCCTGCGCGACCTGGGCGCGGGCGTGTTCGTCGAGCTCGGTCCGGACGCCGTGCTCTCCACCGCGGCCGCCGACACCCTCGCGGCCGGCTCTCCGGCGGACGACGCCGTCACGCGGCCGCTGCTGCGCCGCGACCGGGCGGAGACCGTCGCCCTGCCGGAGGCGCTCGGCGAGCTGTGGGCGACGGGGGTCGCGGTGGACTGGCGCGCGTACTTCGGCGGCCGGGGCACGGACGCCCCGGACCTGCCCACGTACCCCTTCCAGCGCGACCGGTACTGGCTGGACGCGCCGGTCCGCCGCCACGCGGACGTGGCCGGCGCGGGGCTCGGAGCGGCGGAGCACCCGCTGCTCGGCGCGGCCGTCGAACTGGCCGACGGCTCGGGCTTCGTGCACACCGGGCGGCTCGCCGCCCGCGCCCACCCGTGGCTGGCCGACCACGCGCTGCTCGGCGCGGTCGTCCTTCCCGGCGCCGCGCTGCTGGACCTCGCGCTGTACGCGGGCCGGGCCGCAGGGACGCCGGAACTCGACGAACTCGCCCTCAGCGCGCCGCTGTTGCTGCCCGAGGAAGGTGCGGTGCAGCTCCAGCTCACGGTGGGCGCGGCCGATGCCGAGGGACGGCGGACGGTCGGCGTCCACGCGCGGGAGGCCGGCGGCGAGGGCCCGTGGACGGAGCACGCCTCCGGCGTGCTGTCCCCGGCGCCGTCTCCCGAGGCCGGCGGCACAAACGCCGTGCCGCTCGCGGGTGCCTGGCCACCGGCGGACACGGAGGCGGTGGACGTCTCGTCCGCCTACGAGGATCTGGCGCGGCTCGGCTACGCCTACGGCCCGGCCTTCCGAGGCCTGCGGGCGGCCTGGCGCCGCGCCGACGGGGCCTGGTTCGCCGAGGTCACCGCCGGCGGGAACGCCGAGGGGGGCGTCCACGGATTCCCCGTGGGTCCCGCGCTGCTCGACGCGGCCCTGCATCCGCTCGCCCTCGAAGGCCCCGGCGCGTCCGGGGGCCTGCGGGTGCCGTTCGCCTGGACGGGCGTGCGGGTGCACGGGGCGGCGGCCGGGCCCGGCACCCTTCGGGTGGCGCTGACGCCCGTGGGCCCGGACCGGACCCGGCTGGAGGTCGCCGACGCCGACGGCACGCCGCTCCTCTCGGTGGCCGAGCTGACCGTGCGGGAGACCGACCCGGCGCGACTGCTCGCCTCGCGGGGAACGGGCCGGGGCGGCGGCGCCCTGCACCGGCTGGACTGGGTGCCGCTGACGGAAGCGCCGCCGTCCGCCGCTGCGGACTGGGCGCCGTACGAGGAGGCGTCCGCCTCCGTGCCGTACGCCGTGCTCACCCCCGCGCCGGACGCGTCCGCGTACGAGACGCTGCGGGCGCTGCGCGCCTGGACGGCCGGCGAACGCGGCTCGGGCACGACGCTCGTCGTCCGCACCGAGGGCGCCGTCGCCGTACGGGCCACGGAGCCCGTTCCCGGCCTGGCGCAGGCCCCGCTCTGGGGGCTGGTGCGCACGGCGCAGAGCGAGCACCCGGGCCGCTTCGTCCTCGTCGACACCGACGGGAGCGCGGCCTCGGAGGCGGCGCTCGGCCGGGCGCTCGCCTCGGGCGAGCCGCAACTCGCCCTTCGCGACGGCGCGTCGTTCGTCCCCCGGCTCGCCGCGCTGCCGGAGCCGGGGCCGGGCGCGGACGTGCTGCGTACCGACGGGACCGTCCTGCTGACGGGTGCCACCGGGGCGCTCGGCGCGCTCCTGGCCGAGCATCTCGTCACCGCGTACGGCGTGACCCGGCTGCTGCTCACCAGCAGGCGGGGCCCGCAGGCTCCGGGAGCCGGCGAGCTGGTCGCACGGCTCACCGCGCTCGGGGCGGACGTCACGCTCGTCGCGGCCGACACCGCCGACCCGGATGCGGTCCGCGGGCTCCTCGGCGGCATCCCCGAGGCGCACCCGCTCACCGCCGTCGTCCACGCCGCCGGTCTGACCCGGGACGGCACGCTCGACTCGCTCACCGAGGCGGATCTGGTCGACGTGTCGCGGCCGAAGGCCGACGCGGCCCGGCTGCTGCACGAGGCGACCGCGGACCTGGACCTGGACGCCTTCGTCCTCTTCTCCTCCGTCGCCGGCGTCATCGGCAACGCGGGACAGGCCAACTACGCCGCCGCCAACGCCTATCTGGACGCACTGGCCCAGCATCGCCGGGCCCTCGGCCTGCCCGCCCTCTCCCTCGCCTGGGGCCTGTGGGACACCGAGACCGGCATGGGCGGACGCCTCGGCGCCGCCGACCTCGCCCGGATCGCCCGCACCGGCATCGCCCCGCTCACCGTCCCCGAAGGCCTGCGGCTCTTCGACGCGGCGCTGCGTGGCGACGTGCCGGTGGTCGTACCCGCCCGGGTCGACACGGCGGCCCTGCGCCGGACCGGCGACCCGGCCGGGATCCCGGCGCCGCTACGGGGCCTGGTCCCGCCGCCGGCTCCCGGGTCCGCGGCCGCCGCGGCGCGCGCCGGAGGCGGCACGGAGAGCGGGTTCGGCGCCCGTGACGCGGCTGCCGACGGCGCCGGCACCCCGCCGTGGGTGCGCAAGCTCGCCGAGGCAGCGGCGGCGGACCGGCAGCGGATCGCCCTGGACCTCGTCCGGGCCACGGTGGCCGAGGTGCTCGGGCACGCTCCGAACCACCCCGTGCCCGTGGACCGCGGACTGCTCGACCTGGGCTTCGACTCGCTCACCGCGGTCGAACTGCGCAACCGGCTCGGCGCGGAGACCGGCCTGCGGCTGCCCACGACCGTGCTCTTCGACCACCCGACGGCGAGCACGCTCGCCACCCATCTGCTGGGCGAGCTGGCGCCCCGGCTGCCCGGCGGCGCGGCCGCCACCCTGGCCCGCGTCGAGGAGCTGGAGGCCGCGCTGGCCGACGGCCCCGCCGACGACCCCGGGCTGAGCCCCGAGGCGCGTGAGCGCATCGCCGACCGGCTGGCGGCACTCCTGGACCGGCTGCGCCCGCAGGGCCCGGTCCCCGACGACACGCAGACCACCGCACTCCTGGACGAGGCCTCCGACGACGAGCTGTTCCGGCTCATCGACGGCGGTCTCGGCTCCGAGTGATCCGCACCAAGAGGAGAGTTGACGTCGAATGACGAACGAGGACAAGCTCCGCGACTACCTCAAGCGGGTGACCGCCGATCTGATGCAGACGCGGGAACAGCTGAGCCAGGTCGAGGCCGAGCGGCACGAGCCCATCGCCATCGTCGGCATGGCCTGCCGCTACCCCGGCGGGGTGCGCTCACCGGAGGACCTGTGGCGCGTCGTCGCGTCGGGCACCGACGCCATCTCGCCCTTCCCGGAGAACCGGGGCTGGGACACGGCCGCGCTGTTCGACCCTGACCCGGAGCGCACCGGCAGGACGTACACCCGGGAGGGCGGGTTCCTGCACGACGCCGACCGGTTCGACCCGGCGTTCTTCGGGATAAGCCCGCGCGAGGCGCTGGCCGTCGACCCGCAGCAGCGGCTGCTCCTGGAGACGGCGTGGGAGGCCTTCGAGCGGGCCGGCATCGACGCCCGTACGCTGCGCGGCAGCCGCACCGGGGTGTTCGCGGGGGTGATGTACGGGGACTACGGCGGCCGGATCCGCCAGGCCCCGGACGGCCTGGAGGGGTACATCGGCACCGGCAGCGCCGGGTCGATCGCCTCCGGCCGGCTCTCGTACACCTTCGGTCTGGAGGGTCCCGCGGTCACGGTCGACACCGCGTGCTCGTCGTCTCTGGTGGCGCTGCACCTGGCCGTCCAGGCGCTGCGCAACGGTGAGTGCGACCTCGCGCTGGCGGGCGGTGCGACGGTCATCGCGACGCCGGGGCTGTTCGTCGAGTTCAGCCGCCAGCGGGGGCTGTCGGCGGACGGGCGCTGCAAGGCGTTCGCGGCCGCGGCGGACGGCACCGGGTGGGGCGAGGGCGTGGGCCTGCTGCTGGTGGAGCGGCTCTCGGATGCGCGGCGCAACGGGCACCACGTCCTGGCCGTGGTCCGCGGCTCCGCCGTCAACCAGGACGGGACGAGCGGACAGCTGTCCGCGCCGAACGGGCCGTCGCAGCAGCGGGTGATCCGGCAGGCGCTCGCCGACGCGGGGCTCACCACCGCCGATGTGGACGCGGTCGAGGCGCACGGCACGGGGACCCGGCTCGGCGACCCGATCGAGGCGCAGGCCCTGCTGGCCACGTACGGCCAGGGGCGGCCGGCCGGACGGCCGCTGTGGCTGGGGTCGCTGAAGTCCAACATCGGGCACACGCAGGCGGCGGCCGGCGTCGGCGGCATCATCAAGATGGTGGAGGCGATGCGGCACGGCGTCCTGCCGCGGACCCTGCACGTGGACGAGCCGTCGCCGCACGTCGACTGGTCGGCGGGCGCGGTCGAACTCCTCACGGACGAGGTGGTGTGGCCGGAGGCGGAGCGGCCGCGACGCGCGGCCGTGTCGTCGTTCGGCATCAGCGGTACCAACGCGCACGTGATCCTGGAGCGGCCCGAGGAGTCCGCCGCCCCGGGCGCGGCGGACGGGCCGGACGGTGCGGCGGGTGCCGTACCCGCGCCGTGGCTGCTGTCGGGTCACAGCGAGGAAGCGCTGCAGGAGCACGCCGGTCGGCTGCGGACGTATCTGGAGACGCACGAGGACGCCGAACTCGACGCCGTGGCCCATGTGCTGGCGACGGGTCGGTCGCACCAGGACCACCGGGCGGTCGTCACCCACTCCGGCAGGGAGGACCTGCGCGAGGCCCTGGAGGCGGCTGCTCAGGGCGAGCCGCACCCGAACCTGGTCCGGAACGTGGTGGGTCCGCTGGGCAAGACGGTGTTCGTCTTCCCCGGCCAGGGCTCCCAGTGGGACGGCATGGCCCGCGAACTCCTCGCCACCTCACCCGTCTTCGCCGAACACCTCACCGCCGCCTCCGACGCCATCCAGACCCACACCGGATGGAACCTCCTCGACATCCTCAACAACACCCCCAACACACCCGACAACCCCGACACCCCGCCCATCGACCGCGTCGACGTCATCCAACCCGCCCTCTTCGCCATCATGACCAGCCTCGCCAAACTCTGGCAGCACCACGGCATCCACCCCGACGCCGTCATCGGCCACTCCCAAGGCGAAATAGCCGCCGCCCACATCGCCGGCGCCCTCACCCTCGACGACGCCGCAAAAATCGTCACCCTCCGCTCCCGCACCCTCCTCCACCTCGCCGGCACCGGCGGCATGGCCCACATCCCCCTCCCCGCCCATCACACCACCACCCACCTCACCCCCTACGACGACCTCCACATCGCCGCCCACAACGGCCCCCACTCCACCGTCATCGCCGGAAACACCACCCAACTCCACCACCTCGTCACCACCCTCCAGAACCAGAACATCCGCGCCCGCACCATCGACGTCGACTACGCCTCCCACACACCCCACGTCCACCCCCTCCACCACCACATCACCCAACTCCTCCACGACATCACGCCGAGGACGAGCACGATCGCCTTCCACTCCACGCTCAGGGGCGGGCCGATCGACACCGCGGGTCTCGACGCCGACTACTGGTACGAGAACCTCGCCAGCCCCGTCCTGTTCCACCCCACGCTCCAGGACCTCGTCCGTACCGGCCACACGACGTTCGTGGAGGCGAGCCCGCACCCGACGCTGACCACCGCCATCCAGGACACCCTGGACGCGGACCCGGGCGACCTCGTCCCGCTCGTCACGGGCACGCTGCGGCGCGACGAGGGCACCCTGGCCCGCTTCCACCAGTCACTCGCCGCCCTCCACACCCACGGCGCACCCGTCACCTGGCACACCACCCCCACCACCGCCACACCCCCCACCGACCTGCCCACCTACCCCTTCCAGCACCAGCGCTACTGGCTGGAGGACGCGGCGACCGGCGGAGACCCGGAGAGCCTGGGGCTGCACACCACCCGTCACCCCCTGCTCGGCGCGGCGACCACGCTCGCCGACGGGGACACCCTGCTGCTGACCGGCCGGATCGCGGCCCGTGCCCACCCCTGGCTGGACGAGGCCGTCCTCAACGGCACCGTCCCCTTCGAGCTGGCCCTCCAGGCGGCCCGTGTACTCGGCGGTCTCCACCTCGCGCGGCTGTCGCTCGGCGACGCCGTCGCGCTGCCCCCGGCCGGCGGGGTCGACGTCCAGCTCACCGTGGCCGCGCCCGGGGAGGAAGGGGAGCGCGAGTTCACCCTGCACGCCCGGCCGTACGAGGACGGGGCCGACGACGACGCCCTGCACCGCCCGTGGACGGCACTCGCCTCGGGCCTCCTCTCCGAAGCGGCGGCGCGGGCCGTGCCCGCGGTCCCCGACGACGGCGTGCGGGCGGAGGTCACGCTGCCCGAGGAGACGGTGGGCGAGGCGACGCGGTACGGCCTGCACCCGGCCCTGCTCGACTCCGGGCTGAGGGCCGCACTCGACGAGCTCGACCAGGACGTCGTACCGGCCGAGTGGCGGGACGTGACCCTGCACGCCGTGGGCGCCGGGGCCGTCCGCGTGGTGCTCGTGGCCCGCGGCGAGGCGTACGAGCTGCACGTCCACGACGCCGAGGGCGCACCGGTCGCGACCGTCGCGTCCGTCACCCTGCGTCCGCTGCCCCGGACCTCCGGGGCCCGCCACGACTGGCTGCTCGGACTCGACTGGCAGGCGCTCGGGTCCGTACCGCGGCCGTCGGCCGGGGTCGGCGGCTGGGGACTGGTCGGTGCCGGACTCCCGGGCGTGGCCGAGGTGTTCGGCACCGCTCCGGTGCCCGTCCCCGCGTACGGCTCCGAGGACTCCGGTCCGCCGGAGGCACCCGACCCCGGCGCGGAGGCCGGCGCGCCCCCCGGCCTCGTCCTCCTGCCGGCGGTCGACGCGGCGGGGCTCCTCCCCCACCTCCAGGGGCTGCTGGCCGCCCCGTGGGCGGCGGCGACCCGGCTCGTCGTGCTCACCCGGCACGCCGTGGCGACCCACGCGGACGAGGTGCCGGACCTGGCGCCCGCCGCGGTGTGGGGGCTCGTCCGGGCCGTGCAGTCGGAGCACCCCGGGCGGGTCGTCCTGCTCGACCTCGACGGCGCGGCCGGCTCGCTCGCCGCGCTGCCGGGTGCCCTTGCCGCCGATGAACCCCAACTGGCCGTACGGGAAGGCGAGCTGCTCGTTCCGCGGCTGATCCGCAGCCGACCCGCCGACTTCGCCGACGCTCCGCTCCCCGCTCCCCCGGTGGGCGGCGGGGCCGGTGGCACGGTGGTCGTGTCGGGTGACGGCGATCTCGCGGAGGCGGCCGCGCGTCACTTCGTCGAGGTGTGCGGGCTCCGGAGCCTGCTGCTGCTCGGTACGGCTCCCGACTGGGCGGAGGCGTACGCCGCCGACGGTGTCGCCGTACGGACCGTCGCGGGCGGAGCGGCGGACCGGGACGGGCTCGGCGCCGCCCTGGCCGCGCTGCCCTCCGACGGACGGCCGGTGGCCGTCGTCCATGTGGCCGAACCGGTCGAGGGCGGCGTCCTGGCGTCCACCGATCCGGCGGCGTTCGCCGAGGCCCTGCGGGCCGAGGCCGACGCGACCTGGAATCTGCACGAGCTGACCCTCGAACTGGAGCCGGCCTCCTTCGTCCTGCTGACCCCGGACACGTCCGGAGTCCTCGGCGGAACCGGGCGCGCACTGGCCGCGGCGCTCGGCGCCCACTTCGACGCCCTCGCCGGCCACCGCCGCGCCCTCGGCCTGCCGGCCGTCTCCGTGGCGTGGGGTCCGCGCGAGGCGGCCGGCGCCGACTCGCGCGGCCTGGTCCCGTTCGGCACCGGCCAGGTCGGCGACCTGCTCGCGCTGGCCGGCCGCGCCGAGCACCGCGCCGCGCTCACCGCCGCCCGGCTGGACCGGGCCGTGCTCGTGGAGCGCGCCCGCGCGGGGCTGCTGCCGCCGGTCCTCGGCTCCCTGGTGCACGCGGTACGCGACGCGGCGGCCACCGGTACCGCCGGGGCGGCCGGCTCCCTCGCGTCCTCGCTGGCCGCGCTGCCGGAGGCCGAGCAGCTGCGCACCCTGCTCGATCTGGTGAGGACGCAGGTGGGCGGGGTGCTGGGGCACTCGGCGCGGGACACCGTGGACCCCTCGCGTGCCTTCAAGGACCTGGGGTTCGACTCGCTGACCGCCGTCGAACTCCGCAACCGGCTGAACACCGCGACCGGTCTGCGGCTGCCCAGCACGCTCGTCTTCGACCATCCCTCACCCTCGGCGCTCGCCGCCCATCTGCGGGCCGAGCTGCTCGACGGGGTCGCCGCGGACCCGGCCGCCCGGGCGGGCACGTCCGGGAGGGGCGCGTACGCCGGGGAGCCGATCGCGATCGTGGCGATGGCCTGCCGCTACCCGGGCGGTGTGCGGTCGCCGGAGGAGCTGTGGCAGGTGGTCGCGTCGGAGAGCGACGTCATCTCGCCGTTCCCGGCCAACCGCGGCTGGGACCTGGACCGGCTGTTCCATCCCGACCCGGCCCACCCGGGCACCTCGTACGCCCGGGAGGGCGGATTCCTGCACGACGCCGACCAGTTCGACCCGGCGTTCTTCGGGATCAGCCCGCGCGAGGCCACCAGCATGGACCCGCAGCAGCGGCTGCTCCTGGAGACCGCCTGGGAGGCGTTCGAGCGGGCGGGCATCGACCCGGCGTCCCTGCACGGCTCGCGGACCGGGGTCTTCGCGGGCGTCGTCTACACGGACTACGGCTCGCGGGTGAAGCTCCCGGCCGACATGGAGGGATACCTCGGGATCGGCAGCGCCGGGTCGATCGCCTCCGGAAGGATCGCCTACACCCTCGGCCTCGAGGGTCCGGCGGTCACCGTGGACACGGCCTGCTCGTCGTCGCTGGTGGCCCTGCACCTGGCGGTGCGGTCGCTGCGTGACGGCGAGTGCGATCTCGCGCTGGCGGGCGGTGCGACGGTGCTCGCCAACCCGGACATCTTCATCGGTTTCAGCCGCCAGCGCGGCCTGGCGCGGGACGCCCGCTGCAAGGCCTTCGGGGCGGGCGCCGACGGCACCGCGTTCGGCGAGGGCGTGGGCCTGCTGCTGGTGGAGAGGCTTTCGGACGCGCGGCGCAACGGGCACCAGGTGCTCGCCGTCGTCCGGGGAACGGCCACGAACCAGGACGGCGCCAGCAACGGCATCACCGCGCCGAACGGGCCGTCGCAGCAGCGGGTGATCCGGCAGGCGCTCGCCGACGCGGGGCTCACCGGCGCGGACGTGGACGCCATGGAGGCCCATGGGACGGGCACGACGCTCGGCGACCCGATCGAGGCCCAGGCGATCGTCGCGACGTACGGGCAGGACCGGCCGGCCGACCGGCCGCTGTGGCTCGGCTCGCTGAAGTCCAACATCGGACACACCCAGGCCGCCGCCGGCGTCGGCGGCGTCATCAAGATGGTCGAGGCCATGCGCCACGGCCTCCTGCCCCGGACCCTCCACGTCGACGAACCGACCCCGCACGTCGACTGGTCGGCGGGCGCCGTCGAACTCCTCACCGAGGCGCGCGAGTGGACGGCCGACGGGCGCCCGCGGCGGGCCGGCGTGTCCGGGTTCGGCATGAGCGGGACCAACGCCCACGTGGTGCTGGAGGAGGCTCCCGCGTACGAACCCGCGGAGGAGCCCTCGTCCGAGCCCGAGCCCGGGCCGGGGGACGGTCAGGGCGCCGGCGGCGCGGAAACGCGCCCCTGGCTGCTGTCGGGCCACAGCGAGGAAGCGCTGAAGGCGCAGGCGAGCGGCATGCTGGCCTGGCTGGAGTCGAAGGACGACGCCGATCTCGGCGCGGTGGCCCATGTGCTGGCGACGGGGCGGTCGCACCAGGACCACCGGGCGGTCGTCACCCACACGGGCCGGGACGAGCTGCGGGCGGGGCTCGAGGCCCTGGCCGCCGGGACGGCGCACGCCGGTCTCGTCGAGGGTTCGGTCGGTCCGCTGGGCAAGACGGTGTTCGTCTTCCCCGGCCAGGGCTCCCAGTGGGACGGCATGGCCCGCGAACTCCTCGCCACCTCACCCGTCTTCGCCGAACACCTCACCGCCGCCTCCGACGCCATCCAGACCCACACCGGATGGAACCTCCTCGACATCCTCAACAACACCCCCAACACACCCGACAACCCCGACACCCCGCCCATCGACCGCGTCGACGTCATCCAACCCGCCCTCTTCGCCATCATGACCAGCCTCGCCAGACTCTGGCAGCACCACGGCATCCACCCCGACGCCGTCATCGGCCACTCCCAAGGCGAAATAGCCGCCGCCCACATCGCCGGCGCCCTCACCCTCGACGACGCCGCGAAAATCGTCACCCTCCGCTCCCGCACCCTCCTCCACCTCGCCGGCACCGGCGGCATGGCCCACATCCCCCTCCCCGCCCACACCACCACCACCCACC
Source organism: Streptomyces sp. NPDC127092 (assembly GCF_042722475.1). Lineage (NCBI taxonomy): Bacteria > Bacillati > Actinomycetota > Actinomycetes > Kitasatosporales > Streptomycetaceae > Streptomyces > Streptomyces sp. NPDC127092. The sequence goes on from NZ_JBHXFE010000001.1 coordinate 141,477, forward strand.
TCACCCCCTACGACGACCTCCACATCGCCGCCCACAACGGCCCCCACTCCACCGTCATCGCCGGAAACACCACCCAACTCCACCACCTCGTCACCACCCTCCAGAACCAGAACATCCGCGCCCGCACCATCGACGTCGACTACGCCTCCCACACACCCCACGTCCACCCCCTCCACCACCACATCACCCAACTCCTCCACGACATCACGCCGGTCCCGTCGACCGTGGCCTTCTACTCCACGCTCACCGGCGGTCTCGTCGACACCAGCACCCTGGACGCCGACTACTGGTTCCAGAACCTCGCCAACCCGGTTCTCTTCCACCCGACGCTCAGCGCGCTCGTCGAGACCGGCCACACCACCTACGTCGAGGCGAGCCCGCACCCGACGCTGACCACCGCCATCCAGGACACCCTCGACGCGGACTCCACCGATCTCACCCCGCTCGTCACGGGCACCCTCCGCCGCAAGGAAGGCACCCTGGCCCGCTTCCACCAGTCGCTCGCCGCCCTCCACACCCACGGCGCACCCGTCACCTGGCACACCACCCCCACCACCGCCACACCCCCCACCGACCTGCCCACCTACCCCTTCCAGCGCCGGCGCTACTGGCTGGAAGGCCCCGCCGCGCACAGCGACGCCGGCAGCCTCGGCCTGGACGCCTCGGACCACCCCTTCCTCACGGCGGTCACGACGCTCGCCGACGAGGGCACGCTCCTGCTCACCGGCCGCGTCACCGCCGCCTCGCACCCGTGGCTCGCCGACCACGCCGTGAACGGCAGCGCGCTGCTGCCGGCCACCGCGCTCCTGGAGCTCGCGCTGCGGGCCGCCCACCGGCTCGACACCAACCGGATCGAGGAACTCACCCTGGAGGCACCGCTGTTCGTGCCCGAGCGCGGCGGCGTCCGGATCCAGGTGTCCGTGCAGGCACCGGACGAGGCAGGCCTGCGCCGGATCGCGGTGCACTCCCGCCCCGACTCCCCCGACACCGGCCCGGACGCCGACGGGCCCGCGGCCGAGAGCGCGTCCGAGCCGTGGACCCGGCACGCCACCGGCGTCCTGGCCCCGGCGGACGAGGGCACGGGCGCGGAACCGTCACCTGCCACGGCGTCCTGGCCGCCCGCGGGCGCCGAACCGCTCGACGTGGACGGTCTGTACGACGAACTGGCCGCTCTGGGCTACGAGTACGGTCCCGCGTTCCAGAACCTGAGCGCCGCCTGGCGGGCCGGGGACACCGTCCACGGCGAGGTGGCCCTGGCGCCGGAACACCACGACGACGCGGCGCGGTTCACCCTGCACCCGGCGCTCCTCGACTCCGCGCTGCACACCATGGGGCTCGGCGACTTCCTCGGCGACGGCATACGACTGCCGTTCTCCTTCAGCGGGGTCTCGCTGCGCGCCACGTCCGCGACCGCGCTGCGGGTCACGGTGGCCCCGGGCGCGGGCGGCGAGGACTCGGTGTCCGTGTCGGTCGCCGATCCCGGCGGCGCGCCCGTCCTGTCGGTGGACACGCTGACCCTGCGACCGGTGGCACCGGGGCTCTTGTCCTCGGGGCCGCGCCCGTCCGGCGAACGGTCGTTGTACGAACCGGTCTGGACGGAGCCGGCCGAGCCGTCGGGGTCCCCGGCCGACCCGGGCGCGTACGAACTCCTCGACGCCACCGGCCCGTACGGAGGCGAGGGGCCGGAGGCGGTCCGCGCCGCCGTGGCGGACGTGCTCACCCGACTCCAGGAGTGGAGCGAACGGGACACGGACGGACGTCTGCTGGTGCTGACCCGGGGTGCTGTGACGGCCGGCCCGGGCGATGTGGCGGAGCTCGCGGCCGCCCCGCTGTGGGGTCTCGTACGCTCCGCCGCGACCGAGCACCCCGGCAGGATCGTGCTGGCCGACATCGACGACCCCGCTCCCGGCTCGGCCTCGCGGCGGGCGCTGGACGCGGCGGTCGCCACCGGGGAGCCGCAGTTCGCGCTCCGGGAGGGGCGGGTCCTCGTGCCCCGTCTCACGGCCGTGCCCGCGGGCGCGCCGCTCGCGCCGCCCGTGGAGGACGGGCCGTGGCGGCTCGCGACGCCGGGCGGCTCGCCGGACGACGTGTACGCCGCTCCCCACCCGGAGGCGGGCGCCGCCCTGGCCGAGGGCCAGGTGCGGATCCGCGTCCGCGCCGCCGGGCTGAACTTCCGGGACGTGCTGACCGTCCTGGGCATGGTGCCCGTCGGCGCACCGCTCGGCACGGAGGCCGCCGGCACGGTCCTGGAGACCGGACCGGGGGTGGACGATCTCGCCGTCGGAGACCGGGTGTTCGGGCTCGTGCCCGGCGCCGTGGGGCCGGTGGCCGTGGCCGACCGGCGGCTGATCGCCCGGATCCCCGCCCCTTGGTCGTTCGCGCAGGCGGCCGGTGTCCCGGCCGTGTTCACCACCGCGTACTACGGGCTCGTCGAGCTGGCCCGGCTGAAGGCCGGGGAGAAGGTGCTGATCCACTCCGCCGCCGGCGGCGTCGGACTCGCCGCGCTCCAACTGGCCCGCCATCTGGGGGCCGAGGTCTTCGCGACGGCCGGTCCGGCCAAGTGGGGCGCGCTGCGCGCGCTCGGCGTCGCCGGCGACCGGCTCGCCTCCTCCCGTACGACCGATTTCGAGGAGTCCTTCCGCGCCGCCACCGACGGTACCGGCGTGGACGTCGTCCTGAACTCGCTGACCGGCGAGTTCATCGACGCCTCGCTGCGGCTCCTCGGACCCGGCGGCCGGTTCGTGGAGATGGGCATCGCCGATCCGCGCTACCCGGAGGCGGTGGCCGCCGCGCGGCCGGGTGTCGCCTACCAGCCGTTCGAGCTGCTCGACATGGACCCGGAAACCGTGGGCGCGGTCCTGGCCTCGGTGCTCGACCTGTTCGAGCGGGGCGCCCTGGAGCCGCTGCCCGTGACCACCTGGGAAGCCGGACGTGCGCCGGAGGCGTTCCGCTGGTTCGCCCAGGCCCGTCACGTCGGCAAGGTCGTCCTCACCCTGCCGGCGCCGGCCTCCGACGGGACCGTGCTGATCACCGGCGGCACCGGCACGCTGGGCGCGGCGCTGGCCCGGCACCTGGTGACCGCGCGCGGTGCCCGCCACCTGCTGCTGACCGGCCGTCAGGGCCCGCAGGCGCCCGGGGCGGAAGCGCTGCGGGACGAGCTGGAAGCCCTCGGGGCGCGCGTGCGGATCGTCGCCTGCGACGCCGCCGACCGCGAAGCACTGGCGGCGCTGCTCGCCTCGGTCGACCCGGAGCATCCGCTGACGGATGTCGTCCACGCGGCCGGCGTCCTCGACGACGGGGTGCTGGCGTCGCTGACGCCGGAGAAGACGGAGGCCGTGCTGCGTCCGAAGGTGGACGCGGCGTGGCATCTGCACGAGCTGACCCGCGGCCTGGATCTGTCGTCCTTCGTCCTGTTCTCCTCCGCCTCCGGCCAGCTCGGCGGCGCGGGCCAGGCCAACTACGCGGCGGCGAACGTCTTCCTGGACGCGCTGGCCGGTCACCGGCGCCGGCTCGGCCTGCCGGCCGTGTCGCTGGCCTGGGGCATGTGGCGGGACGCGAGCGGGATGACGGGTCATCTCGCGGACGCCGACCTGGCCCGGATCGGCCGGGGCGGCCTGGTCGCGATGACCGTGCCCGAGGGCATGGCGCTCTTCGACGCCGCGCTCGACGCGGGGCGGCCGGTCCTGGTTCCGGCCCCGCTGGACCTGGCGGCACTGCGGTCCCGCCCCGAGGGGATCCCGGCGGTGCTGCGCGGCCTCGTGCGGGGCCCGGTCGTACGGCGGGCCGCGCAGGCGGCTCCGGGATCGGCGGGGAGTCTGGCGGACCGGCTGGCGGAGCTGCCCGGGCCGGAGCGCGAGCGGGTGCTGCTGTCCCTCGTACGCGACTCCGTGGCGGCGGTCCTGGGGCACACGGCGCACGAGGGGATCGCGGCGGACCGGGCGTTCAAGGAGATCGGCTTCGACTCGCTGACGTCCGTGGAGCTGCGCAACCGGATCGCCGCGGCGACCGGACTGCGGCTGCCGACGACCCTGGTGTTCGACTTCCCGACGCCGCAGGCGCTGGCCGGGCGGCTGCTCGCGCTGCTGGCGCCGACCGACCCGGCCGCCGATCTGGACCGGCTGCTGGCCTCCGTGACCGTCGACAGCCCGGACTTCCCGGTGCTGCGGGAGCGGCTGCGGGCCGCGCTGTGGCGCTGGGAGGAGGAGGCCGCTCCGGCGGGCTCCGCCGGCGGGTCCGAGGGCGACAGTGGTGCGCCCGACCTGTCGGACGCGACCGACGAGGAACTGTTCCGCGCACTGGACGGTGAGCTGAACGGCGAGCTGGACGGGGAATTCGATGCCTCCTGAACCGCTGAACGGAGAGAGTGCTACGGCGATGAGCAACGAGGACAGGCTCCGCGACTACCTGAAGCGGGCGACCGCCGACCTGAAGCAGGCCAAGCGGCGGATCCGGGAGCTGGAGGACCGGAGCCACGAGCCGGTCGCCATCGTGGCGACGGGCTGCCGCTTCCCGGGCGGCGCCGACTCCCCCGAGGCCCTGTGGCGGCTGGTGGCCGAGGAGCGCGACGCGATCTCCGGCCTGCCGGTGGACCGGGGCTGGGACCTGGAGGCGCTGTACGACCCCGACCCGGACCGGCCCGGCACGACGTACGCCCGGGAGGGCGGCTTCCTCCACGAGGCGGGCGGCTTCGACGCGGCCTTCTTCGGGATGGGCCCGCGCGAGGCGATCGCCACCGACCCGCAGCAGCGGCTGCTGCTCGAAGTGGCGTGGGAGACGTTCGAGCGCGCCGGGATCGCGCCGACCTCGCTGCGCGGCACCCGCACCGGGGTGTTCGCCGGGGTCGTCTCGCAGGCGTACGTCCCACCGCCCGCCGAGGTGCCCGAGGGGTACGAGGGGCATCTGATGACGGGGAACGCGACGAGCGTGGCCTCCGGACGGGTCGCCTACCACCTGGGCCTGGAGGGGCCGGCCGTCACCCTGGACACGGCGTGCTCGTCCTCGCTGGTGGCGATGCATCTGGCGGCGCGGGCGCTGCGCGACGGCGAGTGCGACCTGGCGCTGGCGGGCGGGGTCACGGTGATGGCGACGCCCCAGCTGCTCGTGGAGTTCAGCCGGCAGCGCGGGCTCTCGCCGGACGCGCGGTGCAAGGCGTTCGCGGCGGCCGCCGACGGGACCGGCTTCTCCGAGGGGGTCGGCCTCGTCCTGCTGGAGAGGCTCTCCGACGCCCGGCGCCACGGGCACCGGGTGCTGGCGCTGCTGCGCGGTTCGGCGGTCAACCAGGACGGCGCGAGCAACGGGCTGACCGCGCCCAACGGGCCGACCCAGGAACGGGTGATCGCGCAGGCCCTGGCCTCGGCCCGGCTGGCACCGCAACAGGTCGACGTGGTCGAGGCGCACGGCACGGGCACCCGCCTCGGAGACCCGATCGAGGCACGGGCGCTGCTCGCCGCATACGGGCAGGGCCGGCCCGAGGGCGAGCCGCTGCTGCTGGGCTCGCTCAAGTCGAACATCGGGCACACGCAGGCGGCCGCCGGGGTGGCCGGCGTGATCAAGATGGTGGAGGCGATGCGGCACGGCGTACTGCCGCGGACCCTGCACGTGGACGAGCCGACCCCGCACGTCGACTGGTCGGCGGGGGCGGTGGAGCTGCTCACGGAGACCGTGCCGTGGCCGGACCGGAGGCGGCCGCGCCGGGCGGGTGTCTCTTCGTTCGGGATCAGCGGCACGAACGCCCATGTGATCCTGGAGCAGGCACCCGAGGAGCCGGCGGCCGAGGCCGCGAGCCGCACCCGCCCGGAACCCGGGGTTTCCGGGACGTCCGGGGCGGCTGAGGTTCCGGCGACGCCCTGGCTGCTGTCGGCCCGTACGGAGGAGGCGCTGCGGAGGCAGGCCGAGCGGCTGCTGGCGCGCCTGGACGAGCGGGCACCGTCGCCCGAGGCCGTCGGGCGCACGCTCGCCCTGGGGCGCGCCCATCTGCGGCACCGCGCGGCCGTCCTCCCGGGCGGCCGGGACGGCGCCCGCACCGCCCTCGCGGACCTGGCGGCGGGCCGGCCGAGCGGGCGCCTGGTGCGCGGCCGTGCGGCCGAACGTCCGGTGACGGCCTTCCTCTTCACCGGGCAGGGCAGCCAACGCGCCGCGATGGGCCGCGCGTTGTACGAGAGCCGGCCGGAGTTCCGCTCGGCCCTGGACGAGATCGGCGAGGCGTTCGGCACCCCCTTGGGCAGGCCGCTGGTGCCGCTGCTGCTGGCGGACGAGGACAGTGCGGAAGCCGCCCTGCTGGAGCGGACGGAGTTCGCCCAACCCGCCCTGTTCGCCCTGGAGCTGGCGCTGTTCCGGCAGTTGGCCCGGGTGCTGCCGGAACCGGAGTGGGTGGCCGGGCATTCCATCGGCGGCATCACGGCCGCCGTCGCCGCCGGGGTGCTGTCCCTGGAGGACGCGGCCGTCCTGGTGACGGCGCGTGGCCGGCTGATGCAGGAGCAGCCGTCCGGTGGTGCGATGCTGGCCTGCGAGGCGTCCGAGCAGGAGGTGCTCGCGCTGCTCGAGGAATACGACGGCCGGGTCGGTCTGGCCGCCGTCAACGGACCGGCGTCCGTGGTGGTGTCGGGTGACGCCGACGCCGTGACGGAGATCGCCGCAGCACTCACGGTGTGGCGGCGGCGGACCAGCAGGCTGCGGGTCAGCCACGCCTTCCACTCGCACCACATGGACGGCGCCCTGGAGCCGCTGCGCGCGGTCGTGGCCGGGCTCGCGTTCCGGCCGCCGGCGCTCCGGATCGTCTCCGACCTCACCGGCCAGCCGCTGGACTTCGACGACCTCCGCCGGCCCGCGTACTGGGCCGACCAGCTGCGCTCCCCGGTCCGCTTCGGCACGGCCCTCGGCACGCTGTACGAGGCGGGCGTCACGGCCTTCGTCGAGGTCGGCCCGGACGCGGTCCTGGCTCCCATGGTGGCCGCCGCGCAGCCGGACTCGACGCCGGCTCCCGTCGTGACGCCGACCCTCGTGCGCGATCGCCCGGCCGAGGCCTCCCTGGCCGAGGCGTTGACGCGGCTGCACGTGGCGGGCGTGGAGGTGGACTGGCGTGCGTGGCTGGGAGGACCGGCGGGCACGAGGGCGGACGGGGACGCGGACCTGCCGACGTACCCGTTCGAGCACGTCCCGTACTGGTGGCCGGCGCGTGCGGGCACGGTGCGGGGCACTCCGGCCGTCCCGGAGCCCTCGCCCGAAGCCCCGCCGGCTCCCGCCCCTGCCCCTGTCCCTGCCGCTGTCGAGGCCTCGTTCCTGGAGCTGGTCCGGGTGCACGCGGCGGACGTACTGGGGCATGCCTCGCCCGAACTGATCGACGCCGAGGACAACTTCCTCGACATCGGTTTCTCCTCCTTCACCGCGCTGGAGGTGCGCAACCGGCTCTGCGAGGCGACCGGCATGCTGCTGCCGCCGGTGCTGCTGTACGACTACCCGACGCCGGCGGCGGTCGCCCGCTTCCTGGAGGAGCAGGCGGCCTAGGGCGGTGACCGCACGGGTTCACCGGGCCCGGCCGCCCGACCCGGCGAACCTTCCCGGTCACCGCGCTAGCGGTCGTAGGCCCGTGTCGCGTCAATGGTGTTCAGGAGGTTCGACGTGGTCTCGGCGGCGGAGGCCGGGCCGATGAGGCTCGCTCCGACGACACTCAGGACGGGTGCGGCCCTGCCGCCGAGGACGGACGCGCTCTGCGTGATCGTGAGGGTGTTGCCGCTGACCGTCGCCGACAACGCCGGGTCGTCCTGGGCGAAGTCGATCGCGTTGGCGGAGGTGACGCCGCCGACGTGGTCGTTGTCGTCGATCCGCCCGGTGAAGGCGCGGCGCCCGCCGCCCCTCGTGTACTCGTACGCCGCGAAGTACTCCTGGTCCGCCGTCTCGAACCGTACGACGAGGAGCAGTCGCCCGCCCAACGGCGTCACCGCGGCGATCGCGTCCTCGAAGCGGGTGGCGTCACCGACCGTCAGCTGGACGCGGACGAGGTCGCCGCGTCGGCCCACGCCCACCCGGGTCAGGTCCGCGCCCGGCAGGTTGGTGCCGTCGCCGACGCGGTTCTTCCAGGTGGCGTCGCCGACGGGATCGTCCATCGGGCCGTTCGGGGGCCGGTCGGCGAACGCGGGCTTCCCGGCGATCATGCTCGGCCCCGTGGCCTGCTTGGCGAAGCGGATCGCGGTCCTGCGGCCGGCGTTGTGGTCGTCGCTCCAGGCCGCGTACAGCCGGCCGTCGGCGTCGAAGCCGACGTTCATCCAGTTGCGAAGCCCCCGCTCCTGGCTGAAGCCTTCGGGGCAGGACCCGAAGCCGTTGGTGCAGTAGCCGCCCACGTGCGGCGGACGGTGGTCGATCACCGACTGGGTGTAGGTGGGGCGGGCGGCCAGGGCGTCGGCGGAGTGGGCCACGAACGCGTGCCACACGGCGGTGTCGGGCTGGGAGTCGGGGATCCCGGTCCCGTTCGTCCCGTAGTAGACGACGGCGACGTTCCCCGGCGAGCCCGCCACGACATTGCCGACGACCGCGGTCTCCGCCGCCCCGGTCGAGACCCGGACCGGGGCGCTCCACCTGGTGCCCGGGCTGCCGTTCGGCCGGCGTGGGTCATTGGCCGGATCGGAGATCAGTGACGTCCGCATGACCACGTCGGAGCCGTCGGCGGTCGACCACACGGCGTAGAGGTTTCCGGCGGTGTCGGTGGTGACCCAGGGAAGGGAGTAGCCGCGGTAGCCGTCGCCCGTGTCACCGGCGGGAAGGTCGTCCCCGACGGGGTGGACGACGAAGCTCTTCGTTCCGTCCAGGGACACGGCGATGGCCGCACGCGGCAGTGGATTGCCCACGGGGTCCACATCGCCGAAGATCTGGTAGACGGCGCCGTGTGCGGGGCTCTGCTCGGACCGGTCCGTCACCAGCCGGGTGCCGCCGCCCAACCGGTACTTCCTCGACTGATCCGGGTCGACGGTCCAGTTCTTCCCGCCGTCCGTCGTGGTCGCGTACTGCGCACTCGGCAGCCCTGCCGTCAGCAGCGTCGCGTTGTTCCAGGTGAGGTACGCCGTCTCCTTGCCCGGCGAGACCAGCCAGGGGCGGTCCATCACCGCCGGGGACGTCAGGGTGTTGAAGTGCGGCCAGGTGTCGCCGGCGTCGGCCGAGGCGGACGCGGTGATGCCCGTGAAGCCGGGTGCGATCCCGGCCAGGTAGGCGTTGTCGCTGTCGGGGGAGAGAGCGAGGGCGCTGTTGCCGAAGCCCGGATCGCCGCAGTGCGGCTGAGAGTTGCCGGTCGGGCAGGTCTCGTCGAAGAGGGTACGGAAGGTGTCGCCGCCGTCGAGCGAGCGCGCCACGATGTTGGGGAGCTGGGGCGTGGTGAGCCGGCCCCAGGGGAAGTCGACGAAGACGCGGCCGTTGCCCCGCCCGTCCACGCTGACCACCGGGTCCGCGCCCGTCACGCGCTGCAGGTCCACCCAGGTCGCAGCGCCGAACGTGATCGCGTCGCTCTCGACGGTGTCCCGCGCGGCGAGCGCGGACCCTGTACCGGCGGGCGCGAGGGCGAGGGCGAACGCCGCGGCGCCGCCGAGTGCCGCGCGTACGAATCGTGCCATGGCAGAGCCCCTTCTTTGCTTCCTTCGTAGCGGAACGTGACCGGATCCCCTCAATGCATCACGTTCCGCTGTCGTCGGCCGCCCGGCGGGGCCCGTTCGGACGAGCCGCGCGGCGGGCGCGGAAGACCCCGCGCCCGCCGCTCGCACCACGTACCCGGCCTACCAGACGACGGGCAGCCGGAGGATCCCCTGGACGGAGCCACCCGGCTTGGTGCCGAGCCGTTCCACGGGTTCGGCGAGGCGCAGTCCGGGGAGGCGTACGGCCAGTTCGTGCAGGGCGATCTCCAGCTCGGCGCGGGCCAGGTTCTGCCCGATGCACTGGTGGATGCCGTACCCGAAGGCGAGGTGGCCGCGGGCGCGGCGGCCGAGGTCGAGCCGGTCGGGCTCGGGGAAGACCTCCGGCGCCCGGTTGGCGGCGGCGTTCGGCAGATAGACCGCGTCGCCCTCGCGGATCACGTACCCGGCGATCTCGATGTCCGCGGCGGCGACGCGCTGGAGCTCGTCGGCGACCGACAGGAACCGCAGCAGCTCCTCGACGGCGTCGCCCGCGCCGCTCTCGTCGGCACGGAGCCGGTCGAGCTGCCCGGGATGTTCGAGCAGGGTGAGGATGCTCAGCGCGATCATGTTGGCAGTGGTCTCGTGGCCGGCGACCAGCAGGAACATGGCGATGGAGGCCACTTCCTCCCTGCTCAGCTCCCCGGTAGCGAGCCGGTCGTTGATCAACTCTCCAACCAACCCCTCACCGGGCAAACCGATCTGACTCCCAATCAGCTCGTCGAAGTACCGGACGAGCGCTCCGGCGGCCGCGGCGGCCTCCTCCGCGGTGCTGGTGGCGTGGAGCATCCGCCGGGTCTGCTCCTCGAAGAACTCGTGGTCCGCGTACGGCACTCCGAGGAGTGCGCAGATGACGGTGGACGGCACGGGCAGCGCGAACTCCGGAACGAGGTCGGCCTCCCGGCGCCCGCCGGCGACCAGCGCGTCGATCCGTTCCACGACGGTCTTGCGGATGGCCGGGCGCAGGGCGTTGACGCGCTTCACGGTGAAGCTCGGGATGAGCATGCGGCGCTGCACGTCGTGCTCGGGCGGGTCCATCCCGACGAGCGCGACGAGCTTGGCCGCGGCCATCCGGGGCACGAGCACGGGAAAGTCCGGACGGGACCGGTCCGAGGACAGCCGCGGATCGACGAGCAGCTGCCGGGTCTCGGCGTATCCGGTGACGACCCAGGCGATGCGCCCGTCGTACAGCCGGACCCGGGCGAGCGGCCCGTCCTGACGCAGCGCGGCGTAGCCGGCGGGCGGATGGTACGGGCACTGGCGGGACATGGGGAACGTGGGCAGCATGAGACCCCCCTGTTTTCCGGGACGGCGGACGGCAGGGCGCCCGCGAGAACACGCCATCCTCCGCACCTCGGTTAAAGCCCCCCTAAAGGGCGTCGGTCCCCCGCGCGGGCGTCGGCGACCCCACTGCGACCACCACGCCCCCAGACGCACGAAAGGCCGCCCTCCTCTCGCGTGCACGGACCGTGCCTCATCCCGCTCCTCACAGCAGACCCGGATGCCGAGACCCCCTGGCTGGCCACCGCCTCCGCACCCGGCCTCACCATGGACTTCATGAAGCCCACCATGACGTTCAAACAGCGGGCACAGACCGTGATGGTGACCGGTGGTCCCGTCCCGCAGGTGCCCGAGAACTACCCAGAGGTGTTTCGCAGGGCCGGTGAGACGGCGGCCCTGAATACCGTGATCTCGAGTGGCGGAGTCAGCACTCGCTCCCGTAGCCGGGCCGCGTGGGGCGGCCTTGGCGGTGCGGTGAACGGCACCGGCCGGCGCGCCCCGGTTGCCGGTCGGCCGCAAGGACACATGTGCGGTGACTCGCCGCCCGACACCCTTTCGGACTCCTCACCGAGCCCCTCACGCCGCGACGCAGAAGACTCACTCAGTGAAACCCCGCACGTCAAGGAGCCACCATGCCCCTGCCCGTCTGCGGCCACGCGGCCCCCCGGTGGCGCACCGCCGGTGCCGCCCTCCTCCTCGTTGTCACCGCGGCGGCCGCCGCTCCCCCGCGACCGCCGCCGGGAGCAGTGCCGCCCACGACGCCAGGCCGACCGTCGTCCTGGTGCACGGCGCCTTCGCCGACGCCTCCGGATGGAACGCGGTCGCCGAAAGCCTCCGGCACAAGGGCTACGAGGTCGTCGCACCCGCCAACCCGCTGCGCGGCCTGAGCAACGACTCCACCTACACGGCCGGCGTCCTGAAGAGCATCAAGGGTCCCGTCATCCTGGTCGGCCACTCGTACGGCGGGGCCGTCATCAGCAGCGCCGCAGCCGGCAACCCGAACGTGAAGGCCCTCGTCTACGTCGCCGCGTTCATGCCCGACAAGGGCGAGTCCCCCGCCGAGCTGTCCACCAGGTTCGCCGGCAGCGACCTCGGGACCTCCCTGCGCCCCGTCCCGTACACCGACAACGCGGGCAGCGGCACCGATCTGTACATCCAGAACGACAAGTTCCACAGCGTCTTCGCCGCCGATCTGCCCGAGCGGCAGACGCGGCTCATGGCGGTCGAACAGCGCCCGATCACGGCCGCGGGCTTCGCCGAGAAGGCCCAGGCGGCCGCATGGAAGACGATCCCGTCCTGGTTCCTCGTGGCCCGTCAGGACAAGGCGATCGCCCCGGACCTCGAGCGCTTCGAGGCCCAGCGGGCGAACTCCCGCACCGTGGAGATCGACTCCTCCCACGTCGCCATGATCTCCCACCCCAAGACCGTCGTCGGCCTCATCGACGAGGCCGCCGAAACCACCTGCTGAAGCTGCGCAGGGAAGGAAGAACCATGACCGACAAGCCCACCATCGTCCTCGTCCACGGCTTCTGGGGCGGCGCCGCCCACTGGGCCGACGTCATCGTCGAGCTGAACAGGCGCGGATACGACCAGATCCACGCCGTCGAGAACCCGCTCACCTCGCTCGCCGACGACGCCGAACGCACCCGCAAGATGGTCAAGCAGGTCGACGGACCAGTGGTCCTGGTGGGTCATTCGTACGGCGGCGCCGTCATCACCGAGGCCGGCGACCTGCCCAACGTCACCGCCCTCGTCTACATCGCCGCCTTCGCCCCGGACGCCGGCGAGAGCCCCGGCCAGATCAGCCAGGAGAACCCGCCCGCCGCGTTCGACAACATCGCCCCCGACTCCGACGGGTACCTCTGGATCAAGCCCGAGAAGTTCCGCGAGAGCTTCGCCCAGGACCTGTCCGAGGACGACGCCCTCGTCATGGCCGTCACCCAGAAGGCCCCGCTCGCCTCCACCTTCGGCGACAACGTCACCGCACCCGCCTGGCGGAACAAGCCCGTCTGGTACCAGGTGTCCACCCAGGACCGCATGATCCATCCCGACAACGAGCGCCGCATGGCCGCGCGCATGAACCCGCGCAAGACCATCGAACTCGACGCCAGCCACGCGTCCCTCGCCTCACAGCCGAAGGCCGTCGTGGACCTCATCGAGGACGCCGTGAACGAGACCAGCGGCTGATCCCGCCCTCGTGGTTGTCGCCGCTGCCCGTCGGGCACCGGCGACAACCACGTGCGAACGCGTACCCGAGGTCACCACGTCCGCGTCCGGGCGTGGTCGACCCGGCGGCTCTCGTCCGGGTAGGGCAGCCCGGCGGCCAGCTCCGCGGCCTCGGCGAAGACCTCCGCGGGACTCGGCTTCGCGGCCCAGAGCGCCGAGGGCCGCGGCGTGGACGATGCGCGCCGCCGTCTCCGTCAGTCGCTCCCCCGCTCCGGCGGCCCTCTCGTCCTTGCTTACCAGTCCCGGCCGGCGGTCAACTCCTCCGCATCCGCATCCGTGAACCCATACGCCGAGGCGACGAAGCAGAACTCGTCACAGATCCACTCCCGCGCCACCGTCTCGATCTCGCTCCCGGCCGCCACGAACTCCCTGTCCAGCAGGTTGAACTCCTCCGTCGCAGCCTGGGTGAGCGCATACAAGCTCTCCAGGTCCGACGGCCGCTCGGCCTCAACGCGTTCACACAGCCGCAGCAAGATCGCCTTCCCCCGGTCGACCACGTGATCAGGGAAGTACGAGTCGTCGTACATCGGCCGTAGGAACGCGTGGCCCGCTACCTGCTGATTTGTGATCGGCATGGCACTTCCCTCCTTCTGCGAAAGCTGACGCGCCGATCATGCACCGCACCACTGACAACGGCGCCCATGGCCGCTCCGGCGCCGAGCGGGACCGGGTGCTGGTGATGGTCGGGATCGTGTTGGGCGCGGCCCCGCGGTCGGGTGAGCTGGCGGCACTGCGGCTGGCGGATCTGGCTGACGACCTGACGGCGGTGGGGATCCGGCGCCGGCCGCAGCGTCGACCCGGCCGACTACCGCGAGCGCCACGCGGTCGAGTGCGGGATCAACCGGCTCACGAGGCACCGGGCCGTGGCCACCCGCTACGACAAGCTCGCTCGCGGTCCGCTATGAGGCCGCTGTCCTCGTAGCGGCCGTCAACGAGTGGCTGTAATCAGCACGTTTCCCTAGAGCTCGTAGTCCTGGGCCAGCTCTTCCCAGCGAATGCTACGAAGAGCAAGATCAGCATTTTCGCCCGACGGGACATCCGGGGTGGCCTGGAACCAGGCAACGATGAGAGCGGATCGGTGCAGCACTGCGTCGAGTTCCGGATCGAGAGTCGTAGAGCCGAAAACACCGATGCAAGCCACGGGAGGCAGCACCTCAACGGGGCCGAAGGCGCCGGCGGTCTGGTCCGGGTACTCGCGGGAGGGCGGAACGAGATGAGCCGGCGCGAAGGAGAACGCATGCTCGGCCTCTCGCAGGAGGCCGCTGACCTTCATGTCGTTGATGCGCTGGCACGGATAGCCCTCCAACATCCCTCCATAGGTTGTAGACATCCGCAGCTCGGTGAGTTCGATCGAACGACCGGACGATAGGGCGATGTGGCTCAGCGACATGCCGACACCCTATGATCCGCCCGCTCGTGGCCCAACGGGTGTTGGCAGCAGGCCCCGATCCCGATGCCCGTTGTTCACGGGCCCCCGGCGGAGGCCGCATCTCCACCGCGGTCCTGCGCGATGCGACTCACTGGGACGACGTCGTCACGAGACTCGGCTACGAGCACCTACGCCGCCACGACCTGCGGCACACCGGACTCACGTGGTTCGCCGATGCCGGCGTCCAGGTGCACGTCCTCCGCAAGATCGCCGGGCACGGCTCCCTCACCACCACCCAGCGCTACGTGCACCCCGGCGTACACAAGATCACCGCCGCCGGCGCCGCCCTCTCAGCGCACCTCACCGCGCTCCGCGCACCCCGGTCCCTGCCGAGCCCCATCATGGTCGCCCGCTGACCGGTCAAGCAGGTGGCCCCCAGCTGGTCCCCAACTGGTCCCCAAGAACGACCGAGGGGCCGTTTCAGATTGCTCTGAAACGGCCCCTGATCTGCGACTCTTTCGAGTCGGGACGACAGGATTTGAACCTGCGACCCCTTGACCCCCAGTCAAGTGCGCTACCAAGCTGCGCCACGTCCCGGCACCCGTCTGACCTGGGGTTTCCCCGGCCCGACGTGCATGAGAACAATACCGCACTTCCGCGCGTGCTCACGAACCGGTTTACGGCTTGACCTCAAGTACGCTTGAGGTAGCACCGTGTACGCCATGAACAACACGACGTACACGACGTACAAGACGGATGCGACGTACACGACGGCCACGACGGACGCGCCGGACGCGGCCGCTGACATCGCGCGGCTCGGCCGGCTCATGGGGCTGATGACCGGCGACGAGAAGCACTCCCCCGCGGCGACCTCGACGCTCGACGCGCTGTGGGTGCTCTACGACCGGGTGCTGCGGGTGTCGCCCGGGACCGCCGAGGATCCGGGGCGGGATCGGTTCCTGCTGTCGAAGGGGCACGGACCCATGGCGTACTACGCGGTGCTCGCGGAGAAGGGGTTCATCGGCGAGGACGTCCTGACCGGGTTCGGCGGGTACGCCTCACCGCTCGGGCACCACCCGGACCGGACGCTGGTGCCCGGCGTGGAGATCGGGAGCGGGTCGCTGGGGCACGGCCTGCCGCTGGCCGTGGGGACCGTGCTCGGGCTGCGGGCTCAGGGGCTCACCGATCCGAAGGTCTGGGTGCTGATCGGGGACGCCGAGCTGGACGAGGGCAGCAACCACGAGGCGCTCGCCTACGCCGGGCCCGCCGGCCTTGAGCAGCTGCACACCCTGGTGATCGACAACGGCTCCGCCACCTACGGCTGGCCCGGCGGCATCGCCTCGCGGTTCGAGGCGGCCGGCTGGTCCGCCGCGACCGTCGACGGACGGGATCACGAGGCGCTGTACGCCGCCTTCACCGCCCCTCATCCCGGGCGGCCGCGGGCGGTCGTCGCCCGCGTCGAACCGAAGCACTGACCCTCCCGCGCGGAGCCCCCGCACCGAGCGCCCGAGGCCCCGGCTCCGCGCCGCCCGCCCGCCCGCCCGAGGCCCGTACCTGTGACCCCGCGCCCGAGGCCCTGGCTCCGCGCCGCCCGTCCCACATACGCCCCCCTTCCCACACACGCCACCCCTTCCCACATACGCCCCCCTTCCCACACACGCCACCCCGTCCCGCATACACCACCCCTTCCCGCATACGGCAACCCTTGAGGAGAACCCCGTCATGGACACCATGCGCGACCGTTTCATCGCCACCACCGGCCGGCTGCTCGACGAGGACCCGCGGCTCGCGCTGGTCCTGGCCGAGATCAGCAGGGACGGCTTCCAGCAGACTCTCGAACGGCATCCCGAGCGGGCCGTCAACGTCGGCATCCGGGAGCAGCTGCTCATCGGCGTCGGCGGTGGGATGGCGCTGACCGGGATGCGGCCGATCATGCACACCTTCGCCAGCTTCCTGGTGGAGCGGCCCTTCGAGCAGCTGAAGCTGGACTTCGGGCACCAGGGCGTGCACGGCGTCCTCGTCAGCGCGGGCGGCTCGTACGACTGGCCGGCCGGCGGCTTCACCCACATGTCACCGGGTGACGTGGCCCTGATGGACACCCTGGACGGCTGGACCGTGCACGTGCCCGGCCACCCGGACGAGGCGGAGACGCTGCTGCGCCGGGCCGCCGCGAGCGACGAGTCGGTCTACGTGCGGCTGTCGGTGCACGCGAACGCCTCGGCGCACCCGGTCTCCCGGAGCGGGTTCACGACCCTGCGCGAAGGCTCCCGAGGGGTCGTCGTCGCGGTGGGGCCCATGCTCGACGCGGTGCTGGCAGCCACCGAGGGGCTGGACGTGACGGTCCTGTACGCCACGACCGTGCGGCCCTTCGACGGCGCCGCGCTGCGCCGGGCGGTCGCCGGGGCACGCCCGGACGTGGTCCTGGTGGAGCCGTACCTCGCCGGGACGTCCACGACGGCCGCCAACGACGCGCTCGTCGAACAGCCGCACCGCGTGCTCGGCCTAGGCATCGGCCGGCGGGAGCTGCGCCGGTACGGCTCGATCGAGGAGCACCTGGCCGGCCAGGGCCTCGACCCGGCGTCGCTGCGGGCACGGATCGGCGCCTTCCTGGGGTGATCCGCGGACCGTACGCCGCTCACTCTCCGTTACGCATCCTTGCGCCCCGCAACACCCCGGCCGACCGCCGTGGTGGGGGCCGGGTCACGTCGAGCGGGTTCGCCGGGCCCGGAAACCGTGCGCCTCCGCTGGGCGCGGGAGGGTGGGACGGTTCCGGAATGCCGACTCTTCGGTGACGAAGTCAGGCATGTGGTGATCGGACCGGACTGGGTGTCATATGACCATCACATGCTTGCCGTTGGCATGTGGCAGAAAGACGACCATGGGAAATGCCTGCCGGACTCGACTGAGCAGGCCAAGACCACGCGAAACACAGTCAGAAACGAACGTCAACCGTTCCGGTTTCAGACAAACTTGGTGTCGATATTGATCCACCCCGTAAAGATCAACACCATGAAGTGGTCGGCCTGTTCGGGACGGGACCACTGCCGATGCACCACCTGCTCGGACCACTCGACGAGCAGGCGTTTCGCAGAGGAGGACCCTATGGACGGCTACTTCAGCAGCCGGCTGCATCACCAGCTCCGGCAGACGGTGCGGGACTTCGCAGAGCGTGAGGTTCGGCCACGCATACCGGAGATGGAAGCCGGCCGCTCGGTCCACCACGAGCTGTCCCGGCTCATCGCCCGACAGGGCTGGCTGGGAGCGACTATCGGCCACGAGTACGGAGGCATGGGCGCCGGCCATCTGGCCAAGACGATCATCATCGAGGAGCTGTCCCGGGTCAGCGGCGCGATGGGCGCCATGGTCCAGGCCTCGCAGCTCGGAACCGCCAAGATCGTCCACTTCGGCAGCGACGAACAGCGGAAGACCTGGCTTCCGGCCATCGCCGCCGGCGACTGCCTGCCGACCATCGCGGTCACCGAGCCGGAGTCTGGCGGCCATGTCCTCGGCATGACCGCGAGCGCGGTCCGTGACGGCGACGACTACGTCCTCAACGGCAACAAGGTCTACGTCGGCAACAGCCACGTCGGCGACCTCCACGGTGTCGTGGTCAGGACCGGCCCCGGCTCCAAGGGACTGACGGCCTTCCTCGTCGAGTCCGACCGCCCGGGGTTCCGGACCGGTCCCCAGCAGCCCGCCATGGGCCTGCACGGCTTCAGCTTCGGCGAGCTCGTCTTCGAGAACTGCCGGGTGCCGGCTGCCAACCGGCTCGGCGACGAGGGCGACGGCCTCTCCGTGGCGTACTCGTCCAGCGTCCTCTACGGCCGGGCGAACCTCACCGCCGTGTCGCTCGGCATCCACCAGGCGATCCTGGAGGAGACCACGCGCTTCGCCACCGAGCGCATCCGTTACGGCAAGCCCCTCGCCGAACTCCCCACCGTCAAGCTGAAGCTGGGGCAGATGCAGTCGCGCCTGATGACCGCCCGCCTCGCCGCGTACCACGCGGTCCACCTGCTCGACCAGGGCATGTCGTGCGACACCGAGCTGATGAACGCCAAGCTGGTGAACGTCGAGTCCGCGATCGACTCCGGGCGCAACGCGATGGAGATCCACGCGGCGGCCGGCCTGTTCACCGACCGGCCCATCGAGCGGTACCTCCGCGACGCGCACCACATCTTCGCCCCTGCGGGCACCTCCGACATCCAGCTCCTCCGGCTCGCCGAGGTCGCCCTCGGCCAGGACAAGGGCAGCTGGTCGGAGCGGCTCTCCGACGTGGTCCGGATGGAGCCGGTCCACGCCTGACACCACGTCAGGAGCGGAGAAGCAGAAACGCCCCGGAGTCCGGCAAAGGAGCCGAACCCCGGGGCACCGGTACGTCACGGACCGGGGGGGCGGACCGTCGGATCGGACGGCGCCGTCAGATCATGCCGTCCTCGCGCCGGTGGATCTGCTCCACCAGCTCCGCCGCCATCGCCTTGATGGTCTCCAGGCCGGCCCGCCCCCAGGGGCGGACGTCGGTGTCGACGACACAGATCGTGCCGAGCGCCGTGCCGGTCCGGTCGATCAGCGGAGCGCCCATGTACGAGCGGATGCCGATCTCGTCCACGACCGGGTTGCCCGCGAAGCGCGGGTAGTCGCAGACGTCCTCCAGGACGAGGGCCTTACGGCGGACCACCACGTGCGGGCAGTAGCCGTGGTCACGCGCCATGAAGCGGCCGACACCACCACCGCCGGCGGCAGCGGCGGTGGCGCCCAGGTCGGTGCCCGAGTGGGTCCCGGCGGGCGTGTGCAGGCCGGCGAAGAACTGCCGGTTCTCGTCGATGAAGTTGACCATGGAGTACGGCGCTCCGGTCACCTCCGCGAGACGGTGGGCGAATTCGTCGAAGGCCGGGTCCGGCTGCTCGCCCAGGCCCAGCTCGCGCAGGCGGCGGACCCGGGCGGGGGCCTCCTGGTCGATCGGGGTGAGCAGCAGATGACCGGTCGGGTCGTAGGTCATGTCGTGGCTCCGTAGGTCGGCACGGCGGCCGGGATGGTGGTGAGCAGATGCTGGACGAGGGTCAGCAGGGTGCGGATGGCGGAGCTGGAGATCCGGGCGTCGCAGAGGACGACCGGCACCTCGGGCTTGAGGTCCAGGGCCGCCCGCACCTCCTGCGGTTCGTAGCGGTAGGCCCCGTCGAACTCGTTGACCGCCACCACGAACCCGATGCCGCGCCGCTCGAAGAAGTCGACGGCCGAGAAGCAGTCCTGGAGGCGGCGGGTGTCGGCGAGGACGACCGCTCCGAGGGCGCCCTCGGAGAGCTCGTCCCACATGAACCAGAACCGCTCCTGGCCCGGCGTGCCGAACAGGTACAGCACGTTGCGGTCGTCGAGCGTGATGCGGCCGAAGTCCATCGCGACCGTGGTGGTCGTCTTGGACTCCACGCCCTCCAGGCTGTCGGTGGCGGCGCTGACCGAGGTCAGCAGCTCCTCGGTGCTCAGCGGTTCGATCTCGCTGACCGCGCCGACGAAGGTGGTCTTGCCGACCCCGAACCCGCCCGCCACCAGGATCTTCAGCGCGGTGGGAAACGGGTCGGCCGCGAGGCCTTCGTGGCCCCGGTCGTGGCGCTCAGAGCCGTTGTCGTAGGCCATCGAGCACTGCCTCCAGCAAGGAACGGTCGGTTGGGTTGGCGTGGAAGCGGGGCGCTCGGGCGGTGAGCGCCCCGCAGTCCACGAGGTCGGAGAGCAGGACCTTGGTGACGACGGCCGGAAGCCGTAAGTGCGCCGCGATCTCCGCCACCGAGGTGGGCCCCTCGCACAGCCCGAGGGCCAGGCTGTGCTCGGGACCCATGTGGGCCTGCGGTGCCGTGCCGGTCGCCATCACCATCGAGAGCAGGTCGAGCGCGGCGGTGGGCTGGGTCCGCCCGCCGCTCACGGTGTACGGACGGATCAGCCGCCCCGCCGCGTCGTCGAGCCAGGGCCCTTCCTGGTGGGAGGCCATGGTCACTGTCCCGCACTGCCCGCCGCGCCGGCGGCCTGCCTGGCCGGGGTGACCAGGTACGGCCGGACGCTCTTGACGAGCATCGCCATCTCGTAGCCGAGCACGGCGGCGTCCGCCTCGCGTCCGGCGAGGACGGCGAGGCAGGTGCCGGAGCCGGCGGTGGAGACGAACAGCAGGGTGGAGTCCAGCTCGACCACGACCTGGCGGACCTCGCCGCCGTCGCCGAAGCGCGCGCCGGCGCTGCGGCCGAGCGAGTACAGGCCGGAGGCCAGCGCGGCCATGTGGTCGGCCGCGTCGGGGTCGAGGCCGTGGACGGACTTCACCAGGCCGTCGGAGGAGAGCAGTACGGCGTTGCGGGTGTACGGGACCCGCTGGACCAGGCCGCTCAGCAGCCAGTCGAGATCCGAGGAATGGCCGTGCGGCGCATTGCTCGCCATGTGCATCTACTCCTTGTGCGCGTCGCCGGGACGCAGCGATTCACGGGGGGCGGGCTGGGATTCGGCGAGTCCGATGCCGCGCTGGAAGGCGGCCATCAGACCCGGGTCGTGCAGGGCGTGCTCCTCGGGCTTGCGGGCCGTGGGCTCCTCGCGCAGCTGCGGGACGAGGTGTTCCTGGGCGCGCCGCTTGGGGAGGACGGGCCTGCCCGGTGCTCCGCCGTGCGGGGCCGGGGGGACCTCGGCGGGCGGAGCGGGGTGTGCGGGGCCGGGCCCGGCGGGCACGGCGTGGGCGGGCTGGGACGGTACGCCGGGCGCGCCGGCGGCACCGGCCGCCCGGGAGGTGGGCACCGCGGGCCGCTGCGCCGTCGGGGAAACGGACGCCGGGGCGGGGACGTGCGGGGCCGGGTGGTGCGACGGCGCGTGCGCCGCCACGGGGGCGGGCGCGGGAGCCGCCGGGTTCTGCGGCATCGGCAGCGGGGTGCCGTGGGCGGGCGTGCCGTGGACCGGCGCGCCGGGGACGGAAACGCCGTGGGCGGGCGTGCCGTGGACCTGGGTGCCGTGGGCCGGCGTGCCGTGGACCGGGGCCGGCCGGTCGGCGGCCGGGGCCGCGGACAGCGGCGCCGTACGGGGATCGGCCGCGCCGGCGACCTGGCGCTGGGGCTGCGCGTGGGCCTGGGCCTGGGCCTGGGGCTGCTGGTGGGCCTGGGGCTGCTGGTGTGCCTGGACCTGGCCCTGGGCCGGGGTCTGGTGCTGGGCCTGCGGGGCCGGGCCCTCGCCGCGGGCGAGGCCGTCGGGGTCGGAGCCCAGCAGGCCCTGCGGCAGGACGAGGACGGCCTGGACACCGCCGTAGATGTTCGACTGGAGGCGTACGGCGATGCCGTGGCGCCGGGCGAGGGCGGAGACCACGAAGAGTCCGATGCGCCCGTCCTGGAGCAGATGCGCGACGTTGACCTGGTCGGGGTCGGCGAGCAGGGCGTTCATCTTGTTCTGCTCGGCGACGGGCATGCCGAGACCGCGGTCCTCGACCTCGATGGCGAGGCCGGCCGTCACGTACTGGGCGCGCAGCAGCACCGTGGTGTTCGGCGCGGAGAACAGCGTCGCGTTCTCGACCAGTTCGGCGAGGAGGTGGATGACGTCGGCGACGGCGTGGCCCCGGAGCGTACCGTCGATCGGCGGGACCAGCTTCACCCGCGGGTACTGCTCGACCTCGGCGATGGAGGAGCGCAGGACCTCGGTCA
Organism: Streptomyces sp. NPDC127092; assembly: GCF_042722475.1. NCBI lineage: Bacteria > Bacillati > Actinomycetota > Actinomycetes > Kitasatosporales > Streptomycetaceae > Streptomyces > Streptomyces sp. NPDC127092. Next base: position 163,655 of record NZ_JBHXFE010000001.1, read on the forward strand.
TGGTGACCGGGTTGGACCACTGGCGACGGGAGATGGCGCCGCCGAGGACGGCGAGGTTCTCGGCGTGCCGGCGGATGCGGGTGGCGAGGTGGTCCACGTGGAAGAGGCCCTTGAGCAGCTCCGGGTCCTCGACCTCGTTCTCCAGTTCGTCGAGGAGCTGGATCTCGCGGTGCACGAGGGACTGGAGGCGCCGGGCGAGGTTCACGAAGACCTCGACCTTCTGCTCGTTGCCGACGCTGCTGGAGAGCTGGGACGCCTGCACCACCGCGGCGACGGCCGCCTCGTGAGAGCGGGTCAGTTCGCGTCCGAGCAGGTCGAATTCGTCGCCGGAGGGCGAGGGCTCGGGGGCCGCGGGGCGGGGCGCAGGGCTTTCGCCCCTGCGCAGCTGTTCGAGGACCGTGCTGAGTTCGCTCTGGCCGCGGGCGCTGGCGCGGCGCAGCGCGTTGGCGCGGTCGAGCACCGACTTGGCGGCCCGGTCGGCGCCGAGGGCGGCGGCGGTCACCGAGGCGACCGTGATCGCCGCGGCTCCGGTGAGCGCGGCCCACAGGCCGGGCGTGGCCTCGGCTCCGGTGGAGCGGATCGCGAACAGGAGGGCCGCGGCGCCGCCGAGGGCAACGGCGACCGCCGGAAGGACGGAGGTACGCAGGAGTTGGGTGCGTATACGGGCCTCGGCCGGGAGCGGCGTGGGGGACGGAGCGGAGCCGGCGCCGGTCGGACCGGTGGCGGTACGGGCGCCTGACCGGCCGTGCCGCCCGCCCTCGCGGCGTTCGGACCGCGCGGCGGGTGCGCGAAGTTGAGACATGAGTGTCCTTGGTACGTGCCCAGGAATCGGCGTACTACGGGGGGTGGCACTACGGGGGTGGTGTTGCGTGAGTGAGACGAGCCTACCGATGATCACCAAGCACCCACGATAGTCGTCAACCGTTCACGTGCGGTGCGCAGTTGGCAAACTTACCCGTAGACCGCCCCGGTCTGGTATCGCCCCGTACACGACAGGCCGGGAACAGTTGGCCGAAACTCGCCGCACCGGTGGGGCCGAACCGGAGCGGAGCGGGACGTACGAGCACACTCGCCGCCGTCCTCCGCGTGTTTCACCACTGACCGGAATCCTGTCGCGGGTGTACGAACCGCGGAGCGCGCGCCCGATTCGGCGCGCGCCGCACGACGTCCGCGGCTCGCTCCCGGCGCGGAATCGTCAGGTCCGGATTCGCTTTCGCGTCTTTCGCGTTCTTCGCGAACGCGGTGCCGGCGCCCGCGCGAGGTCGAACCCGCCGCTGCCGCCCTCGCCGGCGGCGACTGCGGAGGCCGCGGGCTGCTGCAGGTCCGCTCACGGCCATCGGTGGCCGTCCGTCCGAGGCGTCAGGCGGTCCAGCGGGCGAAGCCGGTGCTCTGCCAGGTGGTGCCGGTGGCGGTCGTCGCCAGGCCCTCGGCGTCCGGTTGTTCCTCCAGCCAGGAGCGGGCGGCGTCGCCCATGGCGTAGGCGGCGGTGGCGAAGGCGTCGGCGACCGTGAGCGAGGAGCCGACGACCGTCATCGCCGCGAGCGCGTGCGCGGGCGGCTCCCCGGTGTACGGGTCCAGGATGTGGCAGCCGCGTTCCGCCGGGCCCGACGTCGCCACGGCCACCTCCGGCACATCGGCACCCACTTCCACCACCGTGGTCAGCGCACCCGGGTTCAGAGGGTCGGCGACACCGATCCGCCAGGGTCCGCCGAGCAACTGGATGTCACCGCCGCCGTTGACGCACACGGCGTCGGCACGGGCCGCCGAGGCCAGCATGCGGGCCGCGCGCTCCGTGGCCCAGCCCTTCACCAGCCCGGTCGGATCCCATCCGCCGGCGCTTCCGGCGAACCAGGGCGAGAACCAGCCCTCGGTGCGCCGCGTCATGCTCTCGCAGAGATCCCGCACCTCCTGGACGTCCGGGCCGCACCGCTCATGAGTGATCTCTCCGCGCGCCAGGCGGCTGACCTGGCTGTCCTCGCGGTACGGGGAGAAGACATGGTCCATGTGGTGCAGGAAGTCCACCGCCTCCACCAGCGCCCCGCGCGCACGGGAGGCGTCGGAGCACCCCCGGACGTCGAACGAGAACACCGTGCCCATCACGTGTTCCACATGCCGCACCCGCGGCTCAGACACCGGCCCTGTCCAAGGCGCTCTGCAGCGACTGGCGGTAGCCGGCACTGGTGTAGGTGGCTCCCGAGACGGAGTCGATGTCCGCGCTCTGCGCCGCCAGCGTCCGCTGGTTGAGCTGGGGGACGGCGTCCGCGGAGATCTCCCTGCTCCGTGGCGTGGAGGACGGCGACTTCAGGGCGGTGACCCCGGTGATCGTGCTCCCCCTGACCGTGATCTGCACCTGGACGGAGCCGTACTGCGTACTGACCGTGGCGCCGGCCACGGTCCGGGTGGTGGACCCGCCCGAGGTGCCGGAGGTGCCCGACGTGGTTCTGGAGGCGGTGGGGGCGCTCGTCCTCGTCGGAGCGGTGGTGGTACGGGACGCGGACGTGCTCGCCGACGGCGACGCGCTCCCGGAGGCGGAGGCGGTCGCGGTGCCCCGGGTGCCCGCCGACGGCGAGGCCGTGGGGCTCCCCGGGTCCGACGGCGCGGCGGAGGCCGGGGAAGCGGCGCCGGCGCCGGCCGAGTCGGCTGACGCCACGGGGGTGTTCGGGCCGGCGGCGTCCTGGGCGAGCGACGGATCCGTGGTCGGCTTGAGCGCGAGCAGCAGGACGACGGCGGAAACGGTGCCCGCCCCCGCGAGCACCGCACGACGGAGCGGATGTGTCTTCCTCACACCCCGCTCAGCGTCACACGGCTCCCGGGCGTCACACCGGACCGGCCTCCACGGAACCGGGCGGCTCAGAAGGCGAACGACTCGTGGTGGATCCGCCGGTCGGGCACGCCCGCCTCCCGCAGGGCGGCGTACGACTCCTCGGCGAGCCCCCGCGGCCCGCACACATACACGTCGTGGCGGGCGATGTCCGGCAGGATCCGGCGCAGCAACCCGGCGCTGATCTCCCGCCGCCTGCCGTCCGGCCCGTTGACCACGTACAGGAGCTGCGCCCCCCGGTCGTCCGCGATCGCCTCCAGCTCCTCCCGCAGCGCGAGGTCCTCCGCGGTGCGCGCCCGGTAGAGCAGCGTCAGGTCCCTGCCCGCCCCCGGCAGGGTCTCGAAGAGCGCGCGCAGCGGGGTGATCCCCGCGCCTCCCGCGATCAGCAGCACCTTGCCGCGGCTGCGGCGGGCGGCGGTCAGCGACCCGTACGGCCCCTCGGCCCACACGCGGGTCCCCGGGCGCAGCCCGGCGAGGGCCGCGCTGTGCCCGCCGACCGCCTTGACCGTGATCCGCAGCAGGTCGGGCCGGGGCGGCGCGGAGAGCGAGTACGGGTTCGCCGTCCAGCGCAGCCCCTTCGTGAGGAACCGCCAGCGGAAGAACTGCCCCGCCTCCGCCCCCAGACGGTGCAGCCGGCGCCCGCGGATGAGGACGGACACCACGCCCGGGGCCTCGGCCACCACCGCCTCCACCCGCATGCGGTGGACCAGGTTGAGCCGTACGGGAGTCAGCACCCGGTACCAGAGGAGCAGCGCGCCGACCGCCCCGTACAGCGCGTACCAGACCACGCGGGCGGCCCGGTCGGCGACGAACTCCGCTCCTGTGGCCAGCTGGTGCCAGAAGGCGAGGTACACCGCGAGGTAGGTGAGCAGATGGAGGTAGTACCAGACCTCGTAGCGCGTCCTGCGCCGTACGGTGCCCGCCGAGAAGAGTCCCACGACCAGCAGGAGCACCGTGCCGATCGCCGCCTTGCCCGTCTCCGGGTACTCGGTCACCAGGGACACGGTCTGCTCCACCACGCCGATCCGGCCCTGCAGCGCGTACCCGTACGCGGTCAGCAGCACGTGGGCCAGGGTGAGGGAGAGCGCGTACCGTCCGCTCGTGGCGTGCCACCGCGAGACCCGGTCCGACCCGACCCGCCGCTCCAGGGCCGGAACCCGCGCCATCTGCAGCACGACCAGGGCGATCACGTATCCGGCGAGGAGGCCGGTGATCCGCCCCGCGTGGATCAGCCGGTCCCCGGAGTCGGCGAGCACGGCCGGCGTGTTGCGCCACCACAGCCAGACCACGGCGGCCGCGGCGGCCCAGGCGAGGACGATCAGGGGTACGGCGGGGGAACGTCTGGGGCGGATACGGCGCCGGGCCTGCCGTCTGCCCGCCCCGCTGTGCTGGATGGTCGTCACGTGCTGGGTCCTCTGATCGGCCTGATGACCGCGCACCCTACCGGCCTCGCCCGGAGCGCAGGCACCGGAGACCCGCACACCCGTGCTCGGTGACCGACGGAAGGACTTCCGCGTGATCGTCTGCACAGCGCACCGCACGGCGGACGTTCCCGCGTACTGCGGGGCGAGCCGGGTGGTGGCAGACGTTCTAAGGGTGGACGGCGCGTCCGCCGCTCTTCATGTGCCGGCCATGGCCGAAGCGGCATTCACGCGCGCTCCGCGAGGTCCTTCGGACGCTTCGCGTCCCTCGTCGCCGTCCCGTCACTGATCGCGACTCGCAGTAATGCCGTGCGGGCAGACCAAAACCTGCAAGGTGGGCTCCCTTCGCCGGCATTGTCCGGATCAGGTGATGGAGGTCGCCTTCCGGTCTCACAGACCTTCCAGCCTCTCAGCCCGACCGCCGAAAAACGCCCCGCGCGGAGCCTCCGCCCGTCGCTCGGGGCCATCCGGTCGAACTCCCTCGCTCGCCCTGCAGGCCAATTTCCAGGATACTCCCGCCCCCACCCGGCACCAAGGCCGAACGGACCGTCACCGCTCGCCCGCGAGGTCGAGATCGGGCCTGGGTGCCTCGGCAGGAACCTCGACCGGCCGGGGCCGGCGCCACGGCTCCGCGATCGCATGGGACACCCTCCGCCACCAGGCGTCGGACGGCAGCTTCCCCGCGGGCTCGAACGGCTCGCCGGGACGAGGGAAAGCCACCGCCTGGCCGGCCTCCTCCGCCTCGTACTTCGTCCACTCCCCCGGTTCCGCCCAGGCGTGCGGAGCCAGGTTGAAGGTGCCCCAGTGGATCGGCAGCAGTACGCCGTGCGGGGCGCCGCCCTGGAGGTCGAGGTGGGCGCGCAGCCCCTCGGCGGGCGTCATGTGGATGTCGGGCCAGTACTCCGAATACGCGCCGATCTGGATCATGGTGGCGTCGAACGGGCCGTGGGCGGCGCCGATGTCCTTGAAGCCGGAGAAGTAGCCCGTGTCGCCGCTGTGGTAGATCCGGTGGTCCGGGCCCTCCACGGCCCAGGAGGCCCAGAGCGTGTGCTGCTGGTTGCGCAGCCCGCGGCCGCAGAAGTGGCGTGCCGGGGTGGCGGTCAGCCGCAGGTCGCCGACCTCGGTGGACTCCGTCCAGTCCAGTTCCCGCAGCCGCGAGGCGGGCACGCCCCAGCGCTCCAGGTGGGCGCCGACGCCGAGCGGGACGGCGAAGAGGGTGTCGGTGGTCGCCAGTGCCTTGATCGTCGGCAGGTCCAGGTGGTCGTAGTGGTCGTGGGAGATGACCACGACGTCCACCGGGCCGAGCGCGGCCGGCGGCGCGGGCACGGGGTGCAGGCGCTTGGGGCCCACGAAGGCGAAGGGCGAACAGCGGTCGCCCCAGACCGGGTCGAAGAGCACCCGGCGGCCGTCGATCTCGGCGAGGACGCTGGAGTGACCCATCCAGGTGAGGCGCAGTCCGGTGGCCGGCGGCCGGGCCAGGTCGGCGACGGTGGTGGGGTGCACGGGAATCGTGCCCGTCGGGGCCCGGCGCGCCCGTGCCTCCTTCTCGAAGTAGACCTTGGCGAACTCGACGGTCGAGCCGGACGGCCGGTGGCTGGCCTGCTCGGGGTTCTGGAAGACCCCGTCGGCGAAGTTCGGGGAGCGGCGGATGCGCTCCAGTCGTGCTCCCGTCGGGTCGGCGCCGAAGGCCGCGGGGCGCAGGGCGCGCAGGCGTGCCCGCAGCGCGTGGTCGGAGCCGGTGCCGGTCACAGGGCCTCCTGAGGTCGGGGGTCCCTTCATTATGGGCGGCCCGCCGGGCAAGGCGCCGGGGCGATCATGTCTTTGTCATGTGCTGTGTAGGGTCGGGCCGTGGCGAGAGAGCGGTTGAGCGTGGCCGAGCGGCGGGAGGCCCTGCTGCGGGCGGCCGTGGCCCAGATCGAGGTCCGCGGTGTGGCGGCGCTGCGGATCTCCGACGTGGCCCAGGAGCTCGGCGTGAGCAACGCGCTGGTCCTGTACCACTTCGCGACCAAGGAGCAGCTGGTCTCGGCCGCGTTCGCGCGCGCGGCCGAGGAGGACCTGGCCCGACTGCGCGGCCTGCTGGGGCGCCGGACCTCGGCGGTGCGGCGGCTGCGGGCCGCGGTCCGCTGGTACGCCCCGACCGGGCAGGCCAAGGGCTGGCGGCTGTGGATCGAGAGCTGGGCGGCCGCGCTCCGCGATCCGGCGCTGCGCGAGGTCGCCGGCTCCCTGGACCAGGCGTGGAAGACGGCGCTGGCCTCGGTGATCGCCGAGGGCGTGGAGGCCGGCGAGTTCCCCTGCCCGGACCCGGCCGCCGCGGCCTGGCGTCTCACCGCCTTCCTGGACGGCCTGGCCGTCCAGATGACCTCGTACGCCGGCTCGCTCTCGCGCACCACGATGCTGACCTGGGCGGACGCGGCCCTGGCCCGGGAACTCGGCCTCCCCGGTACGGACCCGGCGAGCGCGCCGGATCCGGCACCGCCGACGGAGTGACGGCTCCGCCGAGCCCGCCGGCCCCCGCGCCCCCGGCCCCCGCGCCTCCGGACCCTCCCGACGTCGGTGCCGGGCTCAGACCAGCTCGAACACGGCCGTGACCGTCACGTGCTCCTCGATCTCGCCCGGCGCGAGCGGTACGCCCTCGCCGCCGTCGGCGGGTGCGCTCGGGACGGCGCCGGGGCCGGGGCGGCTGCTCTCGCCCTCGGTGAGCGAGACCAGCCGGCCCAGCCTGTGGCCGCTCAGCCGGGCGTGCTGCGCGGCCTTGTCATGGGCGTCGCGGTAGGCGGCCTCGCGGGCCTTGGCGCGGAGTCTGGTGGGGTCGGCCACGTCGAAGACGACGCCGTTGATCCGGCCCGCGTCACCGGTGGCCTCGTTCACGGCGCCGATGATCTGGCCGGTCCGGTCGATGTCGCGGACCTTCACGGAGAAGGTCTGCCCGGCCTGGTAGCCCGTGACCTTGCTCTCGCCCTCCGGGGACTGGGTGTAGACCGGCGACAGGGAGAGGCTCTCGGTGCGGATGTCGCGCTCGGCGATGCCCTGCGCGTGCAGCGCTTCGACCAGCGCCTTCGCCGCCGCGCTCTGGGCGGCCAGGGCCTCCTTCGCGGTCTTGCGGGTCGCCTCGACACCGACCGAGAGCGCCGCGAGGTCGGGTGCCGCGGCGGCCCGCCCGCTGCCGCTGACCGTGACGGTGGTCGGCTGCGGAGCCCGTGCGGCGGCGGCCTCGGACACCGTGGTGCCCGGCGCGGCGGCGAGGGCGGGAGCGGCGGCGCCGAGGAGGACTCCGCCGAGAGCGGCACCGGCCACGGCGCCGACGGCGAGCGCACGGAAGCGGCCTCCGGGCCGCTTGCCCGCGGACCGGCGGCCGGTCACGGCGTCGGCGCGCCATCCGGTGTGCCCCTGGAAACGGGCGTCGGGGCGGGCGTCGGGGAGGGCTCCGGGGTGGTGGTCTGTGTGACGCGGCGTCATGGGCGGTCCCTTCGGCGGTGGTTGCCGGTGGTCATCCGGCGCGGACATCCCACCAGCCGCCGCCCGTCGAGCCGCCGCGCCACTCCTGGACGGCCCTCTCCTTCACCTCTCCGTACCAGGGCCGCGGGCTTCAGCAGTCGAGCCTGAGCGGTGGGCGCCAGAGCCGGCCGTCGCCCGCGATGCCCGGTGTGGGCGTGTAGGTGAGCGGGACGAGGTGAGTGGTGGCCGCGGCCTCGTTGCGGGTGCCGAGCCACAGGTCGATGATCTGCCACGGCTGGCCGTCGAGGACGGTCACGGTCCGCGGCTGTCCGCCGCAGCTGTTGCCGTTGAAGATGCGCCGTCCGAACGCGGGCGCGTTCCAGCCGAGGTTGTCGGGCGCGGCCCAGCCGGAGTAGAGCGAGGGCGCGGTGGCGTAGCCGATCGGGGTGCCGGTGCAGTAGCCGCAGGCGGGATCGGCGTAGGTGAGCACGTAGAGCCGCTGCACCGGATCCCAGTAACCTCCCGGCCCCTCGATCTTCTTGAGCCCGGCGACCTTGCGCACGCCGACGCCGGTGCCGCCGCTCCCCCACGCGTCGAGCTCCTCGATGTTGAGCTGTGCGCTGCCCGGGAGCGTGCAGACGATCGCGGGGTGGCCGCCCGGGGTGCCGGAGTCGATGATGCCGAAGTCGCCGTTGCCCTTGCAGACGGAGAGGGTGGGCTTGCGGTAGAAGCCGCCGGTGACGGGTGCGGGCCCGCACGGTCCCGCGGCGGAGGCGCAGCCCATCGCGTTGTAGGCGTGGGTCCCGTCGAGGGAGTAGTGCCGGGGGCTGTTGAACCAGAGGACGAAGGCCCCGTCGTCGCGGCCCCAGCCGCTGCGGCGGATCATCCGCGGGTTGAAGCAGCCCTGCCCGGAGGCGCCGCAGGTGTCCTGCCAGGAGTTGTCGGTCCAGGGGTCGACGGTCGTCGGGTCGAACAGCAGCCTGGGCGGTGTCCACGGCCCTTGCGGCCTGGAGGCCGTGGAGACGCCGAAGCCGCACCAGGGCGTGGGCTTGACGTACCACTCGAAGCCGCAGCCGTACATCGAGCCGTACATGTAGTAGGTGTCGCCGAACCTGGCGATCTGGGCGTCGTGGAGGTCGAGGCCGGCGATGGTGAAGGAGGTCGGGGGCGCGGCACGCGGCGCGGAGGCGGTGCCCCCTCCGGCGGCCGCGCCGCCTCCCCGGCCGGTGTCCGCTCCGGCCGCCGGAGGGACCGTGGCGCACAGCGCGGCGGTGGCGAGCAACAGAGCCGTGAGGATGCGACGGACGTACACGAATGATGATTATCAGACAAGTCATCACATTTCGGACCGGACACGCACACCCCGGCCCTCAGCACCTCACCCCGGCCTTCAGCTCCTCACCCCGCCCGGCACCGCACAGAAGAGGAGGCCGAGGGTCGCACCGCCACCCTCGGCCTCCTTCACCGCGTCGACGCGCGAGCGCGCCCTCGGCCGGAATCCCGGCCCCGCTCCCTAGAGCGGCATGAGGTCGGGGCGCTTGGCCTCGACGTGGTCGCCGGAGCTCTCGCCGCGGAGCCGGCGCCCGATCCACGGCACCAGGTACTCCCTGGCCCAGTGGATGTCGTCCTTGCGGACCTCCAGCGTGCCGCGCGGCGGCTGCGGCGGCCACGGCTGCTCCGGGTCGGCCGGTACGCGCCTGCCGAGGACCTGGGCGGCGCGCAGCGCGACCCGGGTGTGGCCCTCGGGTGACAGGTGCAGCCGGTCCTCGTCCCAGGCGCGGCGGTCCTGGACGGACTTCAGCGACCACAGGTCGAGCACGGGGCAGCCGTACCGGTCGGCGATGGCCCGGACGTGCCCGTTGTACGTGGCGATCTTGCCCCTCAGGTGCTTGAGGAGGGGCACGTCGCGCGTGTCGAAGCCGGTGGTCACCATGACAGTGCCGACGGCGGAGGTGAGGTCAGCCACCGCGCGCTCGAAGCGCTCGGCGACGTCGTCCGGGTCGGTGCCGGGGCGGATGATGTCGTTTCCGCCCGCGCAGAAGGTCACGAGGTCCGGGGCGAGTTCCTTCGCCCGCGGGACCTGCTCCATGACGATCTGGTCGAGAAGGCGCCCCCGTACGGCGAGATTGGCGTACCGGAAGTCCTCGTGCTCCGGCAGTTCGTCGGCCAGCAGGACCGCGAACCGGTCCGCCCAGCCGACGAACGTCCCGTCGGGCCCGGGGTCTCCGACGCCCTCGGTGAAGCTGTCACCGATCGCCGCGTACGACCCGAATGCGTTCTTGTCTGTTGATCTCGAATCGTCTGCCACGGGAGCACATCTTTCCCCTCGGGATGTGACCTACGCGACCGTAAGGAGGGGTTGACGGTGGGTGACATATGCCACCGATAAAGATTCCACCAAGCCGGAATACGCCGGAGGCCCGGCACGGGTGTGCCGGGCCTCCGGGGCGCCGTCCGGTGAGGCCGGTGCTGACGTGAGGTCAGATGCCCACGCCGTGCTGGCGCAGGTAGGCCAGCGGGTCGATGTCGGAGCCGTAGCTCGGGCCGGTGCGGATCTCGAAGTGGAGGTGCGGGCCGGTGGAGTTGCCGGTCGAGCCGGAGAGGCCGATCTGCTGGCCGCCGCTCACGGACTGGCCGGCGGAGACGGACAGCGAGGAGAGGTGGGCGTACTGGGAGTACGTGCCGTCGGCGTGCTGGATGACGACCTCGTTGCCGTAGGCGCCGCTCCAGCCGGCGGAGTAGACGGTGCCGGGGCCGACCGCGCGGACGGAGGTGCCGGAGGAGGCGATGAAGTCGACACCGGTGTGGTAGCCGGAGGACCACATGGAGCCGGAGGCCCGGTACGGGGTGGAGATGCCGCCGCCGACGGGGGCGACCCAGCCGGAGGAGCTGGCCGCACCGGCCGACGAGGAGCCGGCGGACGAGGACGACGAGGAGGAGGACGCCGAGTCCGAGGAGGAGACGGCGGCCGGGGCCGAGGCGCGCTCGCTGCCCCGGGAGGCGCGGGTGGGCGCGTCGTCGCCGTTCTTGGCGGAGCTCTTGGGGGCGGCGGCCTTCGGCGCGGCGGCCTTGGGAGCGGGCGTGGCCTTGGCGGTGTTCTTGGCGCCGAGGGTGAGCTTCATGCCGGGGAGGATCAGCGAGGGGTTGTCGCCGACGACCTGGCGGTTGTCGCGGTAGAGCTTCTGCCAGCCGCCGGCGAGGTGGTGCTCGGTGGCGATCTTCGACAGGTAGTCGCCGCGCACGACGGTGTACGTCTTCGCCTTGGCCGGGGCCTTGGCGGGGGTCGCGACGGCGGGGGCAGCGGCGGCGACGGCCTGCTGCGGAGCGGCGGGGGCGGCCTGCTCGGCGGCGTGCGCGCCGGTGGCGCCGATCAGCGGGAGGGCGACGACGGCGCCTCCGGTGCCGGCGGCCACGAACCCGCGGGTGATCGGGTTGGCCTTGGGGCGGCGGTGCTTACCCTTCGCGGGCATGGCGAATTCCTCTCCGTCGCCTGCGAGGTGAGCTGTCGGGTTCGGACTGGAGATGTCCGGCCGCGTGGTCGCGCGGCTTCACCCCAAGCCGTCCTTCGGAGGGATCGGCGTCTTACCTGGGTCCCCCGCTCCTGCCGTGTACGGGTGGGTGCGGATTCCGGTCGGCGGCAGGATGAGGCGGTCCGTCCGGAGTGAGCGCGACGCTAGACGAGCGGAGACGACAGGAACAAGCCACAGGTTCCACGGATTCGTTTGCCGCGTGAATTCCGACCGGAATTCCGGTCACCCTCCGTCGATGACGCCCCTTCGATTTCCCTTTGCCCAAGGGAATTTGAAAAAGACGATCAGCCACGGTCCGTCACGTGTATGACGCTCCTCACGCCCCGGAGCCCATCTCCCCTGCAACCAGGGCGCCTTATGTCCAATCAGTCAATTCGGACAGATCGCGCATTCCATCCCGATGGGGTGTGGGCGGAGCGTTCCAGCCATGATGATTGCCCCAGGAACCGATCTCGAGAGCAGGAGCAACCGTGACGCAAGCGACGACCGAGCCCGAGCTCACCGGCGTACGCAACTTCCGCGACCTGGGCGGACTGCCGACCGTGGACGGCCTGTCCGTGCGCCCCGGGCGACTCTTCCGCAGCGGCCACCTGGCGCACGCCACGACCGAGGACGCGGAGTTCCTCGCCACCCTGGACCTCCACACCGTCTTCGACTTCCGCAACGAGGCGGACCGGAGCATCGAGGGCCCGGACGTCGACCTCCCCGGCGTGCGGAACGTGAACATACCCCTGAGCGACCCCGCCGACGGCAAGGAGTTCTGGAAGCTGGTCCGCAACGGGGACGTGGTCCAGCTGCGCGAGCTGCTCGGCGACGGCAAGGCCGCCGCCCGGATGTCCGATTCGTACCGGAAGATGGTCGTCGGGAAGACCGCCGAGCACAGCCGGATCCTGCACGCGATGGCCGAGGACAGCGTCCCCGCCCTGATGCACTGCGCGGCCGGCAAGGACCGGGCCGGGCTGGCGATCGCGATCTCGCTGCTCGCGGTCGGCGTGGAGCGCGAGGCGATCGAGGAGGACTACCTGAAGTCCAACGCCCCGCACCGCCGCTACAAGGTGCAGCGCAGCTCCACCGCTCCGGACGCGATGTCGCCCGACGTGATGGAGCTGCTGAGCCCGCTCTTCGACGCGCGGGTGGAGTATCTGCGGGCCGCCTTCGACGCCATCGAGGAGACCTGGGGCTCCGTCGACGCCTACCTGACGGAGGGCCTGCGGCTCGCCCCGGAGACCCGCGAGCGGCTGCGCGAGCGGCTGCTCACCGGCGCGTAGCCCCCTGAGGAGGCTCCCCTACTGGTTCTGCGCGCCCAGGGCGAACAGCAGGTAGAGGAACGCGGCGAAGAGGTGGCCGGCGACCAGGTAGGCGAAGAGCCGGAGCACCAGGCCCTTGGGGAACTTGCCGCCACCGCGCTCCTCGCCGGTGACCGGTACGGATTTGTCGGACATGTCGATCCTCTCTGAGGGTCAGCGGCGGTGCGGAGTGCCGTCGCCGAGGCACAGCTCGGCGGCGGGACTCTGCATCAGCGTGTGGACGAACAGCAGCTCGGCGCCGCCGCGGGTGGCGGCGCCGATGCGGTGCGGGGTGAGCGAGTCGAAGTGCGCGCTGTCCCCCGGGTCGAGCACGTGCACGGCGTCACCGAGCGCGAGCCTGACCCGGCCGTCGAGGACGTGGATCCACTCCTCGCCAGGGTGGACCCGCACGATGTCGGCGCTGGTGGCGTACGGCACGTGGACGCGCAGCGCCTGCATGGCGCGGCCCGCGCCTCCGGCGGGGCGGTAGATCCAGCCGTCGGCCTCGACGGCCTCGGCCTTCCCGCCCCGGATCACCGGGTCGCGTTCGGGCGGAACCTCGCCGAGCAGCTCGGAGACCGTCGTACCGTAGATGCGGGCGAGCGCGAGCAGCATGGGCAGCGAGGGCTGCCGGTTGCCCGTCTCCAGGCGCGAGAGGTGCGCCGGGGAGAGGCCGGCCCGCTGGGCGGCGGCCTCCAGGGTGAGCCCGCGCCGGCGGCGCAGTCCGCGCAGCTGGGGGGCGACGTCCGGCAGGACGTCGGAGGAGGCGGAGGCCGGGAACTGCGTCCCGGGGACGTGGTCCATGCCTCCATTCCGCCAGGATCTTTCCTCTGGGGCAACTTTCTTGCCCCAGAGGCAAAAACCCTGGGCCGGTTTCGATCAGCGCTGGGCGACGGCCTGCTTGACCAGCGTCTTCCCGAAGTCCCACATCAGTCCGCCGCCGCCGTGCGCGTCGTCCATCACGGCCGTGAAGGCGGTCACGAAGCGGTCGACGTCCGCCTCGTCGACGACCAGCGGCGGGATCAGCTTGATCACCTCCAGATGGTCCCCGGACACCTGGGTCAGGATGTGGTGCCGCTGCAGCAGCGGTACCACGACCATCTGGGCGAAGAGCCCCTTGCGGGCCGCCTGGAGCATCGTCCAGCGGCTGCGCAGGCCCAGCGAGGACGGCCGGCCGAACTCGATGCCGATCATCAGGCCCCGGCCGCGGATCTCCTTGAGGAGCTCGTAGCGCGGAACGAGCTCGCGCAGCCGGGTCGCGAGCAGGTCGCCGACCCGGCGGACGTGCGCCACCGTGCCCTCGGACTCCATCACCGAGAGCACCGCGAGCCCGGCCGCCATGGCCTGGGCGTTGGAGCCGAAGCTCGCCGAGTGGACCAGCACCCGGTCCATCGACGAGTAGACCTTCTTGAAGATCCAGTCCTTGCCGAGCGTGGCGCCGACCGGCACGTAGCCGCCGGAGAGCGCCTTGGCGACGCAGACCAGGTCCGGCTCGACGCCGTCCTCGTACTGGTAGGCGTAGAAGTCGCCCGTCCTGCCGAGGCCCGTCTGCACCTCGTCCGCGATGAGCAGGGCCCCGTGCCGGTGCAGGAGCTCCTGGGCGGCCCGCAGGAAGCCCGGCGGGGCCTCGTGGACGCCCTTGCCCTGGATCGGCTCGACGACGAAGCCGGCCACGTCGCCCTTGCGCAGCTCCCCCTCCAGCGCCTCCAGGTCGCCCAGCCCGATCGCCGTGTCGGGAAGGAGCGGGCCGAAGCCGTCCCGGAAGCCGTTCTCGCCGTTGACGGAGAGCGAGCCCGTCGTGAGGCCGTGGAAGGCGTGGGAGCAGTAGACGATCCTCGCCCGGCCCGTGGCGTACCGGGCGAACTTGAGCGCGGTCTCGACGGCCTCCGTGCCGCTGTTGCCGAAGAAGACCCGGTCGAGGTGCGGGCTGTGTGCGAGGAGCTTCTCGGCGAGGAGTCCGGGCAGCGGCTGGCAGTCGAAGCGGGTGAGATCGGCGAGCTGGGCGTCGAGGACGTCGTGCAGGGCCTGCCGGACGACGGGGTGGTGCCGGCCGAGGCCCATGACGCCGAAGCCGGCGAGCATGTCGAGGTGGTCGTTGCCGTCGGCGTCCCAGAAGTGGGCGCCCTCGGCCCGCACGTAGACCTTGTCGAAGCCGATGGTGTGGAGCATCCGCGGGAGCTGGTGGTTGAGGTGGCGGGCGTGCAGCTCGTAGCGCTCGCCGCCGCGCTCGGCGAGCAGGGCCCGCAGGTCGAAGGCGCCGGTGCCGGACCCGTCCGTCATGACCGGCTCACCCGTTGTTCCCGGAGACGGTCTCGCGGACCGCGCGCAGCGACTCCTTGAGGGAGCCCATGGTGGCGAGGACGGCGGTGGGCTCGTAGCCGCAGTGCGCCATGCAGTTGGCGCAGCGCGGGTCCTTGCCGCGGCCGTACTTGTCCCAGTCCGTCTCCTCGATGAGCTCGCGGTACGTGGGGACGTAGCCGTCACTCATCAGATAGCAGGGGCGCTGCCACCCGAAGAGCGAGTAGTTCGGGATCGCCCACGCGGTGCACGGGAAATCGGCCTTGCCTTCGAGGAAGTCCAGGAAGAGCGGCGAGTGGTTGAGCCGCCAGCGCCGCCGGTTTCCACCCGCGAACGCCTTCTTGAAGAGCTCCCTGGTCTGTTCCACGCCGAGGAAGTGCTCCTGGTCGGGGGCCTTCTCGTAGGCGTATGCGGGCGAGATCATCATTTCGTCGACCTTGAGGTCGTCGTTGAGGAAGTTGAGCACCTCGATGACCGTCTGAGGGGTGTCGGTGTTGAAGAAGGTCGAATTGGTGGTGACCCGGAAGCCGCGCCGCTTGGCCTCCTTGATCGCCGCCACCGCCTCGTCGAACACGCCCTCCTTCGCGACCGATTCGTCGTGCCGCTCACGCAGCCCGTCGATGTGCACCGCGAAGGCGAAATAGGGCGAGGGCGTGAAGTCGTCCAGCTTCTTGCGCAGCAGCATGGCGTTGGTGCACAGGAAGACGTACTTGCGCTTGGCCACCAGCTGCCGCACGATCTCGTCGATCTGAGGGTGCATCAACGGTTCGCCACCGGCGATCGAGACCATCGGCGCCCCGGACTCCAGGACCGCGCCGACGGCCTGGGCGACCGGCATCCGCTGCTTGAGGACGCCGGCCGGGTGCTGGATCTTGCCGCAGCCCTCGCACTTGAGGTTGCAGGCGAACAAGGGCTCGAGCTCGACGATCAGCGGGAACTTGTCCCGCTTGCGGAGCTTCTGTTCGAAGAGGTAGGTCCCGACCCGGACGGACTGACGGAGCGGCATGGCCATAACTCGCTCACCTCCTGGGGAGCAGCAAAGAACGGTGCCATTCGGAGAATGCGGGAAGGACCGCACGAAGAACACGGAAGGCCGATATTCCCCCGCGCACCGTGCCGATCCGGACCAGTTCATGTTCTGGAGCGTCCACGACCACCCGTACGGCCGCAACCGGACGCGGTCCGGCGGCCACGGCGGTGCTCAGCGTGGCGGCGGACTCCATGTCGACGGCGATCGCCCCGCCGGCGAGCAGCGCCGCCCGCTCGGGGCCGCGGACCACGTGGTCGGAGCCGGTCAGCGGGCCGGTGTGGACGGTGCGCCCGGGCAGCGCCCGGACGAGCGCCTTCACCAGGAGCCCGGTGCCGACGCAGGGGATGGTGCCGTCGGGGCCGCGGGTCTCCTCGGCGACGATCAGGTCGCCGGGGTGCATCCCGGGCGCGAGGCCCGCGCAGAACCCGGACGCAATGACGGCGGCGTCCTGCCAGGGCTCGCGGCCGAGGGCGCGGGAGACCGCCTGGCGCGCGTGCGCCGGGCCCATCCCGGTCCGCACCACGGTCACGGGCGCGGGCGCTCCGCCTCGGTCGCCGCTGCGCAGCGCGAGCTTCTCGATGCCGAGCGCGCAGGCGACGAGCAGCGGCGGTACGGCGGCCCCGGCGGCCGGCTCCTTGTCCATCAGCGGCCCTCCCGGCCGGGCGGGACGGGCTCCCCGTTCACGTAGCGGCCGAGCGCGGTGAGCGGGAAGACCTGGCGGTAGAGGTGGTAGTTGATGGAGAAGTCCCAGGGGAAGCCGGTGCCCGTGAAGTACGGCTCGTCCCAGGAGCCGTCCTCCCGTTGTGTCCGCACCAGCCAGGCGACGCCGCGCCGGACCGCCTCGGACTCCCGCTCGCCGGCGGCGAGCAGCGCGATCAGCGCCCAGGCGGTCTGGGAGGCGGTGGAGGCGCCGTGGCCGATCCACTGCGGCTCCGTGTAGGAGCGCAGGTCCTCGCCCCAGCCGCCGTCCTCGTTCTGCACGGACTCCAGCCAGCCGACGGCCCGCCGGATCGCCGGGTGGCTGCGGGGAATCCCGGCGGCGGTGAGGGCGGGGACCACGGACCCGGTGCCGTAGACGTAGTTGACGCCCCAGCGGCCGAACCAGGCGCCGTTGGTCTCCTGTGCCGCGAGCAGCCAGTCGACGCCCCGGCGGGTGCGCGGGTGGTGGGCCCGGCCCTCGTGGGCGAGCATCTCGACGACGTGGGCGGTGACGTCGGCGGAGGGCGGGTCGATGACCTCGCCGAAGTCGCAGAACGGCAGCCGGTTGGGGAAGGGGCTGGTGTTGTCGGCGTCGAAGGCGCCCCAGGCACCGTTCTTCGACTGCATGCCGACGGTCCAGCGGCCGCCGCGGGCGACGGCCGCGTCCACCCGTGCCGGGTCGGGGTGCCTGACCCGGCGGAGGGCGAGGATCACCTCGGCGGTGTCGTCGATGTCGGGGTAGTTGTCGTTGTGGAACTCGAACGCCCATCCACCCGGCGGGAGCTGGGGCCTGCGCACGGCCCAGTCGCCCTTGCGGACGATCTCCTCGCCCAGCATCCAGTCGGCGGCCTTGACGAGTGCCGGGTGGTCGGGCCGTACGCCGGCGTCGGCGAGCGCGATGGTGGCGAGGCAGGTGTCCCAGACCGGGGACTGGCAGGCCTCGATCATGCGGGCGCCGTCCTCGCGCCACACGGCGAAGCGGTCCAGGGACTCCAGACCGGCCCGCATGACGGGGTGCCGGAGGTCGTAGCCGAGGAGGTGGAGGGCGATGACCGAGTAGACGGCGGGCGGCTGGATGCCGCCCCAGCAGCCGTCGTTCTCCTGCCGCTCGACGATCCAGCGGGCGGCGAAGTTCATGGCGGCCTTGCGGAGCCGGCGCGGCGCGACCTTGCGGTAGAGGTGCAGTCCCTTGTCGACGCGCTGGAAGAAGCCGTCCCAACTGGCCGCGGGGGCAAGGGGCTTGCCCGGGTTCGGGCGGGCCGGGTCGGTGTGCAGCTCGTCCAGCGCGAAGGGGGCCGGGCGCACCGGCCGCTTGGCGGAGACGACGGTGAGCGGCACGATCGTCTGCCGGGCCCAGCAGCCGAAGTCGTAGATGTTGAGCGGGAACCAGCTGGGCAGGAACACCAGCTCGGGCGGCAGCTCGGGCAGGTCGTCCCAGCGCCACCAGCCGAAGAGGGCGAGCCAGATCCGGGTGAAGACGCGGGCCTCGGCGATGCCGCCCCGGGCGCGGATCCAGGCGGAGGCGCGGGCCATGTGCGGGGCGTCGGGCGCGTCTCCGGCGAGCCGCAGGGCGACGTAGGCCTCGATGGTGGCGGAGAGATCGCCGGGCCCTCCGTAGAAGGTGGCCCAGGTGCCGTCCTCGCGCTGTTCGCCGCGGATGAAGAGGGCGGCGGCGCGGGTGGTGTCGGGGTCGAGGATTCCCAGGAACTGCCGGAGCAGCAGGTCCTCGGCGTCCATGGTGACGTTGGTCTCCAGGTCGCCCTTCCACCAGCCCTCGGCGTCCTGCCGGCCGAGGAGGTGGTCGACGGATCGTTCCGCCGCCTTGGCGGCGGCCTCGTCGAGGTCCCCTGGGGTGATGGTGGTCGTTTCGCTGGCCGCGGCTGCCCGGGGACCCACGGCCCCGGCGCTCCCGTCGGTCGTCGCTGTCATGGCTTCCCCTTCGTGCAGGCGGTGTACTTCTGCGTACGTTCTGCTTCTTCGGGTCTGCCGTCGTCCGGTGCCTGACGGCACCGGACGGCGACTGCGAACTCATATCAGGGCGATGGTGATCATCTCTTCCGTACGACGACGAAATCGGCCAGCGCCGTGAGCTGTTCCCGGACATGGGCCGGGAGGTCCACGTCGTGCAGGGCACGGATGGCGATGGCGTGCTGACGGCGGGCCTCCTGGGAGGTCCACTCCCGGCCGCCGGCCTCCTCGATGAGGGCGGCGCGGGTGGCGAACTCCTCCTCCGAGAAGGTGTCGAAGTCGGTGCTCTTCGCGTCGGCGGCGAGCAGCCGGCCGAGTCGCTCGGAGGCCGGGCCGCCGGCCGCGAGGGCGGCGACTACCGGCAGGGACTTCTTGCGCTGGCGCAGGTCGGACCAGGTCTGCTTGCCGGTGGCCTCCGGGTCGCCCCAGATGCCGAGGAGGTCGTCGACGGCCTGGAACGCGAGGCCCAGGTGGTAGCCGTACTCCTCCAGCTTGTCGGCGGTGCGGTCGTCGGCGCCGCCGAGCACGGCGCCGATGGAGACGGCGCAGGCGAGGAGGGCGCCGGTCTTGTTGCCCTCCATCTCCAGGCACTCCTCGACGGTGACCCGCTCGCGGTGCTCGTAGCTGATGTCCTGGGCCTGCCCGTCGATGAGCTTGCGGGTGGCGGTGGTCAGCCGGCGGGTGGCGCGGCCGGCCTCGACGGTGCCGAGCTCGAGGAGCAGCTCGTTGGCGAGGGCGAACAGGGCGTCGCCGACCAGGATGGCCTGGGCGGGGCCGTGCACCTTCCACACGGTGTCGCGGTGGCGGCGCTGCTCGTCGCCGTCCATCAGGTCGTCGTGGAGCAGCGAGAAGTTGTGGACGAGCTCCACGGCGACGGCGCCGGGGATGCCGACCTCGGGCGCGGCGCCCGCCGCCTCGGCGGAGATCAGCGCGAGCGCGGGCCGGACGGCCTTGCCGCTGTCGCCCTCGGTCGGGTTGCCCTGGGCGTCGATCCAGCCGAAGTGGTAGGCGGCCACGGTGTCCATGGGCGACGCGAGGCGGTCGACGGCCGCCCGCATGACGGGCGTGGACAGGGCGCGGCCCCGCTCCAGCAGTGCGGCGACGTCCGCGGTGTCGACGGCCGGATTCCCCGGGGGCGCAGTCGGCACGGTCTCTCCTCTAGTTCCGGTACTCACACTCATGCCGCCTCCTGTAGCGGATGGTCGTAGTGGCGGCCGAGGGCGGAGAGTGCGGCGCCCGCGGCGCTGAAGCCGCTGCGGACGGCACCCTCCATGGTCGCGGGCCAGCCGGTGGCGGTCCAGGCGCCGGCCAGGTACAGGCCGGGCGCGTGGGTGCGGGCGCCGGGGCGGAGCCGGCCGACGCCAGGGGTCGGGGCGAACGTGGCGGTCCGCTCTCGGGTGACGAAGAAGTCCCGGACGCCGGCGCCCCGGGCGGCGGGCAGCAGCCGTTCCAGCTCGGGCAGGTAGCGCTCGCGCAGGGCGGCGACGGGCTCGTCGATCTCGTCCTGCGCGGCGGACTGGGAGACGGCGAGGTACTGGCCGCCGCCCGTCAGCCCGGAGGAGTCGGTGCGGTCGAAGACCCACTGCACCGGTGAACCGAGCGCGGCGAAGAAGGGCTGCCGCAGCACCTTGCGGTCGTAGACGACGTGCAGGTTGAGGATGGGGGCGGTGCCGATGTCGAGGAGGCGGTCGGGATCGTCGAGGGCGCCGTCGGGCAGGAGCCCGCGGGCCTCGCGCTGCGGCACGGCGAGGACGACGGCGTCGGCCTCCAGGGTCTCCCCCGGCACCCGCACGGTCCAGCGCCCGTCGTCGCCGCGGGTGATCCGCTCGGCCTTGGTGCGCAGCTCGGTGCGGACACCGAGCGCGTCCAGGGCCCTGCGGGCACGGGTGTCGTGGAGTTCGCCGAGCGGCACGTGCGCCCAGCCGATGTCGGCGGCACCGGGCTCGGAGAGCAGCCCGGTCTTGAAGACCATGGCTGCCAGCCCCATGGAGGCGTGCGGGGCGACGGCGTTCAGTGTGGCGACCCCGACCAGGTCCCACAGGGCCTCGACGGCTCGCGCGGACTGGCCGTGGCGGCCGAGCCAGGTCGCGAAGTCGATGCCGTCGAGGGCCGGGTCGGCGGGGTCGAGCTTCTTCAGGGCGAGGGCGGCCCGACCGACGCTCGCCCGCTCGGCGAGCGAGAGGTGCGGATACGTGGCCAGGCTCCGCGCCAGATGCAGCGGCACGGGCAGGGCGCTGCGCCGCAGCCGCCCGAGCCGCGGTCCGCCCGGATGCCCGACGTCGAGCACGGGCACGTCGAGCCGCGGCTGTACGGGCGCGAGGCGGGCGCCGTCGATCCGCTCCAGGAACCACCGGTAGGCGGTGCAGCACCGCAGGTAGACGTGCTGCCCGTTGTCGACCGTCAGATCGCCGCGCCGGAACGAGAACGCGAGCCCGCCGAGCCGCGGCCGCCCTTCGAGCAGCGTGACGCGCACCCCGCTCTCGGCGAGCTGGAGCGCGCAGGTGACCCCGGCGAGCCCGCCGCCGACGACGACGGCGTGCGCGGGCGACCCGCCGTGGCCGGTCACGGGCCCGCGACGCGCCACACGGATGTCATCGGCGGTCATACGGTCTCCCCTCGGAACGCCACGATCAGGGACGCGCGACCGGCACCCCGGGTTGTCCCGATCCGCCGGCCCGCGGCCGACGACGACGGGGAGGGGTGCGGGGCCGGAGCGGGGGCGGGGGTGTCCGGACGTTTCGGACTCCTCCACGAGCGAAGCGAAGGGGAGGTGGCAGTCCGGACACCCCCGCACCCGCGGAGGCCCCGGACCCCGGCGGACCCACGGGTGCGACGCGGTACGTACGTCACGCGGGCCTCCTGACCGTACGACGGGAAACGTGCCGCGCGTCGAGCCCGGAGAGCCCGCGGACGGCGACGTAGGCCTTCTCCCGGCCGGGCAGCGAGACCCGGCCGCGCAGCACGGCCTCCGGATCCCGTTCGATCCGGTCGAGGAGCCGTCGGTAGATGCCGGCCATGGCGGCCACGCACGCCCCGCTGCGCCGGTCGAGCATCGGAAGCAGCCGGTATCCCTCGGCGAACAGCGCACGGGCGCGCCGCACCTCGAAGTGCACGAGTCCCGCGAAGTCGGCGCCCTCCGCCGGGGCGTCCGAGGCGAAGCCGTCGGAGCACCCGAACTTGGCCAGGTCGTCGCCCGGCAGGTAGGTGCGCCCGTTCTCGGCGTCCTCGCGGACGTCGCGCAGGATGTTGGTGAGCTGGAGGGCGAGGCCGAGGGTGTCGGCGTACTCGGCCGCGCGGTCGGCTCCGGCGGCGCCCGGCTGGGTGCCGAAGACGCCCAGCGAGAGCCGGCCGATGGCTCCGGCCACGCAGCGGCAGTAGACCTTGAGGTCGTCCCAGGTCTCGTAGGTCTCGCCGCGCACGTCCATCAGGACGCCGTCGATGAGCTCGTCGAGACCGCCGAGCGGGATCGGGAAGCGGCGGGCGGCGTCGGCGAGGGCGACGGCCACCGGATCGGTGTCGTCCTCCTCGACCTCGCCGGCGCGGATGCGGGCGAGGACCGCGCGGGTGGCCTCCAGCCGGTCCTTCTTGTCGCCGGGTGCCAGCGGTCCGTCGCCGATGTCGTCGACGCGCCGCGAGAAGGCGTAGAGCGCCGACATGGCGTGCCGCTTCTCGGTCGGCAGCAGCCGGATCCCGTACGCGAAGTTGCGGGCCTGCTGTCCGGTCACGGCCTCGCAGTAGCTGTACGCGGCCTGGACCGGCGCGGACGGCTGCGACTGTCCCTCCACTGTGCGGCTCACCCCTCTCTCCGCGCCGCGAGCAGGACGGCGCCCGCCCGGCGCATCAGACTCGGTCGGTCGGCCTTGGGCGGCCCGGGCAGGACGTCGAAGCCGGCGGCGGCGATCGCGTCGAGCGCCGCGTACCCGCCGGCCGTGAAGCCGGCGAGCAGCAGCCGCAGCCGGCCGTGGACGCTGCCGACGAGCGGGGCGCCGGCGTCGAGCAGGGCGCGGGCCCGCTCGGCCTCGAAGGCGATCAGGGCACGCACCGAGGCTCCGGCGGTGGGCCGGGCGAGGTCGTCCTCGGTCACGTGGAAGCGCTTCAGGTCCTCGGCGGGGAGGTAGATCCGGTCGCGCGCCAGGTCCTCGGCGACGTCCTGGAGGTGCTCGACGATCTGGAGCGCGGTGCAGATCTCGTCGGAGCGGCGGATCCGTTCCGGCGTCGCGGTGCCGGTGATGCCGAGGACGAGCCGGCCGACGGGGTTGGCGGAGAGCTCGCAGTACGCGACCAGGTCGTCGTAGGTCTCGTAACGGCCGACGAGCTGGTCCTGGCGGTTGGCGGCGACGAGTCCGAGGAACGGCTCCGGGGTGAGGCCGCACCGCTCGACGGTGGGCACGAGGGCGCGCAGCAGCGGATGGCGGGGCGGGCCGTCGACGGGGGCGAAGACGCGCCTGAGGTCGGTCTCGAAGGCGTCGAGCATGGCGAGCCGGTCGTCGGCCCGCTCGGGCGGTACGCCGAGGTGGCGGGCGTCCGCGGCGCCGGGCGCGAGGTCGCCGTCGCCGATGTCGTCGACGAGTCGGGCGAAGCCGTAGACGGCCATGAGGTCGTCGCGCCAGGCGCGCGGCAGGAAGAAGGGGGCCACGGGGAAGTTCTCGTCCGCGGCCTTGCCGAGTGTGCTGCGCGAGGAGGCGTCGGGGCGCACCTGCCGGGTTCCCGTCACCGGCCGCTGCCCGACGCGGGGACGGCGACACCCTCGTGGAGCTGGAGATTCTGCGTCATGGCCGTCACATCTCCCGTTCTACACCGCGGATCCAATCCATCCTATTTCGGACACGCCGCCGAGCCGTGCCCGTGGCTCTCGGCCCGGTGCCGGGGCGCCGAGGGGTATCGCCCCACTTGCCGCGAAACAGACCGGTACAGCTTACGTGGTAGGAGGTATCGTGCCGCGCCGGGGGCCCGGGCGCCTGTCGACAACACCGGCGGGTCCGTCAACCTTCCCGGTACGAGCGGAAGTTCACATTTCCTTGACCTTGTTTTCGACCGCCGGCGACGCGGCCGCCGGAGGGCGTGGCGGTCAGGGGACGCGGGTGCCGGAGACCACCATCGCGAGGGTGGAGTCGACGACGTCGTCGCGGCGCTGGGCCGGCAGCCTGCGCAGCGGCCCTTCGAGGAGCAGCAGCGACAGTCCGTGCACGGCCGACCACGCGGCGACGTCGGCGGCGGGCCGGGAGGCGCGTGGTGGCCGGGCGGTCGCGGCGAGGGCCGTCAGGGCGTCGGTGAGCAGGGTGAAGGCGCGCACCTCCCCCGCGCCGGCCTCGGACTCGGCGTCCGGACAGCCGGCGGCGGTACGCGGGGCGCCGAAGGCGGACCGGTAGAGGCCGGGCTGCTCGACGGCGAAGGCCACGTAGCCGCGGCAGAGGGCGGCGAGCCGGGCCTCGGCGGCCAGGGCCGGGTCGTCGGCGCCGGGTACGCGGGCGGCGGCCCGCTCCATGGAGTCGGCGAGGGCCCGCCGGGCGTGGTCGCGGACGGCGGCGAGGAGTTCGCCGCGGCCCTCGAAGTGCCGGTAGGCGGCGGTGGGCGAGACGCCGACCCGGCGGGCCGCCTCGCGCAGCACGACGCGCTCGGGGCCTCCTTCGGTGGCGAGGTCGACGGCCGCGCAGATGAGGGCGTTGCGCAGGTCGCCGTGGTGGTAGGTCTTGCCTCCCGAGATCGCTGCCATGCGCTCATCCTGCCCGATGTTGACCGCATGAACATTCCGGGCGGGTGCTCGACGCGCGAAAACCGGACGTCCGTGAACACGAAACCGCCCCCGCCGATCGGATCGGCGGGGGCGGCGCGCGGCGTCGGGGCTACTTGCCGGTCTCGCGCTCGTAGGCGGCGATGACCTCGTCGGTCGGGCCGTCCATGAGCAGCTCGCCCTTCTCCAGCCAGAGCACGCGGTCGCAGGTGTCGCGGATCGACTTGTTGCTGTGGCTGACCAGGAAGACCGTGCCGGCCTCCTTGCGCAGCTCGCGGATCCGCGCCTCGGAGCGGATCTGGAACTTGCGGTCACCGGTGGCCAGCGCCTCGTCGATCATGAGGACGTCGTGCTGCTTGGCGGCGGCGATGGCGAAGCGGAGCCGGGCGCCCATGCCGGACGAGTAGGTCCGCATCGGCAGCGAGATGAAGTCGCCCTTCTCGTTGATGCCGGAGAAGTCGACGATGTCCTGATACCGGCTCTTGATCTCCTCGCGGTCCATGCCCATGGCGAGTCCGCCGAGGATCACGTTCCGCTCACCGGTGAGGTCGCTCATGAGCGCCGCGTTGACGCCGAGCAGCGAGGGCTGGCCGTCGGTGTAGACCTTGCCGCTCTCGGTTGGCAGCAGGCCCGCGATGGCGCGCAGCAGGGTCGACTTGCCGGACCCGTTGGTGCCGATGAGGCCGATGGCCTCGCCGCGGTAGGCGGTGAAGGACACGCCCCGGACCGCGTGCACCTTGCGCACCCCGCGGTCGGACTGGCCCTTGCGGCGCCGGATGATGCGGCTCAGCGCGGCGGTGGCGCTGCCCTTGCCGCCGCCGCCTCCGTTGACCCGGTACACGATGTGGACGTTGTCCGCGATGACGGTGGGCACCCGGCCCTGATCGGTGTCAGCCACGGCCGTACCTCTCCTCGGCCTTCCAGAAGTAGACGAAGCCGCCCACGCCGATCACCACGGACCAGGCGAGGGTGACGAACCAGACGTGCGGCGGGAGGTTGGAGCCGCCGTAGCCGTCGATCAGCGCGAACCGGATCAGGTCCATGTGGAGTGCGGCCGGGTTGTACTGGAGCAGGTCGGCGATCCAGGCCGGCTTGTCCTCCAGCATCACGGGGATCGAGAACATGACGCCGGAGGCGTACATCCAGGTGCGCATGATGAACGGCATCAGCTGCGCGAGGTCCGGGGTCTTGGCGCCCATCCGCGCCACGATCATGGCGAGGCCCGCGTTGAACACGAACTGCAGGACCAGTGCCGGGAGGACGAGCAGCCAGCTCGCGGAGGGGTAGCTGCCGAAGG
This sequence comes from Streptomyces sp. NPDC127092, assembly GCF_042722475.1. Taxonomy (NCBI): domain Bacteria; kingdom Bacillati; phylum Actinomycetota; class Actinomycetes; order Kitasatosporales; family Streptomycetaceae; genus Streptomyces; species Streptomyces sp. NPDC127092. Next base: position 189,171 of record NZ_JBHXFE010000001.1, read on the forward strand.
CCACCGCCACGGCGACCAGCACCACCATCGAGAACAGCAGCTGCTGGAGCTGCTGGAGCGCGAAGGAGATCGGCAGCGAGGCCCGCGGGAAGTGCAGCGCCCGGACGAGCCCCAGGTTGCCGGAGATCGCGCGGACGCCGGCCATCACCGAGCTCTGGGTGAAGGTGAACACGAAGACACCCGTGACCAGGAACGGGATGTAGACCTCCCGCGACATGCCCCGGTCCGCGCCGATGATCACGCCGAAGATCAGGAAGTAGACGAACGCGTTCAGCAGCGGCGTGACGACCTGCCACAGCTGGCCGAGCTTCGCCTGACTGTACTGGGCGGTGAGTTTCGCCTGGGAGAAGGCCAGGATGAAGTGCCGCCGGCCCCACAGCTGCCGGATGTATTCCACGAGCCCCGGCCGGGCGCCGCTGACGGCGAGCCCGTACTTGGCCGCCAGCTCGGCCGGGCTCAGGCCGTCGTCGGCGGACGGTCGGGCGCTCGTCACGACCCCACCGTCCTGGGATGTGTCACTCACAGTCGAAACTTTCGTGTTCGGGATGCGCGGCAAGTCGGGTACCCACGATGTCAGACGACGGGCGGGCGTCCCAGTCGGGTCAGCCGCCACACCGTACGCCACCTCATGGGGTGCCGCGGACCGCACGGAGTCCGCCAGCCCGCCCGGAAACCGCCGAACCACGCCTGGAGGGCGGATACGGAGGGACGCCGCGCCAGCGTGAGCAGCAGCCAGACGCCGAGATAGACCGGCACCAGGGGTGCGGGAAGATTGCGGCGAGCCAGCCACACCCGGTTGCGGGCCACGTTGAAGTGGTACGTCGCGTGCCGGGACGGCGGGGTGGTGGGGTGCAGCAGCACCATGTCGGAACGGTAATCGATCATCCAGTCGGCGTCGAGGGCCCGCCAGGCGAGATCGGTTTCCTCGTGCGCGTAGAAGAACTCGTCCGGCAGCCCGCCGACCTCGGCGAACACCTTGGTGCGCACCGCGTTGGCACCGCCCAGGAAGGTGGTCACCCGCGAGGAGCGCATCGGGTCCGAGGCGCGCAGCCGCGGCACGTGCCGGCGCTGGGTGAGCCCGGTCTCCGGGTCGGCGATCCGGAAGCTGATGATGCCGAGCCGCGGGTCGGCGGTGAAGGCCTGGCGGATCAGCTCCGCGGTGTCGGTGTTGGCGAGCAGGCCGTCGTCGTCGAGGAAGAGCAGCGCGTCGACGTCGGTGCCGCCGGGGCCGAAGGCCTCGATGCCGATGTTGCGCCCCGCCGGGATGCCGACGTTCTCCGGCAGGCTCACCGTGCGGACGCCCTCGGGCAGTCCGGTGAGCTCCACGCCCTGGCCGACGACGACCACCTCGATCGGGTCGCCGTCCTGCCGGGCGACCGAGTCGAGGAGCGCGCGCAGGTCGTCGGGGCGGTTGCCCATGGTGATGACGACCGCGCCCAGTCGCATCGGCCGGGTCATGACGGCCGCCCTCACTTCAGCCTGCTGGACGCGAGGATCGACACCAGGTGCAGCACGGTCTGCAGCAGCGCGATGCCGGCGAGCACGGCGACGCCGAGCCGGGAGAAGAACAGGTCGCCCCGGACCTGGTCGACGATCGCGAGGACCAGGATCAGCAGGGAGGCCTCGATCCCCAGGATCAGGCGGTGGAACTTGAGCGCGGCGGCGGCCCGGCGGGCCAGCGCCATGCCGGAGGAGCGCGGCTCGGCGGCCGACTCCTTGACCGGGGCCATTCCCGCCTGGTGGCGGGCGACGCCGACCAGGTCGGTCTCGGCCTTGATCAGGATCGCGCCGAGCGCGGCGAGGGTGCCGAGGAAGGCCCACAGCCAGTCGATCCGGCCGCCGCCCCACAGGTCGGCGGCGCGCAGGCCGAAGCCGACGAGCACGGCCGCGTCACAGAGGTAGGCCCCGACCCGGTCGAGGTACACGCCGGCGAGCGAGTACTGCTTCTTCCAGCGGGCCAGCTCGCCGTCGACGCAGTCGAGCAGCAGATAGCCCTGGACCGCGACCACGCCGAGCACGGCGCCCCAGATGCCGGGCACGAGCAGCGCGGGTGCGGCGAGGACGCCGGACAGCGTCATCAGGTAGGTCAGCTGGTTGGGCGTGACCCGGGTGTTCGCCAGGTGACGGGTGATCCGCAGCGAGATCTCCCGCATGTACAGGCGGCCGCCCCAGTGCTCGCCGCTCCGCCGGTCCTTGACGCCCGGCGGGTGGACGACAGGGCGGAGTTCAGCTACCGATGGCTTTGGCATAGTCGGCGTACGCGTCCCTGATCTGGTCTGTGGACAGGTCGAGGTGTTCGAGGATGGTGAACCGGCCCGGCCGGGTCTGCGGGGCGAACTCCACGGCCCGGACGAACTCGTCGACGGTGAAGCCCATCTCCTCCGGCAGCACGGGCAGGCCGTGCCGGCGCAGGGTCTCGACCATCTGCGCGGACTCCTCGCGGGCGCCGCGCAGGTGCATCGCGAAGGCCGCGCCGAGGCCGCACTGCTCGCCGTGGCTGGCCGCCCGGGTCGGGTAGAGCAGGTCGAAGGCGTGGCTGATCTCGTGGCAGGCGCCCGAGGACGGGCGGCTGTCGCCGCTGATCGACATGGCGATGCCGGACATCACCAGGCCCTCGGAGAGGGTGACGAGGAAGTCGTCGTCGCCGACTCCGCCGGGGTGGCGGAGGACCGCCTCGCCGGCGCTGCGGGCCATGGCGGCGGCCAGGCCGTCGACCTTCTCGCCGGTCTCGCGGTGGGACAGCTCCCAGTCCGCGATGGCCGAGAGGTTGGAGATGGCGTCGCCGATGCCGGAGCGGACGAAGCGGATCGGCGCGTCCCGGATCACGTCGAGGTCGATGACCAGCGCGATGGGGGTGGGCACGCCGTAGGAGCCACGGCCGTTGTCGTTGTCCAGGGTGGAGATCGGCGAGCAGATGCCGTCGTGCGAGAGGTTGGTGGCGATGGCCACCAGCGGCAGGCCCACGCGGGCCGCCGCGTACTTCGTCACGTCGATGATCTTGCCGCCGCCGAGCGCCACGACCGCGTCGTACCGCTTGCCGCGCATGGCATCGGCGAGCCGGACGGCCTCGTCGATGGTGCCGCCGCTGACCGGGTACCAGTCGGCGTCCGGCAGCTCGGAGGCGAAGCGGTCACGCAGCTTCAGACCGGAGCCGCCGCTGATGGCGACGGCGATCCGGCCGTTGCTGGAGATCCGCTGGTCCGCGAGGAGCGCGGACAGGTCGTCCAGCGCTCCTCCGCGGATGTCGACGACGACCGGCGAGGGGATGAGCCGGGTCAGTACTGGCACGCGATGTCACGGCCCTTCGCGAGGTCGTCGTGGTTGTCGATCTCGACCCACTTGACGTCGCCGATGGGGGCCACGTCGACGGTGAAGCCGCGGTTGACCAGCTCCTGGTAGCCGTCCTCGTAGTACAGGTCGGGGTCGCGCTCGAAGGTGGCCTTCAGAGCGTCGGCCAGCTCCTCGGCGGCCTCGGCCTCGATCAGGGTGACGCCGATGTACTCGCCGGTGGCGTCGGCCGGGTCCATCAGCTTGGTGATCTTCTGGACGCCCTTGCCCTCGGCGGTGACGACCTTCATCTCCTCGTCGGCGAGGTTCTTCACCGTGTCGAGGGCGAGGATGATCTTCTGGCCGTTGCCGCGGGCGGCGAGCAGGGTCTTCTCGACGGAGACCGGGTGGACGGTGTCGCCGTTGGCGAGGATCACACCGCGCTTGAGGACCTCACGGGCGCACCACAGGGAGTAGGCGTTGTTCCACTCCTCGGCCTTGTCGTTGTCGATGAGGGTCAGCTTCAGGCCGTACTTCGCCTCCAGCTGCTCCTTGCGCGCGTACACGGCCTCCTTGCGGTAGCCGACGACGATCGCGACCTCGGTGAGACCGACCTCGGCGAAGTTCTTCAGCGTGAGGTCGAGCACGGTGAGGGAACCGTCACCGGCCGGGTCCACGGGCACGAGGGCCTTCGGAAGCGTGTCGGTGTAGGGGCGCAGACGCCGTCCGGCACCGGCTGCCAGTACGAGGCCAATCATGCTGTCTCTCCTTCGTCATGTACGGCGGGTGCTCCGGAGGACACCCAGAAGCGGATGGACTCCACGAGCACCACGAGGCCCACGGCGACCGCGAGCGCGGTGAGGGCCGAGGTGAAGTCGTTGCCGCGGTTCGCCAGCAGGGCGGCGAGTACGGTCACCACGAGCGTGCGTCCCTCGTGGCCGCCGATGGTGCGCACCAGCCACGCGGGCGGCGCGCCGGTGCCGCCGCGGATGCGGTACACCGTGTCGTAGTGATGGTAGGCGACCGCCGCGACCAGCCCGAATGCGGCGGGGAGTGCCTGCGCGGAGCCTGCCTTGGCGGCGAGCGCGAGCACGGTGACGTACTCGGCGGCGCGGAAGACGGGCGGGACGAGCCAGTCGAGGGGGCCCTTGAGCGGGCGGGCGACGGCGAGGCCGGCGGTCATCACGTAGATCACGGCGACCGCGATCAGGCGCTTGTCGCCGAACGGCAGGTACAGCGCGCCGCCGACCATCACGGCGGCGCCGAGCACGGCGACGGACAGGGGTCCGACGGCGCCGGCCCGGCCGCGCAGCAGCCGGGCCTGGAGCTCGGCGAGCGGGCCGGAGTCGGCCAGGTCCGCCAGGGCCCGGCAGGCGCGCTCGGTGCGGGCCGCCCGGCGGGTGACCGAGCGCAGCACGCGTCCCGCGGTGGTGTAGCAGGCGCCGAAGGCGCAGCCGGCGATCAGCGCCCAGAACACGATCCGGGGGCTGGTGGCGGCGGTGAGGACGGCGATCATCGCCCAGCGCTCGCCGATCGGCAGGATGATCATGCGCCGGGCCCAGACGGTCCAGCCGACGCTGTCGAGCCTGTTGGAGAGGGCGGTCGCGGTGGCCGTGCCGCCGGCGTTGGCCTCGTTGAAGGAGAAGTCCACGACGTGCCGGCAGGTCATCAGGACCATGGCGCCGAGCGCGAGGGCCCATACGTCGTCGCCGCCGCGGGCGGCGCCGAGGGCGAGACCGGCGTAGAAGGCGTACTCCTTGGCCCGGTCGAAGGTGGCGTCGAGCCAGGCGCCCATCGTCGAGTACTTGAGCGCGTAGCGGGCGAGCTGCCCGTCGGTGCAGTCGAGGACGAAGGAGACCAGGAGCAGCACGCCCGCGGCGACGTATCCGGCGCGGTCGCCGGTGGCGGCGCAGCCGGCCGCGATCAGCGCGGTGAGCAGCGAGGCGGTGGTGACCTGGTTGGGCGTGAGTCCGCGGCGCGCGCACCAGCGGGCGATGTAGCGCGAGTACGGGCTGATGAAGAAGGTGGTGAAGAAGCCGTCGTGTGCCTTGACGGCCGACTTCAGGCGTACGGCCTCGTCGTCGACGGCCTCGACGGCGGCGCGCGCCTGGTGGCGGGCCTCGGGGTCCTCGGGCACGGCGGCGACCAGGGTGCCGAGCTGCGGCCGGTGGACGGCGACGCCGTCGGCGTCGAGCGCGGCGGCGAGGGTGTCGGGAAGGTCGCCGACGACGGTGTGGGTGGCCTGGGCAGCGGGTGCTGCCTCGGCGGCCGCGTCGACCGCGCGGGCCAGGGCCGGGCGGGCCGCGGGCTGCGCGGTGAGGGCGCCGGGGACCGCGGCCGCCGGGAAGCGGGGGTCGGTGAGCGCGAGCCGCAGGGCGTGGACGTGGCCGACGAAGCGGGGGTCCACGACGGCGACGCGCTGTCCGGCGGGTACGGCGGCGAGCAGGGCGCCCGTCTCGTGCGGACCAAAGGCGACCTCGACGTCGAAGCCGAGGGACCGCAGATCGGCGTCGAGCGACGATCCGGGTACCGGCGGACCGGTGAGGATGGCGGTCGACAGGGCGAACTCACTCCTTGGAGCTGGCGGACGGGCCTGCGCGGCCCACGGCACGGCCCCGGGCGCGGTGTGTGCGGCCCGGCACCGGGCGACGGCACGTCGGCTGAGGCTATCGGATGAACGGAAGCGCGAGTTCATCGAGGTTTCGCGGGGCGGACTCCCCCGGGCCCACTCGCGTCCGTGCGGGTGCGCCCTGCCCTGCGGAGATCATCATGGGCGATCGGCGGCCCGCCTCACAAACCGCGTCCGCGCGCACCGCCGGCCTGGTGGAATAACCGCAGGTCAGAGCATATGACAACGGTGTTCAGTACCGTGTTGCACATACCCCCCACCCGTAGTTCACTGGCTGCTCGGGGCACAGAGACCGACATCACGGGAGGCCTTGCATGGGGGCTGGACACGACCACGGGCACAGCCACGGCGGCCCGCCGCCGAGCGGCACCGCGGCGCTGGCCTACAGGAACCGGCTGCGGATCGCGCTCGGCATCACGCTCTCCGTGATGGTGGTCGAGATCGTCGGCGGCATCGCGGCCGACTCGCTCGCCCTGATCGCGGACGCCGCCCACATGGCGACCGACGCGGTCGGTCTCGCGATGGCCCTGCTCGCGATCCACTTCGCCAACCGGCCGCCCGCCGGCAACCGCACCTTCGGCTACGCGCGGGCCGAGATCCTCGCCGCGCTCGCCAACTGTCTGCTGCTGCTCGGCGTCGGCGGCTACGTCCTGTACGAGGCGGTCCAGCGGTTCCTGGAGCCGGCCGAGACCCGCGGCGGGCTCGCCATCGCCTTCGCCGCGGTCGGTCTGGTCGCCAACATCGTCTCCCTGACGCTGCTGATGCGCGGCCAGAAGGAGAGCCTGAACGTACGGGGCGCCTACCTGGAGGTGCTCGCCGACGCGCTCGGCTCGGTGACGGTGATCGTCTCCGCGGGCATCATCCTGGCCACCGGCTGGCAGTACGCGGACCCGATCGCCTCGATCGTGATCGGCCTGATGATCGTGCCGCGCACGGTGAAACTGCTGCGGGAGACCCTGGACGTGCTCCTGGAGTCCGCGCCGAAGGGCGTGGACATGGCCGAGGTACGGGCCCACATACTGGCCCTGCCGGGCGTCGAGGACGTCCACGACCTGCACGCCTGGACGATCACCTCGGGCATGCCGGTGCTCTCCGCGCACGTGGTCGTCGAACCGGAGGTGCTGGACTCCGTCGGCCACGAGAAGATGCTGCACGACCTCCAGGGCTGCCTCGGCTCGCACTTCGACGTCGAGCACTGCACCTTCCAGCTGGAGCCGGCCGGTCACGCGGAGCACGAGGCCAAGCTCTGCCTGTGAGGCCCGCTCGGGCCTGCTAGCCTCGACGGGACGACTTGCCGGTCCGCGGTGGAGAGGAGCTGAGGTTGATGACCGTCGCGATGGAGGCCGCCCGTAGCGGCGCCGCCCGGTCCAGCCTCAGCTCCCGGGTCTCCGGCTGATCTGATCCCCGGTTCTTCCACCGGCACGTCATGACGTCGGCCGGGACCCTCTCACACAAGGGTTCCCACGTTGTCCGACAACGACATCACCACCGACACCACCACTTCCGCGCTTCACGACGCCTTCTTCGCCCTGCACCACGGTCTGCCGCGGCAGGGCCCCGGCTCCGACTCCACCACCCGCCGCCTGCTCGCCCTCGCGGGCCCGCTTCCCGAGCGGCCGCGCGTGCTCGACCTGGGCTGCGGTCCCGGCCGCTCCGCGCTCCTGCTCGCCGCCGAGGCGGGCGCCGAGGTGACGGCGGTCGACCTGCACGAGCCGTTCCTGGCCGAGCTGCGGGCGGCGGCCGCCGCCCGCGGTCTGGCCGACCGCGTCCACCCCCTGCGGGCCGACATGGGCGCGCTCGAGCAGCTGCCCGACGGCTCCTTCGACCTGGTCTGGGCCGAGAGCTCGGCGTACGTGATCGGCTTCGACCGGGCGCTCGCCGAGTGGCGCCGGCTCCTCGCGCCCGGCGGCACCCTGGTGCTCACCGAGTGCGAGTGGACCACCGACGCGCCGGGCCCCGAGGCCCGCGCGTTCTGGGAGCCGCACTACGCGCTGCGCACCACCGCCGGGAACACGGCGGCGGCCGTCGCCGCCGGCTACCACGTCCTCGGGGTGGTGCCCCAGCCCGAGAGCGACTGGGACGAGTACTACGGCCCGCTCGCCGAGCGGGCGGCGGCCGCCGATCCCGCCTCGCCGGGCATGGCCGAGGCCCTGGCCTCGACCCGGGCCGAGCTGGAGCTGCGCCGCGACCACGGCGGCGACTACGGCTACACCGGTTACGTCCTGCGTCCCGCCGACCCCCGCTGGACGGCCCGTGAGGAGACGGCCGCCGACGTCGCCCGCGTGCGGGAGGTCAACGCGGCGGCCTTCCCCACGCCCGAGGAGGCCGGTCTGGTGGACGCGCTGCGCGCGGACCCGGACGCGTGGCTGCCCGGCCTCTCGTACGTGGCGGAGGCTCCGGACGGCACGGTGGCCGCGTACGCGCTGATCACCCGGTGCCATGTGGACGGCGTCCCGGCGGCGGCCCTGGCGCCGGTCGCGGTGGCGCCGGAGTACCAGCGGACGGGCGCCGGGCAGGCCGTCGTCCGGGCCGTGCTCGACGCCGCGCGGCTGCGCGGGGAGCGGCTCGTGCTGGTGCTCGGCCATCCGGAGTACTACCCGCGGTTCGGATTCGTACGGGCGTCCGCGTATGGGATCAAGCCAGCCTTCGCGGTTCCGGACGAAGCCATGATGGCGCTGGATCTGGGCGGTTCCGGGCCCGTCACCAGGGGCACGATCTCGTATCCGGCGGCTTTCGGGGTCTGACGCGCCGGCCGCTCCCGCCGCGCCGGGTGTACTCCGGTGCGGTGGGAGCGGCCATGTCCGGCCTCCGAAGTACGGACAAGCCGGTTTTGTACGGCAGACTGAGGTGGCCCCTCAGGGCGAGGACCGATGCGAAGGATGGGTATGCCGACCACATCAGCCACCGTGGCTCACAGCTCGTCGAACGGCGTGCGGCCGACCGAGGCCGAGGCGCCGATCATGCTCGAACTGGTCGACGAGGACGGCGTCACGATCGGTACGGCGGAGAAGCTCGCCGCGCACCAGGCGCCGGGGCAGCTGCACCGCGCGTTCTCGGTCTTCCTCTTCGACGAGACGGGACGGCTGCTGCTGCAGCGGCGGGCGCTGGGCAAGTACCACTCCCCCGGCGTGTGGTCCAACACCTGCTGCGGCCACCCCTACCCGGGTGAGGCGCCGTTCGCGGCGGCCGCCCGGCGCACCTTCGAGGAGCTCGGCGTGTCGCCCTCGCTGCTCGCGGAGGCGGGCACGGTCCGCTACAACCACCCGGACCCGGCCTCGGGCCTGGTGGAGCAGGAGTTCAACCACCTGTTCGTCGGCCTGGTGCAGGCAGGACCGCGGCCGGATCCCGAGGAGGTCGGGGAGACCGCCTTCGTGACCGCGGCCGAGCTCGCCGAGCGGCACGCCGCCGCGCCGTTCTCCGCCTGGTTCATGACGGTGCTCGACGCGGCGCGGCCGGCGATCAGGGAGCTGACGGGTCCGTCCGGGAGCTGGTGACCCCGGGCTCGTCCGGCGGTCCCGCGGGCCCCTGACTCGGGACGAACGGGTTCAGGGGCAGCGCCGCCCAGATGATCTTGCCGCCGCCCGCGGTGTGCTCGACGTCGCAGGCGCCGCCGGACTCGCGGGCGATCTCCCGGACGAGGAGCAGACCGCGTCCGCCCGTCTGTCCCCAGTCGGCCTCCAGGGCCTTGGGGCGGTAGGGATGGTTGTCCTCGACGGACACCCGTACCCATTCCGCCCCGATGGCCACCTCCACCGCTATCTCCGGGGAGAGCAGCGCGGCGTGCTTGACCGCGTTGGTGACCAGCTCGGAAACGATGAGAAGCAGTCCCTGCACGGTGTCGTCGTGGATCGGGACGCTCTGCCGGACCAGCAGGTCGCGGACGGCGTGCCGGGCCTGCGGCACCGAGACGTCGACCGCGGGAGCGGTGAACCGCCAGACCCCTTCGTAGGACGGTGGCCGGGCGGGGACGCTCCCGCGGCTCTCCATAGTCCGGCTCCCGCCCTCGTGCTCGATTGTCGCCACGGGTCGAGTCTTGGGAATCCTTTGGTGCACCTCTGGCTACTGACCAGAAGTCGACACTTATCGACCGACTTCTGATCGGGTGAGTATGCCAACGTCAGTTGTTCGACTGCTCCTGATCCTCCGCTGACGTCTTCGGAGGACCGACCGCCGGTGTGACCATATGGACGATACGGCGGCCGCCCACCCCCATCGCGACGAGACCCAGTCCGTCGAAGAGCAGCGCCAGCGAGAAGAACGCCCCGATCACGTACCGGCTGCTGTCCGGCCAGTCGACCAGCACCAGGATGCCCAGCAGCAGCCCGAAGGCGCCCTGGACCAGGGTCCAGCCGAACTGCGGACCGCGCACCACCACACTGCCCACCAGCCGGAACACCCCGCCCGTCAGGAAGAGCAGCGCCGCGAACATCGTCAGCGCCTCGGCCGAGCCCTCGGGATGCCGGATGACGACCACGCCGGCCGCGATGTTCAGCGCCGCGACCACCACCGCGAGCCAGAAGTAGCCGGTCCCGCGCGACTCGACGGCGTGCAGCAGACCGACGATCCCGCCGATCAGCAGCAGCCAGCCGAACAGGAGCATCGAGGTGAGGGTGGCCACGCCGGTGTAGACGAGGCCGACGATCCCGCCGACGACCAGCAGGACCCCGAGCGCGGTGAGCCAGCCGAAGCTGCGGCGGAGCTTCCTCCCCTCACGGCGCAGCGCGGTGCGCTCGGCGCCGGACAGGTGCTCCGGGGGCAGGTCCTCGCGGGCCATGGGCGTCTCCTCCTCGCACCCCCTTCCTGATCGTACGTACGGGGCCCCCGGATAGCATCCGGCGCATGGAGCCGCAGCTGACCGTGAGCGTCGCCGATGAGGTCGCGACCGTCGTCATCGCCAACCCCGCCAAGCGCAACGCCATGACCGCCGGCATGTGGCGGTCCCTGCCCGGGCTGCTCGCCCCGCTGGCCGCCGACCCGGCGGTGCGCGCCCTGGTGCTCACCGGCGCGGGCGACACCTTCTGCGCCGGGGCCGACATCTCGACGCTGCGCGAACCGGGCGACGAGCAGCAGGCCCTCGCCGTCCGCGCCGAGGAGGCGCTGGCCGCCTTCCCCAAGCCGACGCTGGCCGCCGTGCGCGGCTGGTGCGTGGGCGGCGGCAGCCAGCTCGCGGCCGCCTGCGACCTGCGGTTCGCCGAGGAGGGCGCGCGTTTCGGGGTGACCCCGGCGAAGCTCGGCATCGTCTACCCGGCCTCCTCCACCCGCCGGCTCACCGCACTCGTCGGCCCCTCGGCCGCCAAGTACCTGCTGTTCTCCGGGGAGTTCATCGACACCGAGCGGGCACTGCGCACCGGCCTGGTCGACGAGGTGCACCCGGCGGGCGGCCTCGACAAGCGGGTCGCCGAGTTCACCCGGACGCTCGTCTCCCGCTCGCTGCTCACCCAGGCCGCCGCGAAGGAGTTCGCCGACGGCCGCGCCGGCCGGGAGGAGCACTGGGCGGAGCAGGCCCACGCGAGCGACGACACCGCCGAAGGGGTCGCCGCCTTCCTGGAGGGCCGCACGGCCCGCTTCACCTACGGGCGCTGAGCCCCTCCGGGATTCCCTCCGTACCGACCGGTAGGTAAGGTGCGGCTCCATGACGACTCTGCCGCCCCAGGCCGGCCGCCGCTGCGCCCACCCGGTCAACCTGCTGCACGCGACCCTCTTCTTCTCCCCCGACCTGGACCTGGTGTTCAAGGAGCTGGGCTTCGAGGACAGCAGCGCGATCCGGCTCGCCGCGCGCAGCGCCCCGCTCGGCGCCGTGGGCGCCGGAACCGTCGCCGCGACCTTCTACAACTACAACCACTCCTTCCTCGCCCGGCACCTGCCGGCCGTCTGGGAGACCGCTTCGCCCGCCGAGGTCCTCGACGCCCGGCTGCGGACCGTCGACCTCACCCTGCGCCGGCTGCTCGGCGAGGACGCCGTCGCCTCCCCGGAGATGGCCGAGGCCGCCGAGCTCGCCCTGCGCGCCGCCGAGGCCTGCACCCGGCACGCCCGCCCGCTGTACTCGGGCAACGCCGACCTTCCCGTGCCGGACGCCCCGCACCTGCGGCTCTGGCACGCCACCACGCTGCTGCGCGAGCACCGCGGCGACGGCCACCTGACGGCCCTGCTGAACGCGGGCCTCGACCCGGTGGAGGCGCTCGCCAGCCACACCGCGACCGGCCGGGGCATGTCCCCGCGCTGGGTCCTCGGCACCCGCGGCTGGGGCCGCGCCGACTGGGAGGCGGCCGTGGAGCGGCTGCGGGAGCGCGGGCTGCTCGACGCGGAGGGCGAGCTCACCGGGGCGGGCGAGGCCCTGCGCGAGTCGCTGGAGGAGGAGACGGACCGACTGGACGCCGCGCCGTACGAGCACCTGGGCGCCGAGGGCACCGCCAGGCTGACCGCGCTGGCCAAGGGCTTCCTGGTGGCCGCGGTGGGCGCGGGCGCGTTCCCGGCGGACCTCACCGGCAAGGCCTGACGCACCCCGGGACGGGTGCGGGGCGGGTCGGTTGCCGCGTACGGGTGATCGACCCGGCAGAATGCATCCGCAAGCTTGAGGCACGAGAAGGCGGGTCGGACATCGTGACGACGTCCATCGAGGCAAGGATCGCCGAGGAACTCGGCGTACGCGAGCGACAGGTGAAGGCGGCCGTCGAACTGCTCGACGGCGGTTCGACCGTGCCGTTCATCGCGCGCTACCGCAAGGAAGCGACCGAGATGCTCGACGACGCGCAGCTGCGCACCCTGGAGGAGCGGCTGCGGTATCTGCGCGAGCTGGAGGACCGGCGCGCCGCCGTCCTCGACTCCGTGCGGGAGCAGGGCAAGCTGACGCCCGAGCTGGAGGCGCAGATCCGGGCCGCCGACACCAAGGCGCGCCTGGAGGACATCTACCTGCCCTTCAAGCCGAAGCGGCGGACCAAGGCGCAGATCGCCCGCGAGGCCGGTCTCGAACCGCTGGCCGACGGGCTGCTCGGCGACCCGTCGGTGGAACCGCTCGCCGCCGCGGCCGCGTTCGTCGACGCCGACAAGGGCGTCGCGGACCCGGCGGCGGCCCTGGAGGGCGCGCGGGCCATCCTCGCCGAGCGCTTCTCGGAGGACGCCGACCTGATCGGCGAGCTGCGCGAGCGGATGTGGAGCCGGGGCCGGCTGGTCGCCAGGGTCCGGGAGGGCAAGGAGGAGGCGGGCGCGAAGTTCGCCGACTACTTCGACTTCGCCGAGCCGTTCACGGCACTGCCCTCGCACCGGATCCTCGCGATGCTGCGCGGCGAGAAGGAGGACGTGCTCACCCTGGAGCTGGAGCCGGAGGAGCCCGCCGACGGTCCCGCGGCGACCTCCTCGTACGAGCCGATCGTGGCGGCCCGCTTCGGCGTGGCCGACCGGGGCCGGCCCGGCGACAAGTGGCTCCTGGACACGGTCCGCTGGGCCTGGCGCACCCGCATCCTGGTCCACCTCGGCATCGACCTGCGGCTGCGGCTGCGCACCGCCGCCGAGGACGAGGCCGTGCGGGTCTTCGCGGCGAACCTGCGCGACCTGCTGCTCGCGGCCCCGGCCGGCACCCGTGCGACGCTGGGCCTCGACCCGGGCTTCCGCACGGGCGTGAAGGTCGCGGTCGTCGACGCGACCGGCAAGGTCGTCGCCACGGACACGATCTACCCGCACGTCCCGGCGAACAAGTGGGACGAGTCGCTGGCGAAGCTGGCCCGGCTCGCGCAGGAGCACGCGGTCGAGCTGGTCGCCATCGGCAACGGCACCGCGTCCCGCGAGACCGACAAGCTCGCCGGTGAACTCATCGCCAGGCACCCCGAGTTGAAGCTGACGAAGGTGATGGTCTCCGAGGCCGGCGCCTCGGTCTACTCCGCCTCCGCGTTCGCCTCGCAGGAACTCCCGGACCTGGACGTGTCGTTGCGCGGCGCGGTGTCGATCGCGCGCCGGCTCCAGGACCCGCTCGCCGAGCTGGTGAAGATCGACCCGAAGTCCATCGGCGTCGGCCAGTACCAGCACGACCTGTCCGAGGTGAAGCTCTCCCGCTCGCTCGACGCGGTCGTCGAGGACTGCGTGAACGGCGTCGGCGTCGACGTCAACACCGCCTCCGCGCCGCTCCTTTCGCGCGTGTCCGGGATCGGCGCGGGCCTCGCCGAGAACATCGTGGCCCACCGCGACGCCAACGGCCCCTTCCGTTCCCGGCGCGCCCTGAAGGACGTGCCGCGGCTCGGCCCCAAGGCGTACGAGCAGTGCGCGGGCTTCCTGCGCATCCGCGGCGGCGAGGACCCGCTGGACGCGTCGGCGGTGCACCCGGAGGCGTACCCGGTGGTGCGCCGCATGGTGAAGACGGCGGGCGGCGAGGTCGGCGCGCTGATCGGCAACACCGGCGTGCTGCGCTCGCTGCGCGCGGACGACTTCGTCGACGAGACCTTCGGTCTGCCGACGGTCACCGACATCCTGAAGGAGCTGGAGAAGCCGGGCCGCGACCCGCGGCCCGCGTTCCGCACGGCCACCTTCAAGGAGGGCGTCGAGAAGATCGGCGACCTCGTCTCCGGGATGGTCCTCGAGGGTGTGGTCACCAATGTCGCCGCGTTCGGCGCCTTCGTCGACGTCGGCGTCCACCAGGACGGTCTGGTGCACGTCTCGGCCATGTCGAAGACCTTCGTCAAGGACCCGCGCGACGTGGTGAAGCCGGGCGACGTGGTCAAGGTGAAGGTCCTGGACGTCGACATCCCGCGCAAGCGGATCTCGCTGACGCTGCGCCTCGACGACGAGGCGGCAGCGGAGTCCCACGCCGGCGCCGGTGAGCGCGCCCCGAGGCGCGACCGCGGCGGCCGCCCGCCCCAGCAGCGGCGCGGCAACGGCGGTGGCGGCGGCGGTGGCGGCGACCGCGGCCGGGACCGTGACCGTGACCGCGGGCAGGCCGCGGCCCCCGCGAACAGCGCGATGGCCGACGCCCTGCGCAAGGCCGGCCTCCTCAACGAGGGCGGTGGCGGCGGCAAGCGCCGCGGGCGCTGAGCCGGCGGCGTACCGCTGACGTGACGAGGTGCCGCTGACATGACGACGGGCCCGGCCGATCGGTCGGGCCCGTCGTCATGGGCGCCGCGAAACCAGGCGCAGGGATTACGGGACGAAGCGCAGGGCCCAGTCCGCGCGGTTCGCCACCGCGAGGTCGTCGTCCTCCGTGAGGGGCCGGAGCAGGCGCTGGGCGGTGCCCGGGTCGGCCTGGACGAGGTCGACGATCTCGGCGGCCAGACCGTCCTGGTCGTCGCCCAGGTCGACGGCCGAGGCCCGGACGAGGACGGGGAGCCGTTCCGTACCGCCGAGGGCGGCGACGACACCGCCCAGGAGCTCGCGGGCGTAGGAGTTGCGGTCGGCGACCGCGCGGTCGAGTTCGGCTTCGAGGCGCGGGAGCAGGCCGCGGTCGCCCGTCGCCGCGATCTCGTCGGCGAGGTCGATCGTCTCGTCGACGTCGGCCTCGAGGTCGTCCAGCATCTCGATCAGCCGGGTCACACGGTCGTCGGTCATGGTGCCTCCTGGAATGCGCCGTCCACGAGGACGGGTACCACGGTGGACGCGTCGATCTCGGCGGCCACCTCCACGTCCCGCGGACAGCCGTACGCGTACAGTTCACGGCCCGGCTCGCAGCCGTGCAAGGCGGCGACCGGGTCCTCCGTGGCCGACCGCGGCGTCGCCGCCGCGGTCGCCTCGGGGCTCAGGGTGGCGGCGCCCGCCTCGGCGGGCATCAGAGCTCGGTGACCTTTCCGTCCGCCACCTCGACGCGCCGGGTCGTGCGGACGGCGTCCAGCATGCGGCGGTCGTGGGTGACGAGCAGCAGCGTGCCGTCGTACGAGTCGAGGGCGGACTCCAGCTGCTCGATGGCCGGCAGGTCGAGGTGGTTGGTCGGCTCGTCGAGGACGAGCAGGTTCACTCCCCGGCCCTGGAGCAGGGCCAGCGCGGCCCGGGTGCGCTCGCCGGGCGAGAGGGTGGTGGCGGGCCGCAGCACGTGGGCGGCCTTGAGGCCGAACTTGGCGAGCAGCGTGCGCACCTCCGCCGGCTCGGTCTCGGGCACGGCGGCGCAGAAGGCGTCGAGCAGGGTCTCGGTGCCGTGGAAGAGCTTGCGGGCCTGGTCGACCTCGCCGACGACGACGCCGGCGCCGAGGACCGCGTCGCCGGCGTCCAGCGGCAGCCGGCCGAGCAGCGCGGCGAGCAGGGTGGACTTGCCGGCCCCGTTGGCACCGGTGATGGCGACCCGGTCGGCCCAGTCGATCTGGAGCGTGACGGGCCCGAAGGCGAAGTCGCCGCGGCGGACCTCGGCCTCGCGCAGGGTCGCCACGACGGCGCCCGACCGGGGCGCGGCGGCGATCTCCATGCGCAGCTCCCACTCCTTGCGGGGCTCGTCGACGACGTCGAGGCGCTCGATCATGCGCTGGGTCTGGCGGGCCTTCGCCGCCTGCTTCTCGCTGGACTCGCCGCGCAGCTTCTTCCCGATCTTGTCGTTGTCGGTGGCCTTGCGGCGGGCGTTGCGGACGCCCTTGTCCATCCAGTTGCGCTGCATGAGGGCGCGGGATTCGAGGGAGGCCTTCTTGTCGGCGTACTCCTCGTACTCCTCGCGGGCGTGGCGGCGGGCGGTGGCCCGCTCCTCCAGGTAGGCCTCGTAGCCGCCGCCGTAGAGGGTGATCTGCTGCTGGGCGAGGTCGAGTTCGAGGACCTTGGTGACGGTCCGGGTGAGGAACTCGCGGTCGTGGCTGATGACGACGGTGCCGGCGCGCAGGCCCTTCACGAAGGCCTCGAGACGCTCCAGACCTTCGAGGTCGAGATCGTTCGTCGGCTCGTCGAGGAGGAAGACGTCGTAGCGGGAGAGGAGCAGCGAGGCGAGTCCCGCGCGGGCGGCCTGGCCGCCGGAGAGGCCGGTCATCGGCTGGTCGAGGCCGACGGTGAGGCCGAGGGAGCCCGCGACCTCCTCGGCGCGCTCGTCGAGGTCGGCGCCGCCGAGGTCGAGCCAGCGCTCCAGGCTGACGGCGTACGCGTCGTCGGCGCCGGGAGCGCCGTCGACGAGGCCCTGGGTCGCCTCGTCCATGGCGGTCTGGGCGGCGGCGACGCCGGTGCGGCGGGCCAGGAACTCCCGCACGGTCTCGCCCTCGCGACGCTCCGGCTCCTGCGGGAGGTGGCCGACGGTGGCGGTGGGCGGCGAGAGCCGCAGCTCTCCCTCCTCGGGCGTGTCGAGGCCCGCCAGCAGCCGGAGCAGCGTGGACTTGCCGGCGCCGTTGACGCCGACGAGGCCGATCACGTCTCCGGGGGCCACGACGAGGTCGAGCCCGGAGAAGAGGGAGCGTTCGCCGTGGCCGGCGGCGAGGTTCTTGGCGACGAGAGTGGCAGTCATCAGGGCACGAATCCTACGTGCCGGACCGCGGGGGCGTGGGGCGCGTGTACCGTCCGGGCATGGACAGCGACGTGATCGTGGTGGGCGGCGGCGTCATCGGGCTGACGACGGCGGTCCGGCTCGCCGAGCGCGGGCTCCGGGTGCGGCTCTGGTCGCGGGACGAGGCGACGGCGACCACGTCGGCGGTGGCGGGCGCCCTGTGGTGGCCGTACCGGATCGAGCCCGCGGCCGAGGCGGGCACGTGGGCGCTGACCTCGCTGCGGGTGTACGAGGAGCTGGCCGGCGACCCGGACGGGACGGGGGTGCGGTTCGTGGCGGGCGTGCACGCGGACACCCTGCTGGCGGGTCTCGGCTCCTGGGCGGGTGAGGTCGGAGGGCTGCGCCAGCTCCCGCCGGAGGAGGTGCCGGGGCCGTACGGGACGGGGCTCGCGGCCCGGATCCCGCTCGTCGACATGCCGGTGCACCTGGGCTGGCTGCGCGGGCGGGCGGAGGAGCTGGGCGTGCGGCTGGAGCGGCGTACGGCGGCGGATCCGGCCGAGGCGGGCGCGGCGGCTCCGGTGGTCGTCAACTGCACGGGGCTGGGCGCGCGGGAGTTCGTGGGCGACGCCGGGATGCGGGCGGTGCGCGGTCAGCTGGTGCTGGGGCCTGTCCGGCGGATCAGGGCCGGACAGGCCGCGGCGTCTGGTGCGGTGCATCGCAAGGCGCCGGAGCGTCTCGATAGCGGAGCTATCGGGGCGTTTCGGCAACGCGGCGAGGTGCCGTGCCAGGCGTCGCGGACCCGGCCATGATCCGCCGGACAGGCCCTAGGGAGAACCCGGGCGTGGATACCTGGTTCACGGCGGCGGACGGGGCGGCCGACGAGACGACGTACTTCTTCCCGCAGCCGGGGCGGCTGATCCTGGGCGGCACGGCCGAGGAGGACGACGAGCGGACGGAGCCCGATCCGGTGACGGCCGCGGCGATCGTCGCGCGGTGCGCCCGGATCCGGCCGGAGCTCGCGGGCGCCCGCGTCCTGGGCCACCGGGTGGGTCTGCGCCCCGCCCGGGCGGGCGGGGTGCGTCTGGAGTCCGAGCCGCTGCCGGGCGGAGGGACCCTCGTGCACAACTACGGTCACGGGGGCGCGGGCATCACGGTGGCCTGGGGCTGCGCGGACCGGGCGGCGGAGCTGGCGACGGCGGCCCGCCCCTGACGGCCGGGGGCCTCGGTCCGGTCCGGCGATCGGACCGGGCACGCCCTTGGCGGTGTCGCGCCGCCGCATCGCGAACGCCCGCCCCGGGGCCGTACGGCTCCGGGGCGGGCGTCGCGTTCACAGGCGGTGCGGCGGCGCCGGCTCAGGGTCGACGCGGCTGTTTCCCGTTCAGCGCGGGAACGGCTTGGGCGCGGTGTCGTCCGCGTCCTCGCAGGCCTTGGCCTTCTGCTCCAGGGCGGCGGCCTGGGCGCGGGCCTTGCGGGCGGCGGCCTTCTCGCCGAGGCGGTCGAGCTTCGCGGCCTTGGCCCGCAGCTCGGCGGCGTCCTGGCGCAGCTCGGCGGGCTTGCAGGTGACCGTCCGGCCGGCCGCCTGGGCGGCCGGCGCGGTCACGGTCTGGCCGAGCAGCAGGCCCCCGGCCAGCAGCGTCGTGGCGGCCAGGGCCGACAGGGTGCGGCGCAGCGGCGTCGCGTTCGTCATGGTTCACTCCAACTTCCGGGCCGAGTAGGCCCGTTCAGGTATGGTCAATACCGGTTGGTAACCCTAACCCGGAATGATCATCACCTCGGCCGTCACCGACGGCGCTCACCAGCTCCTCAACACCTCTCCACAGGCTCTCCGCGAGTGAGTCCGTACGCGGCGCGCGGGTCGAGCAGCAGCGGCACGAGGGCGCGCTGCGACTGCCGCAGCGGGACGAGGACGCCACCGCCGTCCGCGGCACGCACGACGACTCCGTGCAGCTCCAGCTCGTCGCCCACCTGCGCGTACTGAACCTCCGTCAGCCGGTAGGCGCACGGCGGGTCCTGGAGGATCTCGGCGGGTTCGGCCGGGTCGTTGTCGGCGCCGCCGAGGAGGACCGGACCGCGGTCGGCGAAGCCGGTCACGCGGGCGTGCGCGGTGGCGGCCGCCAGCCGGCCCCGGTGTTCGTCGAGGTAGGCGAACGCGCCCTTGAGGGCGGCCCGTTGGGTGGCGACGCGGCGGCGGTGGCTGAGGGCCGGGTCGTCCTGCTCGGCCGGGCCGAGGGCGTCCTCGCGGGTCTCGACGAGGAGGCCGACGGCGTGCTTGACGCCCGCGGTGTTGCGCAGGATGCGCTCCTGGCCGTCCCCGGCGACCTGCTTGACCGGCTTGCCGGTGAAGGGGTCGGTCCAGATGCCGTAGATGCCGGTGCTGAAGCCCGCGAGTGCCGCGGCCGGGCGCACGTACGACTCGGAGAGGGTGTGGGACTCCTCGTGGACGGCCGGGTCGGTGTTGAGGTTGCGCGGCCAGAGGGCGAGCAGCTCCTTGTCGTAGTACGGCGGGGTGGCGCCGTACTCGTGGAGGTCGTAGACGAGTTCGGGACGCCGGTCGCGGATCACGGCAGCGAGCGCCCGTGCCTCGGCGGTGCGCAGGGCGAGGTGGTCGCGGTTGATGTCGACCCCGTCGCTGTTGCCCCGGGTGTTCGCCGCGCGGCCGTCGGGGTTGGCGGTGGGCACCACGAGCAGGGTGGTGCGGGCCAGGAGGCGGCGGGTCTCCTGGCCGCGGTCGTACGCGAGGTCGCGCAGGGTGCTCAGGCAGGCCTCCCGGCCCGAGGGCTCGTCGCCGTGCTGGGTGCAGATGAGGAGCACGGTCGTCGGGCCGGTGCCGAGGGTGGCGAGCCGCAGCGGCCGGCCCTGCGCGGTGCTGCCGATCGTGCGGACGGACAGGCGGTCACTCGCCCGGTCGACGGCGGTGAGGAAGGCCGCCTCCTCGTCCTCGCCGGTCCACCGGGCGCCGCCGCTCTCCTCGAAGCCGGTGCGCGGCGCGGGCGGCGGGAGCGCGCTGCCGGCCGCCTCGGTGGGCGCGGCGAGCAGCGGCAGACCGAGGGCGGCGACGCCCGCCGTGACCAGGAGCGCGCGCCGGGGGGTGCGGAGGGTGCGGGTCGTCATCGGCATGGGGCGGAACGTACCCCTGTCGACTCCCGCGCAAAAGAGTGCCGTCACGGACAAGCGGTACGGGCGGTTCATGTCGGCCGAATGGCGATCATGTGACGGGCGGTGCTCTGGACGTGACGGGCCGTCGGGGGCCTGAATAGTGTCGCACTAAGGACCGACGACCACCCGTGCGTCTTACGTTTCTTATGACTTGGGGAGCACCTGTGCACCGCAGAATCATCGTCCCGAGCGCCCTCGCGGCCTCCCTGCTGCTGGCGATCCCGGCATCGGCGGCCGACTTCGTCCCGGGCGCGCCGGGCATCGGCGACTCCTACTATCCCGCCAGCGGCAACGGCGGTTACGACGTCTCCCACTACGACCTGCGGCTGAAGTACCAGCCCGCGACGGACCTGCTGGAGGGCACGGCGACGATCCTCGCCACCACCAAGCAGAACCTCTCCCGCTTCAACCTCGACCTGGGCCTCAAGGTCAGCGAGGTACGGGTGAACGGCCGCGTCGCGAGGTTCGCCACGTCCGGCGACCACGAGCTGGAGGTCACCCCGGCCGTCCCGCTCGAGAAGAACAAGCCGGTCTCGATCGTCGTGCGTTACGCGGGCAAGCCGTCGGAGCTGAAGATCGGCGGCTGGACCGCCTGGCACCGCACTCCCGACGGCGGCGTGGCGGCGCAGGAGCCGGATTCGGCCGTCTGGTGGTTCCCCTCCAACGACCACCCGCTGGACAAGGCCACCTTCGACGTGTCCGTCTCGGTGCCGGACGGCACGCAGGCGATCAGCAACGGCGTCCTGCAGTCGCAGTCCTCCCGGCTGGGCTGGACGCGCTACAACTGGCGCTCCAACAAGCCGCAGGCGACGTATCTCGCCACGCTCGCGGTGGGCAAGTTCGACATCACGACGGACAAGACCGCGAACGGCCTTCCGGTCCTCAACGCCTACAGCAAGGACCTCGGCGACAACGCGGGCTCGGCCCGTGCCTCGATCGAGCGGACCACCGAGGTCGCGGAGTGGCTGGAGTCGGTCTTCGGCCCGTACCCCTTCAACTCCCTCGGCGGCTACGTCCCGAACGTGACCAGCGGCTACGCCCTGGAGACGCAGACCCGGCCGTTCTACAGCCCGCGGCAGTTCGCCAACGGCGCGAACGTCTCGGTCGTGGTGCACGAGCTGGCCCACCAGTGGTACGGCGACAGCGTGTCGGTCGCCGACTGGAAGGACATCTGGGTCAACGAGGGCTTCGCCCGCTACAGCCAGTGGCTGTGGGCGGAGAAGGAGGGCGAGGGAACGGCCCAGGAGCTCGCCGACTACGTGTATCAGACGCGGGCGGCGGACGACCCGTTCTGGACCGTGAAGCCGGGCGACCCGGGCGCCGACGACCAGTTCCACATCGCCGTGTACGACCGGGGCGCGCTGGCGCTGCAGGCGCTGCGCAACGAGATCGGTGACGAGGACTTCTTCGCGATCCTCAAGGGCTGGCCGCAGGAGCACGCGTACGGCAACGCGCACGTGTCCGACTTCGTGAAGTACGCGGAGCGGGTCTCGGGCAAGCCGCTCGCCGGACTCTTCGACACCTGGCTCTACCAGCCGGTGAAGCCCTCGGCGCCGACGGCGGCGGAGGCCGGCCTCGCGGCGGCTCCGGCGGCGGCGCCCTCCGCCCGTACGGCGCCCGGCGCGAAGGCCGTGAAGCCGGTGCAGCCGAAGTCGTGGAAGAAGATCGCGGAGACGAACACGATCCACGAACACGACGCGCACTGACGCGCGCCGGGCGCGCAGGGACGCGTGACCGGCGCCCGGTGGCGCGCACGGACCGGCGCCTTCGTCCCGCGGTCGGGCGGGACGGGGGCGCCTTTCGTCGTGTGGCGTGCGGGGTGCGGCGTGCGGCGTGCGGGGCGGGGGCGCGGGGTGCCCAGGAGGCGCCTCCGGCGCTGGTCGCGCCGTGGGCGCAAGGGGTGGGGGGCGGTTCGGGTGGCTGTGTCGCGGTCTCGGCGCTCAGGTGCGGCGGGCTCGCCACTCACGGGCGAGGATGCCCCACAGCTGCTTGTCGTGGCGGGCGCCGCCGTAGGGCCAGGACTCGCGCCGGGTGCCCTCCAGCGTCATGCCGAGGCGCTCGGCCACAGCGGAGCTGCGGGCGTTGTCGGCCCGGCAGTGCCACTCGGCACGGTGCAGCCCGCGCTCGACGAGGGCCCAGTCGAGCAGTAGGGCACAGGCCTGGGTGACCAGGCCGTGGCCCTCGCCCGCGGGTTCGAGCCAGCAGCCCAGCTCGCAGCTGCCGCCGGCGGCGTCGAAGGCCGTGAACATCACGCCGCCGATCAGGGTGCCGTCGAGCCAGATGCCGTAGAGACGGCCGCCGTCGGCCGCCCGTCGCTCGCCGTAGCGGACGAGGGTGCCCCGGGCGCCTTCGACGTCGTCGGTGACGAAGGCCTGCCCGACCCACGGCCGGATGTGCTCGCGCGCCCGGTCCAGGTGGGCGGCGAACTCCTCGGCGTGCCAGGTCTCCAGCGGACGGAGCTCGGCGTTGTCCCGCAAGGGGAGGGCGAACATGAGGACCCCATTCACACAACAAGCGTTATGGCCATTACCGTAGCAGCATGGCACGAACCAAGGGCGACCACGAGGCCCGCCGCCGTGAGGTCTCGGAGGCCGTCTGGCGGGTGCTCGCCGCCCAGGGCTTCGGCGGGCTCACGATGCGCGCCGTCGCCGCCGAGCTGGGTGCCACCACCGGTCTGCTGACCCACTACTTTCCGGCCAAACGCGACCTGGTCCGGCACGCCCTCGACCTGCTCGACGAGCGCACCACCGACCGCCCCCGCCGCGCCGGAGGGCCGGGTCTCGCCGCCGTACGGGCCGCGCTCCTGGACATCCTGCCGCTGACGCCCGAGGCCACCGCGAGCAACCGGATCTGGGTCTCGTCCTGGGACACCGCGCTCGCGGACCCGCGGCTGAGCGAGGACCACGCCGCCCGGTACGCCCGCGGCCGGGCGCGCCTCGCCGAGCTGATCGCGACGGCGCAGGAGCGGGGCGAACTCCCTCCGGGCGATCCCGGCCGCCTGGCGGCCGGCGCGCAGTCCTTCGCCCTCGGACTGGTGGTCCAGGCGCTGCTCAGCCCGCCGGACTTCCCGCCCGAGCGCCAGACCGAGCTCGTCGACGACTACCTGGCGTCGCTGGCGGCCCTGGGCTCCGGAGCCTGATGCCTCGTCAGACGGGTTGCGGGGCGGAGGCGTTCGGCGAGGAAGGCGAGGATCTCGTCGCGCGCCCGGACCGTGGGGTGGCCCGCCTCGTCGACGAGATGGGCGGTGACGACGCTGTGCGGCGTCCCGACCAGCTCGGCGAAGAAGGGCGGCGGGGCCGGGTTGGCGGCGGCGTCCGGGAGGACGCGTCCGTCGAAGGAGTCGCCGAGCAGCGCGCGGTAGGCGGCGAACCGCTGCCCCGTGCACCAGCGGTCGCCCTCGAAGCGGTAGGCGAGCACGGTGAGCCCGTCACGGGCGAGCCGGTCGCGTACGGCGCGCGCGTCGGCGGCGTCGAGTTCGAGCCCGCCCGGGTCGTCGAGCGGCAGCGACGGGTGGTTGACCACCGGAGCGATCACCGCGGGCTCCAGGGCCATGGTGAGGGCGAAGTTGCCGGTGAAGCACAGGCCGATCGCCCCCACTCCGGGTCCGCCGCACGCGGCGTGGGCCTGGCGCGCCAGGCCGCGCAGCCACACCGTCACGGGACTGGTGCCGCCTCCGGCGAAGGCGCGGAACTCGGCGCTGACACAGGCGCGACGGACGACCTCGCGGCCGCCCTCGACCGTGGGGCAGGCGCCGTCCGTCCCGAACAGGGACGGCACGTGGACGGTGAAGCCCGCGTCCCGCACCCAGCGCGCGAGCCGCAGGACGTCGGGGCTGATGCCGGGCATCTCGGGCAGCAGCACGACCGCGGGCCCGGCCCCGGCCACGTACACCCTCTTCGCCACCCCGCCCACGGCCATGCTCCGGCGGGTGAAGTCGCTGATCGGATCGTCGGTCATGGGGACAGCGTGCCCGCGGAGCAGCCGTCCGGTGAGGGGCTGGATCGCCGAGCCCGGGGGTAATCTCGCCACGCGACGACGGGACGGTTCGGAGGGGCCGGTGCCGCGGGTACGTGGGTACGCGGGACGCGGGAGCGGCGTACGCCGCGACGGGCGGTGCCGCAGGTACGAGGCACGCGGGTACGCGGGTACGCGGTGGGCGACACAGGTGCGGAGGTGCGGGCACGGTGGTGGAGGCGCCGCGGCGGGCAGAGCGCGACGAAGGCGCGGGGCGGGGCTCCGGGCCGGGTGCGCTGCGGGTCGGCGTCCTCGCCTACCCGGGCTGCTTCGCCTCCGAGGTCTTCGGCATCCCCGACCTGTTGACCATGGCGGCGCACGTCGCCGGACCGGACGCGCCCGGCTATCAGGTCTCGGTCGTCTCGCCCCGCCGCCGGGTCACCGCCTCGGGCGGAACCAGCCTGGACGTGCGTCCGCCGCGCGAGGTCGACGTCCTCGTCGTGCCCGGTTTCGAACTGGCCCCGGGCACGGACCTCGACGCGCGCCTCGCCCGGCTCCGCCCCGAGACCGCGGAGATCCGCGCGCGGGCCGCCGCCGGCACCGCCGTCGTGTCCCTCTGCGTCGGCGCGTTCCTGCTCGCCGAGGCGGGACTGCTCGACCGGCGCCGGGCCACCACGTCCTGGCTGTACGCCGACGAGCTGGCCAGGCGCTGCCCGGGCGCCGACGTCCGGCCCGAGCAGCTGGTGGTCACCGACACGGGCGTGACGACCACGGCCGCCTTCACCGCCATGTACGACTTCGCCCTGGACCTGATCCGCCGGCACAGCGGCGCCCGGGTGGCGAGGTCCACCGCGCGGGTGGCGCTCGTCGACGACGCCAGGAGCTCCCAGACCCCGTACGTCGACCCGCGGCTCCTTCCGCAGCCGGGCGGCGACTTCTCCCAGCGGGTCATGCGGCGGCTCGACCAGAACCTCGCCGAGCGGTACGACCTCGCCGCGCTGGCGGACGCCTTCCGGGTCAGCACCCGCACGCTGCTGCGCCGCTTCGCCGAGGAGACCGGGCGCAGCCCGCTGGCGCATCTGCAGGACTCCCGGGTCCGCCGGGCCCGCCACCTCCTGGAGACCACCGACCGCACCGTCGCCTCCGTCGCCGCGTCCGTCGGCTACCGGGACCCCGGCACCTTCGCCGCCCTGTTCGCCCGCCACACGGGACACCGCCCGAGCGCGTACCGGGCGGCCTTCCGCCGTACGGACCGGCCTCAGGCCGGCCGCTGAGCTTCCCCGCGGCGGGCCTTTGCGCGGGCCTCGCGGGCCAGCGGGAGGTAGCGCAGGCGCTCGGGGAGCACGGGCACGACGGTCCGTACGACGCGGGCGAGGCGGCGCAGCCGGCGTTCCTGGTCCGGGGTCCATTCCAGGCCGATGGCGGCGCGGGCCTCCGGGGGCATGAGCCCGACGGTGAGGAAGGCCCGTGCGCGCAGGAAGGGGCCGCGGAGCAGCGGCCACAGGGCGGCGAGGGCGAGCCGTACGGGCAGCGGGCCGCGGTCGGGGGCGGGTACGGGCGCGTCGGTGGCGATCAGTTCGCGGACGACGGCGGTGGCCTCCAGTTCCTCGTCGAGGACCCGGCGGTAGTACGGCCAGAACTCCTCGATCGACTGGGGCATGTCGCGGTCGTGGATGCCGAGCACGCGGCCGACCTGGAGCCACTCCGCGTAGAGCTGCCGTTCCTGCGCCTCGGTGAGGGGGCGGGCGAGGTAGCTCAGGCCGTGGCGGTAGACGGGGTAGCCGGTGGCGTGCACCCAGGCGTAGTAGGCGGGGTCGAGGGCGTGGTAGCGGCGGCCGCGGGCGTCGGTGCCCTGGATCTCCTTGTGCAGCGCGCGCAGCCTGCGGCCCTCCTCGACGGCCCGCTCGCCGCCGTAGATCCACAGCTGGAGGGAGCGCAGCGAGCGCTCGCCGCGGCCCCACGGGTCCGTACGGAAGACGGAGTGGTCGTCGACGCCGGCGCCGACGGCGGGGTGGGCGACCTGCATGGTGAGGGCCGCGGGCAGCATGAGCAGGGCGCGGACGTCCCCGGCGACGGTCCACAGCACGCCGCCGACGGGCGGCGGCACGGGGTCGGGGCGGACGGCCCGCGAACGCGCCGGGCTCTGCGGGCGCGCGGAGGAGGCTTCGGCGCGCCCGGGTGCCGCGGCGGACGCGGCGGCGTCCCGGGCGGAGGCGGCGGACGCGGGGGGCGCGGAGGCGGAGGCGGCGGACGCGGATCCCCCGCCGTGGGCCGGCTCGGGGCGCGGAACGGGCGGAGCCGCCGGTGAGCGGTGCTCCGCTGCTGAGCGCTGTGGCGCCGGTGTGCGGTGTTCCGCCGGCGTCCGCCGGGCCTCCGGTCCGGAGGGCGCGTGCGACGCCGCCGGCCCGTGCGACATCGCCGGCCCGGCGGGCGTCCGTGATGCCGCGGGTCCGTGCGGTGCCTGCCCGTGCCCTACGTGCGGTACGTGGTCGTCGTGGTCCGTCAACGCGGTGTCCCTCTCGTTCTCCCAGGCTGCCCGGGTCCCGCGTGGCGGGCAAGGCGCCGGGCCGGCGCGGCGTCCGGTCCGCGGCGCGCCTGGCGTGGGTACGACGCGGGGCCGCGGCCCGGGCGTCTCGGACGGCCCGGGGCGCGGCCCCTGCGGTGGTGCGTGGTGGTGCGTGGTGCGTCAGGCGCGCTCGGCGCCGACCGGCTCACCGACGATGCGGCCGGCCAGGGAGCGGGCCCAGGCGTCGACGTCACCTGCGAGCTCGCGCTCGGCGGCCTCGCGCTCGACGGCGATCTGCTCGTGGCCGGAGGCGAGGATGCGGTCGCGCTCGGCGATGCCCTCGGCGCGGGCGGCGGCGATGGCCTGGGAGCCCTCCTCGGTGGCCTGGGCGCGGATGCGCGCGGCGTCGTGACGGGCCTCGGCGAGCTCGGCCTCGTACTGCTCGCGGATGGCACTGGCCTCGGCACGCAGGTCGTCGGCGCGCTCGGTGCCGCCTTCGATGGCGTCCTCACGCTCGGTGAGCGTGCGCTTGATCTTCGGCAGGATCCCCTTGGCCAGGATCAGGAAGGTCAGGCCGAAGAGGACGGCGCCGAGGATGAGCTCGGCCCAGACGGGGTTGAGCGGTCCCAGGTCGGTGGGGAAGATCTGCGAGTTCTGCGCGAGGGTCATGCGCGCATCCTACCTGGTCGCAAAACTCTCAATTCCGGCAGATACCGGGGATGCGCCGGAGAGTTGGTGTGTTCGTGCGAGCCGCGCAAGATTCGCGGCACCCAAAGGCTACCGGAAGGTAACCACGACTGATTTGATGTGCGGCGCCCGGTCCAACCCCCCACCCTCATTTGGGAGTTCATCGTGCGTTCCACCGCGCTCCGCCGCATGTCCGGCGCCGCACTCTCGGCCGCGCTCGCCGCCACCACCCTGGCGCTCGCCGCCCCCTCGGCCACGGCCGCCGACACCGCGGCCACCGCCGCGACGCCGAACCTGAAGGTGCTGACGTACAACGTCTTCCTCTTCTCCAAGACGCTGTACCCGAACTGGGGCCAGGACCACCGGGCCGCCACGATCCCCACGACCTCCTTCTTCCAGGGCAACGACGTGGTCGTGCTCCAGGAGGCCTTCGACAACTCCTCCTCCGATGCCCTCAAGGCCAAGGCGGCCGCCCAGTACCCGTACCAGACCCCGGTCCTGGGCCGCTCCAAGACGGGCTGGGACGCCACCGGCGGCGCCTACTCCTCCACGACCCCGGAGGACGGCGGTGTGACGGTCCTCAGCAAGTGGCCGATCGTCCGCAAGGAGCAGTACGTCTACAAGGACGCCTGCGGCGCCGACTGGTACTCGAACAAGGGCTTCGTCTACACGGTTCTCGACGTCAACGGCACCAAGGTGCACGTGGTCGGCACCCACGCCCAGTCCACCGATCCGGGCTGCTCGGCGGGCGAGGCGGCGCAGATGCGCAGCCGGCAGTTCAAGAACATCGACGCCTTCCTCGACGCGAAGAACATCCCGGCGAACGAGCAGGTGATCGTCGCGGGCGACATGAACGTGGACTCGCGGACGCCGGAGTACGCCACCATGCTGGCCGACGCCGGCCTGGCCGGCGCGGACGCCCGCACCGGTCACCCGTACTCCTTCGACACGGCGCTCAACTCGATCGCGCACGACCGCTACCCGAACGACCCGCGCGAGGACCTCGACTACGTCCTGTTCCGCGCCGGGAACGCGCGCCCGGCGGGCTGGACGAACAACGTGATCCCGGAGCAGACCGCGCCGTGGACCGTGTCCAGCTGGGGCACCACGTACACGTACACGAACCTGAGCGACCACTACCCGGTGACGGGCTACTCGGCGGGCTGACCCCGCCGGACGCCGGAGGGCGATGTACGGACGGCGCCGTGGGATCGTGCGGACCCCACGGCGCCGTCACGCAAGCGCGCGGACGCGTAGGCGACGTCCAGGGGCCCGCCGGCCCCCGGACCGCCGACCAGCCTCCTAGTACGCGCCGTCCTAGTACGCGCCGCCGAAGACGCTGTACGCCCAGAGGGCGACGACGCCTCCGACGCACAGCAGGATCACCCACGAGCCGACGCCGGTGTGGCGCCCCTTGCCCGGGCGGGCCGGCCCGCCCTTCGCCGGCTTCGGCCTCCTCGCCGGACGGGACGCCCCGGCCGTCGACGGCGCGGCGTCGGCCGCGGTCTCCGCGAGCAACCGGCGGCAGACCGCGGCCAGCTCGCCGGTGCCGGCGGTCAGGTCCACCACGGCCTCGAGCCGGGCGGGAGCGGTCGTCCCGCCGTCGAGGATCCGGCCGGCCCGGACACGCGCCTGGTCCTTGCCCCCGGTCGGCGACAGGCTGATCCAGCGCCGCACGTGCTCGCCCCGGATCACCACACCGCCGTCGCGCTCGCGGTACACGGTGTGCTCCCGCCACAGGAGTCGGGCCAACTCGGTGGCCGTCTCCCTGAGTTGCGCCTGCATGCGCCTCCCCCTGCCTTACGCCGCTATTCGAACAGGCGCATGACTCTAGCGTCCGTCACGCGCCCCTTTCTCCCGGGGTCCCGTCCGGTGCCCCGGCCACGCCCGCGAGCCTGTCCGGCCGGAGGCCGGGCAGGCCCTAGGCCTCGAAGTCGTACACCGTGACCGGTATCCCCCGTGCCGTCAGCCGCTCGGCTATCAGCGGCTCGACCCGCGACCACTTGCCGCCCGCGAGCCCGCAGCCGATCCGGGGCATGTGCACGGAGGCCCCGAGCTCCGCCGCCCGGTCGGCGAGCAGCCCGAGGGCCGCGTCGATCGCCTCGTACCGCACCGGCACGCCGCTGCTGCGCCCCGTCCGGATCCCCCGCTGACCCACCAGGTTGGCCACCCACACGTACGGCTCGACCTGGACGAACTGGGCCGCTCCGAGGCCGAAGTCGTTCCTCGCGCGCTCGCGGTGCCAGCGGCGGAAGGCCGCCTCGGGCTCGGGCCAGCGTCGCGAGAGGGCGAGCACGAAGCCCTTGCCCCAGCCGCCCAGGTCGTTGCAGACATGCGCGATGATCCTGACGCCTTTACCCCGCGGCGCGGTGGCGTCCCCCTGCACGTACTCGATCACGGTCATGGAGCCACCGTACGAGCCGCCACTGACAACGCCCCATGGCTTTTACAGAGCTGGTGAGACAGCAATACTGTTGAACCATGGAGCACGCGAGCGACGAGCAGGCCGCCACGCCGACCTACACGGTGGACGAGCTGGCCGCCCGGGCCGGGGTGACCGTGCGGACGGTGCGGTTCTACGGGACGCGGGGGCTGCTGCCGCCGCCCGTCATCGGACCGCGCCGGGTCGGACACTACGGGCCGGCGCATCTGTCACGGCTCGCGCTGATCGAGGAGCTGCAGCGGCAGGGCATGACGCTCGCCGCGATCGAGCGCTATCTGGAGCAGCTGCCGGCCGATCTGAGCGCCCAGGACCTGGCGATCCACCGGGCCCTGGTGGCGTCGTGGGCGCCGGAGTCCGCCGAGGTGATCACCCGGCCGGAGCTGGAGCGCCGGGCCGGGCGTCCGCTCGCGGACCGCGACGTGGACCGGCTGGCGGCGATGGGCGTGCTGGACAAGGGGCCGGACCCGGACGTGTTCCGGCTCGACGGCTCCCTGCTGCGGCTCGGTGTCGAGCTGCTCGACGTGCCCATCGAGCACGAGACGATCCTCGCCTCCCGGACCGTGCTCCTGGAGCACGCCCGCAGCGCGGCGCAGGAGCTGGCCCGGCTGTTCCAGGAGCAGGTGTGGAACCCCTACCGGGAGAGCGGCGCGGACCCGGACCACCTGTCGGCGATGAAGTCGCTCTCGGCGCACATGCAGCCGATGGTGGTCCAGGCCCTCGTCACGGCCTTCCAGCGGTCGCTCAGCGAGGAGCTGAGGACCGCCTTCAGGAGCCGCTGACGGCCGGCCGCTGACGACGGACGCGTCCGGTCCGCCGCCGTCGGCTCAGGCGTCCGTGAAGACCTCGCCCCGCTCCGCCTTCTCCACCAGCAGGGCCGGCGGGTTGAACCGCTCGCCGTACGTCGCCGCCAGCTCGCGCGCCCGCTCCACGAAGCCGGCGACGCCGCCCTCGTAGCCGTTGATGTACTGGAGCACGCCGCCCGTCCACGCCGGGAAGCCGATGCCCAGGATGGAGCCGATGTTGGCGTCCGCGACGGAGGTCAGGACGCCCTCCTCCAGGAGGCGGACGGTGTCGAGCGCCTCCGCGAACAGCATCCGCTCCTGCATGTCGCGGAACGGGATCTCGACCTCGGGCTTGGTGAAGTGCTCGCGCAGGCCCGGCCACAGCCTGCCGCGCTTCCCGTCCTCGCCGTACTCGTAGAAGCCGGCGCCGCCGCTGCGGCCGGGGCGGCCGAACTCGTCGACCATGCGGTCGATGACGATCTCGCCGGGGTGCGCGATCCAGGTGCCGCCGGCCTCCTCGACGGCCTTCCGCGTCTCGTTGCGGATCTTGCGGGGCAGGGTGAGGGTCAGCTCGTCCATGAGGGAGAGCACCTTCGCCGGGTAGCCGGCCTGGGCTGCGGCCTGCTCGACGGAGGCGGGCTCGACGCCCTCGCCGACCATGGCGACGCCCTCGTTGATGAAGTGGCCGATCACCCGGGAGGTGAAGAAGCCGCGCGAGTCGTTGACGACGATCGGCGTCTTGTCGATCTGGCGGACCAGGTCGAAGGCGCGGGCCAGGGCCTCGTCGCCGGTGCGCTCGCCCTTGATGATCTCGACGAGCGGCATCTTGTCGACGGGCGAGAAGAAGTGCAGGCCGATGAAGTCGGCCTGCCGCTCCACGCCCTCGGCGAGGTCGGTGATGGGCAGGGTGGAGGTGTTGGAGCAGAGCAGCGCGTCGGGCTCGACGACGTGCTGGATCTCCTGGAAGACCTTGTGCTTGAGCGCCGTGTCCTCGAAGACCGCCTCGATGACCGCGTCGCAGCCCGCCAGGTCCGCCACGTCGGCGGTCGGCGTGATGCGGGCGAGCAGGGCGTCCGCCTTCTCCTGCGTGGTGCGGCCGCGCGACACCGCCTTGGCGCACAGCTTCTCCGAGTACGCCTTGCCCTTGGCAGCCGCCTCGGCGGAGACGTCCTTGAGGACCACCTCGATGCCGGCGCGGGCGCAGGAGTACGCGATGCCGGCGCCCATCATGCCCGCGCCGAGCACGGCGACCCTGCGGACCTTGCGGGGCTCGACGCCCTGGGGGCGGTTGGCGCCGGAGTTGACGGCCTGGAGGTCGAAGAAGAACGCCTGGATCATGTTCTTCGCGGTCTGGCCGACGACCAGCTCGGTGAAGTAGCGGCTCTCGATGGTGAGCGCGGTCTCGAAGTCGACCTGAGAGCCCTCGACGGCCGCGGCCATGATGTTGCGCGGGGCCGGGTAGGGCGCGCCGTTCAGCTGCTTGCGCAGGTTGGCGGGGAAGGCCGGCAGGTTGGCGGCGAACTTGGGGTTCGACGGGGTGCCGCCGGGGATCTTGTGGCCGGGCTCGTCCCAGGGCTGCCGGGACTCGGGGTGGGCGTCGATGAAGGCGCGGGCCTTGGCGAGCATCTCCTCCGGCGTCGCGGCCAGCTCGTGCACGAGGCCGTTGTCGAGGGCGCGCCGCGGGTTGTACTGGGTGCCCTGGAGCAGCACCTTGAGCAGGGCGTCGGTGATGCCCATGAGGCGTACGGTGCGGGTGACGCCGCCACCGCCGGGGAGCAGGCCCAGGGTGACCTCGGGCAGGCCGATCTTGGAGCCGGGCGCGTCGAGGGCGATGCGGTGGTGGGAGGCGAGGGCGATCTCGTAACCGCCGCCGAGGGCGGCGCCGTTGATCGCGGCGACGACGGGCTTGCCGAGGGTCTCGATGCGGCGCAGCGCCCTCTTCATCTCCATGGCGCCGTCGAAGATGTCCTGGGCGTGCTCGGGGCCCGCCTGGATCATGTCCTTGAGGTCGCCGCCGGCGAAGAAGGTCTTCTTCGCGGAGGTGTAGATGATGCCGCGGATGGAGTCCTTCTCGGCCTCCGCGCGGTCGGCGATCGCGACGATCGAGGCCCTGAAGGCCTGGTTCATGGTGTTGGCGGACTGGTTCGGGTCGTCGAGGACGAGGGTGACGACGCCGGTCCCGTCCTGCTCCCAGCGGATGGTGGTGCTCTCGCTCATGCTGATGCTTCTCCGTAAGAAGGGTTCGGACCGGGCGGTCAGAAGCGCTCGACGCGCTCGACGATCGTGGCGATGCCCATGCCGCCGCCGACGCAGAGGGTCGCGAGGCCGTAGCGCTTGTCCTGGCGCTCCAGCTCGTCGACGAGGGTGCCGAGGATCATCGCGCCGGTGGCGCCGAGCGGGTGGCCGAGCGCGATGGCGCCGCCGTTGACGTTGACCTTGTCGAGGGAGACGCCCATGTCCTTGACGAAGCGCAGGACGACGGCGGCGAAGGCCTCGTTGATCTCGATCAGGTCGATGTCGTCGATGGTGAGTCCGGCCTTGGCGAGCGCCTTGCGGGTCGCGGGGGCCGGGCCGGTGAGCATGATGGTGGGCTCGGAGCCGGAGACGGCGGCGGCGACGATCCGGGCGCGGGGCGTCAGGCCGTGGCGCTCGCCGACCTCCCGGGAGCCGATGGCGACGAGGGAGGCGCCGTCGACGATGCCGGAGGAGTTGCCGGCGTGGTGGACGTGGTCGATCTCCTCGATCCAGTGGTACTTCTGCAGCGCGACCGCGTCGAAGCCGCCGAGTTCGCCGATGTCGGCGAAGGAGGGCTTGAGCCGGGCGAGGGAGTCGGCGGTGGTGCCGGGACGCATGTGCTCGTCGTGGTCGAGGACGGTGAGTCCGGCGCGGTCCCTGACGGGGACGACGGAGCGGTCGAAGCGGCCGTCCTTCCAGGCGGCGGCGGCGCGCTCCTGGGAGAGGGCGGCGTACTCGTCGACGTCGCGGCGCGAGAAGCCCTCGATGGTGGCGATGAGGTCGGCGCCGATGCCCTGGGGGGCGAAGTTGGTGGCGATGTTGGTCATCGGGTCGGCGAACCAGGCGCCGCCGTCGGAGGCCATCGGTACCCGGGACATGGACTCGACGCCGCCGGCGAGGACCAGGTCCTCCCAGCCGGAGCGGACCTTGGCGGCGGCCAGGTTGACGGCTTCGAGACCGGAGGCGCAGAAGCGGTTCTCCTGGACGCCGGCGACGGTGTCGGGCAGGCCGGCGGCGATGGCGGCGATCCGGGCGATGTCGGAGCCCTGGTCGCCGACGGGGCCGACGACGCCGAGGACGATGTCGTCGATGGCGGCCGGGTCGAGTCCGGGGAAGCGGGCGCGGATCTCGTGGATGAGGCCGACGACGAGGTCGATCGGCTTGGTGCCGTGCAGGGCGCCGTTGGCCTTGCCGCGGCCGCGCGGGGTGCGGATCGCGTCGTAGACGTACGCTTCGGTGGTCACGGTGGTGCCTTTCGGGCGAGTCTCGGAGGGTCGGGCTGGGGATTGCGGGTCGGGCCGCTGGTCGCGGGTCGGGCCCGGGAGTGCGGGTCGGGCGAAGGGCTGCGGGTCAGGCGAGCAGGGAACGGCCGATGATCTCCTTCATGATCTCGGTCGTCCCGCCGTAGATGGTCTGGATCCGGCCGTCGGTGAAGGCCCGCGCGACCGGGAATTCGCTCATGTAGCCGTATCCGCCGTGCAATTGCAGGCAGCGGTCGGCGACCCGCTTCTGCAGCTCGGTGGACCACCACTTGGCCATGGAGGCGTGCACGGCGTCGAGCCCGCCGCCGTCGGGGTCCGTGTGCTCCTCGACGCAGCGGTCGAGGAAGGTACGGGTGACGGCGCACTCGGTGGCCATCTCGGCGATCTCGAAGCGGACGTGCTGGAGCCTGGCCAGCGGGCGGCCGAAGGCCTCGCGCTCCTTGACGTAGGCGGTGGTGAGCTCCAGGAGGTGCTCGGCGCCCGCGATGGCGGCGACGGCGATGGCGAGCCGTTCCTGGGCGAGGTTGGTCATCAGGTGGACGAAGGCCCCGTTGAGCTCGCCGAGCAGGTTCTCCTTGGGGACGCGGACGTCGTGGAAGAAGAGCTCGGCGGTGTCCTGGGACTTCTGGCCGATCTTGTCGAGGTTGCGGCCGCGCTCGAAGCCGGCCATGCCGCGTTCGACGACGAGCAGGGAGAGCCCGTGGGCGCCGCCCTCCGGGGTGGTCCTGGCGACGACGATCACCAGGTCGGCGAGGATCCCGTTGGAGATGAAGGTCTTGGAGCCGTTGAGGATCCAGTGGTCGCCGTGGTCCTCGGCGGTGGTGCGGACGGCCTGGAGGTCGGAGCCGGCGCCGGGCTCGGTCATCGCGATGGCGGTGACGATCTCCCCGCTGCAGAAGCCGGGCAGCCAGCGGCGCTTCTGTTCCTCGGTGGCGAGCGAGGTGAGGTAGGGGCCGATGATGTCGTTGTGCAGGCCGATGGCCAGGCCGGGCGTGCCGGCCCGGGTGAACTCCTCGGCGAGGACGGCGCTGTAGCGGAAGTCGGGGTTTCCGCCGCCGCCGTACTCCTCGTCGACGGCGAGGCCGAGCAGGCCCTGCCGGCCTGCGGCCCGCCAGACCTCGCGGGAGACGATGCCGTCCTTCTCCCACTGCGCGTAGTGGGGCAGCACCTCCTTGGCGAGGAAGGTGCGGACGGTCTCGCGGAAGGCCTCGTGGTCGGCGGTGTAGAGCCGGCGCTTCATGCCTGCTGCTCCTTGGCGGCTGGGTCGGATACGGGGGGTACGAGTGCGGGTACGGCCCAGTCCCGGGCGACCTCGGCGGTGTCGCCGCCCGGCAGCGCGGGCCCGGTGCGGACCGCGCCGGGTGTGGCGGAGAACCGCGGGGCGGGCGCGGGCTGGACGAGCCCTTCGTGCTCGACGAAGGTGCCGCGGGCGGCGAGGTGTGGGTGGCCGGGGGCCTCGCGCATCGAAAGCACGGGGGCCACGCAGGCGTCGGTGCCCGCGAAGACCTCGGTCCATTCCTCCCTCGTACGGGTGCGGAAGCGCTCGGCGACGGCCTCGCGCAGCTCGGGCCAGCGGGCGAGGTCGCGGCGGGCCGGGGCGCTCTCCTCGATGCCGAGGAGCCGGACGAACTCGTCGTAGAACTGCTGTTCCAGCGCGCCGACGGCCATGTACCCGCCGTCGGCGGTCTCGTAGGTCCCGTAGAAGGGGCAGCCGCCGTCGAGCAGGTTGACCCCGCGCCGGTCCTGCCAGCCGCCGGCGGCGAGCATGCCGTGGATCATGGTGGCGAGGTGGGCGGCGCCGTCGACGATGGCGGCGTCGACGACCTGGCC
Source organism: Streptomyces sp. NPDC127092 (assembly GCF_042722475.1). Taxonomy (NCBI): domain Bacteria; kingdom Bacillati; phylum Actinomycetota; class Actinomycetes; order Kitasatosporales; family Streptomycetaceae; genus Streptomyces; species Streptomyces sp. NPDC127092. The sequence goes on from NZ_JBHXFE010000001.1 coordinate 225,284, forward strand.
CTCGCCGTGGGCGCGGGCGTGCTGGAGGGCGGCGAGGACGCCGATGACGAGGTAGAGGGAGCCGCCCGCGTAGTCGCCGACGAGGTTGGCGGGAATGACGGGCGGGCCGTCCGGGTCGGGGCCGATCATGCCGAGGGTGCCGGTGAGGGCCAGGTAGGCGATGTCGTGTCCGGCGGTGGGGGCGAGCGGTCCGTCCTGGCCCCAGCCGGTCATCCGGCCGTAGACGAGCCGCGGGTTGCGGGCGAGGCAGGCCTCGGGGCCGACGCCGAGGCGTTCGGCGACGCCGGGGCGGTAGCCCTCGACGAGGATGTCGGCGCGTTCGACCAGGTCGAGCACGGTGTCCGGCCCGCCGTCGGCCTTGAGGTCGACGAGGACGGAGCGCTTGTTGCGGTTGGTGAGGTCGTACGCGGGGTCGACACCGAGGCCCGGGCCGCCGGGCCGGTCGACGCGCACGACGTCGGCGCCGAGGTCGGCGAGCAGCATCGCGGCGAAGGGGCCGGGGCCGATGCCGGCGAGTTCGACCACGCGGACACCGGAGAGCGGGCCGCCGTGGGACGGGCGCGGAGTCGTCATCGAGTCCCCAGGGTGAGCGGAGTGGGTGACAGCGGAGTACCGGACGGTGGGCAGCACCGCGAGTGTGACAGTGATGATGTAACACCGAAGATGCTAGGAACGTGTTCCACTCGGCACAAGCCCCCGGCGGGTGTCTCGTCCGCCGGGCCGGACGAGGAGGGCCGGGCGCCGCGAGCCCGGCGTGACCGGCGGGGACGGCGACCGGGGCCGGGTGAGCGCCGGAAAGCTCCCGGCGGCGGGGCCCGCGCGGTCTTCCGCTAGAGTCCGCCGACGACATGCGCGCCGGGGGTGGCGCGGCGACATCGGAGGGGCTGGGCTGGATGGAGACTGGGGCGGCCGCGCGGCCGTACGACGTGGTCCTCTTCGGGGCGACCGGATTCGTGGGCGAACTCACCGCCGAGTACCTGGCCGAGCACGCCCCGGAGGACTGCCGCTGGGCCCTCGCCGGCCGCAGCCGCGGCAAGCTCACCGCCCTGCGCGACCGGCTCGCCGCGCGGTGGCCGCGGTGCGCCGGCCTTCCGCTGCTCGTCGCCGACTCGACCGACCCGGAGTCGCTGCGCGAACTCGCCGGCGCCGCCCGGGTGGTGGCCAGCACCGTCGGCCCGTACGTCTGGTACGGGGAGGAGCTGGTCGCCGCGTGCGCGGAGGCCGGAACCGACTATCTGGACCTGACCGGGGAGGCGGAGTTCGTCGACAGGATGTACGTGCGGTACGACGCCCGCGCCCGGGAGACCGGCGCCCGGCTCGTGCACGCCTGCGGCTTCGACTCGGTCCCGCACGACCTGGGCGTCTACTACACGGTGCGGCAGCTTCCGGAGGGGGTCCCGCTGCGGATCGACGGCTTCGTGCGGGCCGGCGCGGTCTTCTCCGGCGGCACCTTCGCCTCGGCGCTCACCGCGTTCGGGCGCGGCCGGGAGATCCTGCGGGCCGCGCACGAACGGCGGCTGCACGAGCCGCGGCTGGTGACCCGGCGGGCCCGGGCGCCGCTCGGCGGGCCGCGGTTCAGCCGCGAGACCGGCACCTGGGCGCTGCCGCTGCCGACCCTCGACCCGCAGGTGGTGGCGCGCTCGGCGCGGGCCCTCGAGCGTTACGGGCCGGACTTCCGCTACCGCCACTACGCCTCGGTGAAGACCCTGCCGATGGCGCTCGGCGGTTCCGCCGTGGTGGGCGTGAGTGCGCTCGCGGCCCAACTGCCCTTCGTCCGCAACTGGCTGATGGGCCGTTACGAGCCGGGGCAGGGGCCGAGCGCGGAGCGGCGGGCGCGCAGCTGGTTCTCGGTCCGCTTCGTGGGGGAGGGCGGCGGACGGCGCGTCTTCACCGAGGTGTCGGGCGGTGATCCCGGCTACGACGAGACGGCGAAGATGCTCGCCGAGTCGGCGCTGTGCCTGGCGTTCGACGATCTGCCGAAGACCTCCGGGCAGGTGACCACGGCGGTCGCGATGGGCGGCGCGCTGGTGGAGCGGCTGGAGGCGGCCGGGCTGCGCTTCCGGGTGGCGCACTCGGGCTGAGCGGCCGCGCCGCTCAGTGCCGTACGAGACAGAAGGGGTGGCCGGCCGGGTCGGCGTAGATCCGCCAGGCCCGGTCGCCGCCCTCGGTGTCGAGGCGCCAGGCGCCGAGCGCGACGACCGCCTCGTGGGCCTCGTCGAGGTCCGCGACCCGCACGTCGATGTGGAACTGCTGCTCGGGCGAGCCCCATACGGGCGGCCGGTGGTCGGCCACGCCCTGGAAGGCGAGCACGGGAGCGCCGCCGGCGCCGTGCAGCGTGGCCCAGGCGTCGCCGACCGCCCACTGCGGGTCGGGCCGGTTGATCTCGCCGCCGAGCAACCGCTGGTAGAACCTGGCGAGTTCCATGACGTCGGGGCAGTCGAGGACCACGCACTGCAGGGTGCCGATGGGGGCGGCGGGGTTGGGGCGAGCGGAACGGGGGGATGTCATGCCCACACTCTGCCGCCCGAGTGTCACGGGGCGATATCCGTACGGGTACTCACTCGTCCCAGGCATCACTCGGGCCTCGTGCTCAGCGCCTCCTGGAGGGCTCGGCGGCACAGGGAGTCGGCATGGCGGGTGGTCTCGGGAAGCCGGTAGCGCGGACTGAGGTGCAGCGTGTGCGCGCAGGCCCGGTCCAGCGAGACGCGGTGCCCGACCGAGACGAAGACCGGCTTGACGCCGGCGCGGGTGCGCAGCGCGCGGCCGACGGTCTCGCCGTCGGCGAGGAGGTCGCTGAACTCGCCCCGTCCTTCGCCCGGTTGCTCGTAGGAGAAGGTGAACGGGTTCTTGGCGACGCCGATGGACGGAAGTCCCGTGAGCACCCCGAGATGACTCGCGAGCCCGAACCGGCGGGGGTGCGCGAGCCCGTAGCCGTCGCAGACCAGCAGCCCGGGCCCGGCGGTGAGCCGCCCGAGCGCGGCGAGCACGGTCGGCACCTCCCGGAACGCCAGCAGCCCCGGCACGTAGGGAAACGACACCCGCCCCACGGCGGTCGCCTCCTCCACCACCTCCAGGCTCCGCCCGTCGAGCACGACGGCCGCCGCCGCGACGAGGTCCCGCTCGTCGTCATAGGCGACGTCGACCCCGGTCACGTTCCCCTCCCCGACCCCGGGCCCCTCCTCCCCCACCACGAGCCGCCCCCGCAACTCCTCCTGCACGGCCAGCGCCGCCCTTTCGTCGCCGGGCCAGCCCTCGGGAACCTCGATGATCGTCATGGTGGGGCACCCTACGACGAACCCGGCGGCGGCCTCTCGGTAGCCTGGCGGGCATGTTCGTACTCGAGTTGAGTTACACCGCTCCGCTGGAGCGGGTCGACGCGTTGCTCGGTGCTCACGTCGCATGGCTGGACGCGCGGTACGCCGAAGGGGTGTTTCTGGCGTCCGGGCGGAAGGAGCCGCGGGACGGCGGGGTGATTCTGGCCGGCGGGGTCGGTCGCGCGGAGATCGAGGAGATCGTGGCGACCGACCCGTTCAGCATCGAGGGCGTGTGCGCGTACCGGATCGTCGAGTTCCACGCCACGAAGACCGTGGACGGACTCGCGCCGTTCCGGGACGAGTTGCCCGTCTAGGCCGTTTCTTTCGGATCAGGGCCGGTGGAGGAGGGCGCGTGCGATGCGGCCCTTCTCGCCCGAGGCCCAGCACGCGCCGTCCAGGGTGCAGTCGACCGTGTCGTACGAGCCGGTGTCGACGGTGCGCCAGGTGCGGCCGCCGTCGGTGGTGAGGTCCGTGCCGGTGGGGCCGACCGCGAGGGCCGCAGACCTGGTGTGCGGGAGCCAGGCGACGCCCGAGCGGTAGGCGGGCGGCGGGGTGGCGGACGCGGTCCACGCGCGGCCCGCGTCGCCCGTGACGGCGGCCGCCCGCGGCGAGGGCTGGTCCTTGCGGTAGTCGCCGCCGACCGCGATGCCGTGCCGGCGGTCGCGGAAGGCGAGCCCGAACACGCCCTTGGCGCCCTCGCCCGCCGGGACGGTGGTCTCGGTGGCGGTCCAGGTCAGCCCCCGGTCCGCCGAGTGCAGCACCCGCCCGGTGGCCCCGCCGCCGGTCGCGAGCCACACGTCCTTCGGCCCGGACGAGACCAGGCACTGGCCGCTCGCCGCGAAGCCGGCCTCGCCGGGCAGCGCGTCCGGCATGCCGTCGTCCGGCAGGACCTCCCAGGTCCGCCCGCCGTCGCGGGTCGACAGGATGCGGAACCTGCCGTCCACCGGGTCGCTCATCGCGAGCCCGTGCCGCCGGTCGAAGAAGGTCATGCAGTCGTAGAAGGCGCGCGGATCGGTGTTGCGGAAGGACTCCGTCCAGGTCTCGCCGCCGTCCTCGGTGCGGTAGACCCGCGAGGCCTCGCCCTCGCCGATCGCGAGGACCACCGCGCGCCGGGCGTCGAAGGCCTCCACGTCCCGGAACTCCAGCTCCCCGGCGCCGGCCGGCGAGACGTTTCGCCAGCTCTTCCCGCCGTCGGTGGTGCGCAGCACCGTCCCCTTCGACCCGGCGGCCCAGGCCACCGACCTGCTTACCGCCGCCAGCCCGCGGAACCGGGCATCGGTGCCGGTCCCGGTGAGCCGCCACTCGCCGGGCACGCGCTCCCCCGCCGCGGCCGGCGCCGCCGTGACGGCCGTCGCGAGCGCCGCCCCCGCGAGTCCCGCGGCGAGTCCCGCCGCCCACGGCCGCCCAGGCCTCCGCGTCCGCCCAGGCCTCCCCACCTGTCGCGTCCTGCTCGTCTCTCGCGTCTCGCTCGTCTTCCCCATGGACGTCATGCCGCCGGAAGCTAGCCCACCCCGAAGATCCCGTCCAGAGTGCCGGAGTGCGCACCGCCCGCCGCCTTCCTAGGCTGGGTCGCATGACGGACCGCACCACCGACCCCGTCCCGGACGAGGCGCCGAAGCTCAAGGAGTACGACGGCGAGGGGATCACCGTCACCTTCGAGCCGCGCCGCTGTCTGCACGCCGCCGAGTGCGTCCACGGTCTGCCGAGCGTGTTCGACGTGTCGAAGCGCCCGTGGGTGCAGCCCGACGAGGCGGCGCCGGACCTGGTCGCCGAGGTGGTCCGCCGCTGCCCCTCGGGTGCGCTGCGCTACCACCTGGCGGACGACGCCGCCGAGCCGCCGGCCTCCCCCACCACCGTCCGCCGCATGCCGGACGGGCGTCTGGTGGTGCGCGGCGACCTGCTGGTCCGCTCCGGCCAGGGCGAGCGGCACGAGACCCGGGCGGTGCTGTGCGGCTGCGGGGCCTCGGGCAACCAGCCGTACTGCGACCACTCGGGACCCTGCGCGGGCGGCGACTTCGACCGCGCGGAGGAGCGGTGAAGCGGAGCGGTGACGCCGAGCGGTGACGCCGAGCGGTGACGCCGAGCGGTGACGCGGCGCGCGGTGACGCAGCTCACGTACCCCCGCAGTGCACGTCGGCGCCTCCTCGTTCGTCTCTCCTGGTGTCGGGGAGACGCAGGAGAACGTGGCCCGTAGCCGCGCGACAGGAGGCTGGCCCATGTCCACCGTCATCGAGCAGGCCGTGCAGGCCCGTCTGGTCGCGTCCGCGCCCCGGGCCGAGTCCGTCGCCGCCACGCTGCGGTACGACCGCGAGGACCCGTACGCCGTGAGCATGGCCTTCCCGCCGCCCGCGACCCTGGAGGGCGTCGAGGTGTCGTGGGCCTTCGCGCGCGAGCTGCTCGCGCAGGGCGTGGACGGCCCGGCGGGCGTCGGGGACGTGCGCGTGCGGCCGTACGGATACGACCGCACCGTGGTCGAGTTCCACGCTCCCGAGGGCGTGGCCATGGTCCACATCCGCACGTCGGAGCTGCGGAGCTTCCTGGAGCGCTCGCAGCACCTGGTGCCGAGCGGGCGCGAGCACCAGTACCTGGACTGGGACCAGGACCTGGCGCAGCTCCTGGAGGAGCACCCGTAATTCGGTTGCCGTCGCCCGTCCCCCGGTCGTAACGTCGTCGACGGTCCTGTTGTCGCCAGATCGGAGAAGGCCGTTGCTCGTGTGAGGTCCGAGACACCGTGCCGCGCGTGCCGCCCCGCCGCCGCGTGTGCCGTCCTCGACCTCGGCGTACGAGCGCTGCCCCGTACCGGTCCTCCCCGGCCGTCCTTACCGGCCCCTTCCGGACCGATCCGGCTTCCGCCCGCGTCCCGGTGTCTCACGCGTTGCCCCTGACCACGCATCGCAACCCGGGAGGCTTCCATGGCGACCCGCCCCACCTTCATCACCTGTACGTCCCTGTCCTTCTCCTGGCCCGACGGGACCGCCGTCCTCGACGACTTCCGGCTGGCGGTCGGCCCCGGCCGGACCGGCCTGGTCGGTCTCAACGGCTCCGGCAAGTCGACCCTGCTCAAGCTGATCGCCGGCGAGCTCACGCCCTCGGCCGGCACCGTCCGCATCGCCGGCGAGGTGGGTTACCTCCCGCAGAACCTGGTCCTGAACACCGGGCTGCGGGTCGACCAGGTCCTCGGCATCGACACGACCCGGGCCGCCCTCCACGCCATCGAGTCGGGCGACACCGCCGAGGAACACTTCGCGGCGGTCGGCGACGACTGGGACGTGGAGGAGCGGGCGCTGGCCGTGCTCGACCAGCTCGGTCTCGGGCACATCGGCCTCGACCGCACGATCGGCGAGATCTCGGGCGGCGAGTCCGTGCTGCTGCGGCTCGCCGCGCTGCTGCTCGCCCGGCCCGAGGTGCTGCTGCTCGACGAGCCGACCAACAACCTGGACCTGCACGCGCGGCGCCGGCTCTACGAGGCGGTGGACGCCTGGTCGGGAGTCCTGGTCGTGGTCAGTCACGACCGTGAACTCCTGGAGCGGGTCGACCAGATCGCGGACCTCCGGGAGGGCGAGGTCACCTGGTACGGCGGTGCCTGGTCGGACTACCGGGCCGCGCTCGCGGCCGAACAGGAGGCCGCCGAGCGGATGGTCCGGGTCGCCGAGGCCGACGTCCAGCGCCAGAAGCGCGAACTCCAGGAGGCGCACGCCAAGTTGGCCCGGCGCAGGCGCTACGCGCAGAAGAGTTACGAGAACAAGGTCGTCCCGAAGATCGTCGCCAACAACCGCCGGGCGGCGGCCGAGGTGTCGTCGGGCAAGCACCGCGCCCTGCACGCCGACCGGCTGGCCGAGGCGCGCTCGCGCCTCGACGCGGCCGTGGAGGCGGTACGGGACGACGACGAGATCCGCATCGAGCTGCCGCGCACCACGGTGCACCCGGGGCGGGACGTGCTGCTGCTGCGCGACCTGGAGCTGCCGTACGGGGCGCGGGTCGGCGGGGAGTTCGAGCTGCGGGGGCCCGAGCGGGTGGCACTCCTCGGCCGGAACGGGGCCGGGAAGACGACCTTGCTGCGCACGATCGCGGGTGAGCTCGCGCCGGTCGCGGGCGAGGCCGCGGTACGGGTTCCGATGCGCTTCCTGCCGCAGCGTCTCGACGTGCTGGACGACGAGCGGAGCGTGGTGGAGAACGTCGCCCGGTTCGCGCCGGGGGCCACGGTCAACGAGATCAGGGCGCGGCTCGCCCGGTTCCTGTTCCGGGGCGCCCGGGCCGACCGGCCGGCGGGGACGCTGTCGGGCGGCGAGCGGTTCCGCGCGACGCTGGCCGCGCTGCTCCTCGCCGAACCCGCTCCGCAGCTGCTGCTGCTCGACGAGCCGACGAACAACCTGGACCTGGCGTCGGTGCGCAGCCTGACCTCCGCGCTCGACGCCTACGATGGGGCGCTGGTCGTGGTGAGCCACGACGTGCCGTTCCTGGAGTCGCTGGGGATCACCCGCTGGCTGCGGCTCGACGGTGAGCTGCGGCCGACGACGGCCGAGGCCGTGCGGGTGGAGGATCCGTCGGCGTACGCCCCTCGGGAGGAGGACTCGGGGGACGCGGATCCTCGGACCGCGTTGCCGCCGGCGGCGATCACCCGCGTGGGGTCACACCGCTAGCGGTGGAGCAGGGCCCAGGACTTGGTGCCGCCGCCCGGCGTGAGGACGGGGGCGAGGCCCCAGTCGCCGCCGTGCTCCCCGACCGCCGCGGCCAGCAGCCACATGCTGCGGCTGCGGCGGTCGCGGCATTCCTCGGCGGCGGCGGGTGTGTCGTGCGCCGGGTGCTGGTCGTACAGCACGATGCGCAGCGCTTCGTACTGCCAGCGCACCCGCAGGATCATCTCGTGGTCGGGAGTGAAGCGGTACGCGGCGGAGACCAGCTCCGAGGCGGCCAGCACGGCGGTGTCGACGAGTTCGGCGAGGCCGTGGCGGGTCAGCAGGGTCCGGACGTTCTCGCGGGCGAGTCCGGCACAGTAGGCGCCTCCGGGTAAGAGGATCGAATAGCTGAGGTTCTCGGTGGCGGGAGGTACGGGTCCGGCCGCGGCTCGAGCGGCCGGAAGGCAACGCAATGCGCCCTTCATCAGGTTCTGCTCACATTTCCTGTGGTGTGGGGGTGCTCACAGCCGAAAGCGATAGCCCCGTGTGAGACTGGCGCTACCGACCGTAGCGTAGAACCGGAGCACAGTGCTACTACTTGCCAGTACTCGCTGGCACTTATGCGGTTCCGGCCATTTCTCCGGGATTCACCCGGAGCCGAAGGGGGAGATCGACCGTGCCACCCAGGAGCACCCCGACCGCGCGCCAGCAGCGCCTCGGGCAGGAACTGCGCAAGCTGCGCGAGCAGTCCGGCATGTCCGTCCAGCAGGCCGCGGCCCTCCTGGGCGTCGACCGGACCCGCATTCCGCACATCGAGTCCGGCCGCTTCGGCATCAGTCCCGAGCGGGTCCGCACCCTGGCCTTCAACTACGGCTGCCCGGACGCCGGTCTGGTCGACCTCCTCGCCGCCATGGCCCAGGAGCGGGACCGCGGCTGGTGGGAGCAGCACCGCGGACTGCTGCCGCCCGCCCTGCTCGACATCGCCGAACTCGAATTCCACGCGCAGGAGTTGGTCACCTCGGTGACCACGCACATCCCCGGGCTGCTGCAGACCGAGGAGCACGCGCGGGCGGTGTTCGACACCGCCGTGCCCTCACTGCCGGAGCGGGACCTGGAAGCCCGGCTGGCACTGCGGCTGCGCCGCCAGGACGTGCTCGACCGCGACCGGCCGACGCGGTACGAGGCGGTGATCCACGAGGCCGCGCTGCGCATGCGGTTCGGCGGCCCGAAGGTCGCGCGGGACCAGCTGGAGCACATCCTGGAGCGCTCGGAGCGGGAGACGATCACCGTGCGGGTCATCCCGTTCACCGCGGGCGGTTTCCCCGGGGCCGGCCAGTCGTTCACCTATGCGTCCGCGCCCGTCCCGCAGCTCGACACCGTGCAGCTCGACTCCTCCCACGGCTCGATACTGCTCGACACGGACATGCAACTGCGCCGCTATCGCGGCCTGTTGGAGCGGCTGCGCGGACTCGCGCTGCCGCGGTCCGCCTCCCGCGACCTCATCCGCACCATCGCCCAGGACCTGTGAGGGACCTCCACATGAACGCCACCCACGACACCGCCGCGCCCCGGGACATCACCTGGAACGAGGCGTTCTGCAGCGAGGGCGCCAACTGCTTCCGCTTCGGCCTCGACGGCACGGGCCGCGCCTACATCGGCTCGACGCTGACCCCCGACGCGTACGTCACCGACTCCGTCGAGGCGCTGCGGGCCCTGATCTCCGCCGTGAAGGCGGGGGCCGCCGACCATCTGCTCTGAGTAGCCGCCCGGGCACCCCGGCGCGGCCGGACCGGGGGCGCACCGGCGCGTGACCTGGGTCTCCCGCGCCCCCGGCACGCGCCGCGTGACCCGGTCACATAACCGAACGTAACCGGACATCGCCGAGACGGGCTTGGCCGCCGCCTTATGGGGCCTTTAACCTACGGTCTCGTAACCTACGAATCCGTAGGTAGTTCCGTATGCCCTTCTCCGCCCCCAGGAGTTCCCCGTGACGCTCACTTCTCCCCACCTCGGCAGCTCGACAGGGTGGACCGACGCGCGGCTCCTTTACGCCCTGGAAGAGGTCGTGGAGAAGGAGCTCGAGCGGCACCTGAAGGTCACCAAGGACTGGATGCCGCACGAGTACGTGCCCTGGTCCGACGGCCGGAACTTCCCCGGCTTCTTCGAGGACGGCGAGGCCTGGGACCGCTCTCAGTCGAAGGTCACCGACGTCGGCCGGATCGCGCTCGTGGTGAACCTGCTCACCGAGGACAACCTCCCGAGCTACCACCACGAGATCGCCACCCTCTTCGGCCGGGACGGCGCCTGGGGCACCTGGGTGCACCGCTGGACCGCGGAGGAGGGCCGGCACGGCATCGTCATGCGCGACTACCTGCTGGCCTCGCGCGCGGTGGACCCGGACGAGCTGGAACGTTTCCGCATGGCACACATGAGCGAGGGATTCGAGTCCGACAACCGGCACTCGATGCTGCACTCGGTCGCGTACGTGGCCTTCCAGGAGCTCGCCACCCGCATCTCCCACCGCAACACCGGCCACCAGTCCGGCGACCCGGTGTGCGACCGGATGCTCGCCCGCATCGCGCTGGACGAGAACCTGCACATGATCTTCTACCGCAACCTGCTGGGAGCGGCCTTCGAGATCGCCCCGGACCTCACCATGCAGGCGGTGCGGGACGTGGTCGTCGGCTTCCGGATGCCCGGCCACGGCATGCCCGGCTTCGAGCGCGCGGCGGCCCAGATGGCGATCGGCGAGATCTACAACCTGCGCATCCACCACGACGACGTGCTCCAGCCGGTCCTCCGCTTCCTCAAGGTCCTCCAGATCGAGGGCCTCGGCCCGGACGGGCTGCGCGCCCAGGAGGAGCTGGGCCTGTACATGAACGGCCTGGACAGCGAGGCGCGCAAGTTCGACGAGCGACTGGCGGCACGCAAGGCGCGGATGGCGGCCCGGGCCTCGGGCTGAACCGGCCGGGCGCCGTCGCCGGCGGCGGGCGAGGCCAGGGGCGGCCGGGACACCTGAGCGAGGGGCGGACTTCCGCCGTGCCGGGGTACCGAGCGGGGCGCTGGAGCCCGGCTGTGCCGGGGTACCAAGCGGGGCGCCGGAGCCAGGCTCTGCCGGGGTACCAAGCGGAGCGCCGGAGCCCGGCTGTGCCGGGGCGGTCAGCCCCGGCGACGCTTGAGCCGGATCCGCTCCTTCTCCGAGAGCCCGCCCCACACGCCGAAGCGCTCGTCGTGCGCCAGCGCGTACTCCAGGCAGGCGACACGCCCCTCGCAGGCCCCGCACAGCAGCTTGGCCTCACGGGTCGAGGAGCCGGGCGCCGGGAAGAAGAACTCCGGCCCGGCCTGGGCGCACAGCGCGTCCTGCTGCCAGGAGAGGTCGTCGGCCAGGAGGGTCTGCGGGGCTGAGGGCATGGTGTCGGTCTGCATGGGAACCAGGCTGGTCCGGCGCCCTAAACGCGCCATCAACGTCCGATCAACGTGCTTCGCGAAAGCCGTCAACACGGCGCGCCGGGGCGCCCAGGCCGCCGTTTTCGGCCATTTCCCCTCCCGCCCGCCGACCTCGCTCACCGTCGTCGAGCTCGCCCGACGGCCCGCCGACGTCCCCATCGGCTCCCACCGCGTGGGACGGCTCGTGAACGGTGTGTTTCCGGCGCCGGATCCCGGCCGGACGCCCTCCCGTCATGTGGCAGCGTGACGTCATGACCGCCCAGGCCCAGCCCGCCCCCGCGTCCCTGTCCGCCTCCGTGCCGGCGCCGGCCCCCGCCGGGCCGCCCGCGGGGGCGCAGGCCGTCCGCCGGGCCCTGGACGTCCTGCACTGTTTCCACGACAACGGCCCCGACCCGACCGCGTCCGACCTCGCGCGCCGGCTCGGTCTGTCGACGTCCACCGCGCACCGGCTGGCCAGGACCCTGCTCGCGGCCGGTTTCCTGGAGCAGGACGCGCGCACCGCGCGCTACCGGCTCGGCCCGGCCGTCACGGAGCTCGGCCGGCTGTCGTACCACCAGCGCGGACTGCACCTGGCCGCCCCCGAGCTGCGCGACCTCTCCGAACGCACCGGGACCACCGCGGCGCTGGCCCTGCGCAGCGGGGCCCACGCGGTGATCGTGGCGGGCGGCACGGTCACGCCGAAGGCGGGCCTGCGGCGCCCGCTACGCTCGACGGCGCCCGGCAGGGTCCTGCTCGCCTGGCCCGGGGACGGTGAACCCGCTCCGCCGGACGGCGAGTCGGCGCTCGTACGGGAGCGCGGCCACGCCCTGGACGACGATCCGTGCCGGGGCGTGCGCACCCTCGCCGTGCCCGTCCTCGACCGCTCGGACCGCGCGCGCTTCGCGCTGGCGCTGTGGGCCGCTCCTCCGGCGCTCTCCGGCACCCGGCTCGACCGCCTGCTTCCCCAGGTACGGGCCTGCGCCAGGGCCTTGGAGGTGCTGCTGCTCCCGCCCGGCGAGCGGCGGGTCCCGGAGGCGTAGGACCGGCGCGCACCGGGCCGGACAACTGTCCGCACGGTCGTGCGGACAGTACGATGGGTGCATGACAGGCAGCACGAAGACGGACGGGCGCGTCGAGCGCGGCAACCAGACCCGGCGGCTCGTCCTGGGCCGCACGATGGACATCGCGTCCGTCGAGGGCCTGGAGGGACTGTCGCTCGGGCGGATCGCCACCGAGCTGAAGCTGAGCAAGAGCGGGGTCTTCGCACTGTTCGGCTCCAAGGAGGAGCTCCAGCTCGCGACGGTCCGGGCGGCCACCGCCGTCTTCGCACGCCAGGTCGTCACGCCGCTGGCGGACCTGCCGCCGGGCCCCGGCCGGGTGTGGGCGCTGTGCCGGAACTGGCTGGCGTACTCCTCCGAGCGGGTGTTCCAGGGCGGCTGCTTCTTCTACGCGGTCTCCGCGGAGTACGACGCGCGGACGGGCCCGGTGCACGACGCCGTCGCGCAGGCCCGCCGCGACTGGGTCGCGTACGTGGAGCGGGCCGTGGAGGAGGGCCGGGCCGCGGGCGGCTTCGTCGAGGACGTCGACGCGCCGCAGCTCGCGTTCGAGATCATCGCCCTCATGGAGTCGGCCAACGCCCAGTCCGTACTCCTCGGCGACCCCTCCGCCTACGCGCGGGCCGAGCGGGGAATCGCCCGGCGGCTGCGCGCCGAGGCGACCGACCGGGCACGGGCCGAGATCGACGCCCCGGCGGCCCCGAAGGACTGAAAGGACGGAAGGACAGAAAAGACGGAAAGGGTACTGGCCGCGTCACTTCAGCGGGCGGCGACCGCCTTCTGCCGCTCGGCCGTCACGAACTCGACCGTCTGCGCGACGATCTGAGGGTCGCTCAGAATCCTTCGGTGGCCGAGGCCTCGGGTGACGACCAGGCGAGCACGCTCGCCGTGCGCCTCGGCGAGGACGTGCGCGTGCGGGAGCGGCACCATCTCGTCGGCCTCGTCATGGAAGAGCAGCACGGGCACGTCGAGGTCCTCAGGGCGCCACGCGGCCTCCAGGTGCTCCCAGATGCCCGGCTCTCCTGGGGCGAGCCGGCGCTCGACATGGCGGCGCATCGCCCCCATCGCGCGCTCGCCCATCCCGAAGGCGCCCCGGAACCAGGCGGTGAGCATCGCGAACGAGCCCACTCCCGAGATCCCGACGAAGCGCCCGGCGCGCACCCCGTCGCGCAGTGCGAAGAGGGCCGCGCTGACACCGAAGGAATGCGCGACGACGGCGTCGAAGTCGCCGTACAGAGCGTGCAGTTCACGGATGATCGCACGGTACTCGACGATGTTGCTGGCCCGGCCCGGCGCGTCGCCGTGGCCGGGCGCGTCGAAGGCGACGGGGCTGTAGCCCCGGTCGAGCAGGGCCTCGGCGAAGGCGGCGAGGCGCGAGGCGCGCGAGGACCAGCCGTGGACCAGCAGCACGGGCCGCCGCCCGTCTCCCCACGCGTAGGTGACCGCCTCCTTCTCGCCGACGCGGATCCGGCCGACCCGGGCGGCGGCCATGAGCGGCTCCTCGGCAGGTTTGACGCGGGCGCGGCCGGCGGGCCGGACGAAGAGGTGGAAGACGGCCCGCCCGGCGAGGGCGGGAGCGATGTACGCGGCGGTGTTCAGCGTCGTGCGGACCAGCAGGGCCTTCGGAAACATGCCGGATCTCCTCGGTCGTCCTCGATACGAGAAAATATTAGCACGACCGTTCGTGTTGTTTTTGGGTGCGAGTACGGCCCCGCCGAGCGGAGGCCACCCGGTGCCCCGCCGGCTACTCCTTCTTCGCCCGGCTCGGCTGCACCCGCTTCGGTTCGCCCGGCATCTTCGGGTACTCCGGCGGATAGGGCAGATCACCGAGCCCGTGGTCGGCCTCGTCCCTGCGGGCGAGTTCGAGCAGCGACTCCAGGCTGAAGCGCTGGTCGTCCATGTCCCCGTGCACGTCCCCGAGTTCGGCGTACCGGCCCGGCATCGAGCGGATGTCGAAGTCCCGCGGCACGGCGTCGTCGACCTCCTCCCAGCGCAGTGGCGCCGAGACGGGCGCGTGCGGCCGGGGACGGACGGAGTAGGCGGAGGCGATGGTGCGGTCGCGGGCGGTCTGGTTGTAGTCGAGGAAGATCCGCTCGCCGCGCTCCTCCTTCCACCACTTGATGGTGACCCGGTCCGGCATCCGCCGCTCCAGCTCCCGGCCGCAGGCGATGGCGGCCCGTCTCACCTGGGTGAACGTCCACTCGGGCAGGATCGGCACGAAGACGTGGAGGCCTCGCCCGCCAGAGGTCTTGGGCCAGCCGCGCAGCCCGTGCTCGTCCAGGACGGCACGCAGTTCGTGGGCGGCGCGGACGGCATCGGCGTAGTCGGTGCCGGGCTGGGGGTCGAGGTCGAGGCGCAGTTCGTCGGGGTGGTCGGTGTCCTCACGGCGTACCGGCCAGGGATGGAAGGTGACGGCGCCGAGATTGGCCGCCCACAGCACGGCGGCCGGTTCGGTGGGGCACATCTCGTCGGCCGAGCGGCCGCTGGGGAAGGTGATGTGGGCCGTCGGGATCCAGTCCGGCAGGTACTTGGGCGCGCGCTTCTGGAAGAAGGACTCGCCCGTCACGCCGTCCGGATAGCGCTCCAGGGTCGTGGGCCGGTCGCGGAGCGCGCGGGTGATGCCGTCGCCGACCGCCAGGTAGTAGGAGACCATGTCGAGCTTGGTGTAACCGGTCTCGGGGAAGTACACCTTGTCCGGATTGGACACCTTCACGGTCCGGTCACCGACCTCGAGCTCCACCGCTGCCGCCTTGCCTGCCATGCCGGTCAGCCTAGGTCGGCCTCACATGACGCGCATATCGGGACGAATCACCACAGGACTCCTAGACTCGCGCCATGGACCTGCCGGTGATGCCGCCCGTGAAACCGATGCTGGCGAAGGCCGTCAAGAAGATCCCGCCCGGCATGCAGTACGAGGCCAAGTGGGACGGCTTCCGCGCCCTGGTGCACCGTGACGGCGCGGAGGTCTTCATCGGCAGCCGCACGGGCAAGCCGCTGACCCGCTACTTCCCCGAGCTGGTCGACGCGTTCCTCGCCCGTCTTCCGGAACGCTGTGTCGTCGACGGCGAGATCGTCATCGAGCACGGCGGCCGGCTCGACTTCGACCGGCTCACCGAGCGGATCCACCCGGCCGACTCGCGGGTGCGGATGCTGGCGGAGACGACGCCCGCCCGGTTCGTGGCCTTCGACCTGCTCGCCCTCGGCGACGAGGCCTTCCTGGACACCCCGCTCACCGAGCGGCGCACGCACCTGGAGACGGCGCTCGCCGGTGTCACTCCCCCGGTCCACGTCGCACCCGCCACGACGGACGCGGAACTGGCCGCGAGCTGGTTCGAGCAGTACGAGGGCGCCGGCCTCGACGGCGTGATCGCCAAGCCCCTCGACCTGCCGTACCGCCCGGACGAACGCCTCATGTACAAGATCAAGCACGAGCGCACGGCCGACGTCGTCGTGGCCGGATACCGGTTCCACAAGAGCGGGCCCGTGGTCGGCTCCCTGCTGCTCGGCCTGTACGACGACCGCGGCGCCCTCCAGCACGTCGGCGTGTGCGCGGCCTTCACCGCCAGGCGCCGCGCCGAGCTGATCGAGGAGCTGGCCCCGCTGGTCATGGACCCGCCCTCGAAACATCCGTGGGCCGCCTGGGCGGACGCGGCGGCGCACGAGGCCTCGCGGCTGCCGGGCGCGCCCAGTCGCTGGTCAGGGAAGAAGGACCTGTCCTGGGTGGCGCTGCGGCCCGAGCGGGTCTGCGAGGTGGGTTACGACCACATGGAGGGCGACCGCTTCCGGCACACGGCCCAGTTCAAGCGCTGGCGCCCGGACCGGACGCCGGAGTCCTGCGGCTACGGGCAGTTGGAGGAGCCGGTCTCGTACGACCTCGGCGAGATCCTCTCGTAGCTCCGCTCGTGGTTCCGCGGCCTCCTCCCGGGCCGTACGGAGATCGTTCCGCCTCGGGTCCGACGTGAGATGCCCCACACCAGGTTTGGCGGCAACGGCCATTTCCCGCCCTCTCGTTCGACGGACTGACGCTCGACCGGACCGGGGGACCCGGTCGCACCTGCGGGAACGTCCGGCGGACCGGCGGGGCCTCCCGCACGCCTCGCCGAGGGCGGGCCGCGGGTGTTGCCCGGCGGTGACGGGGCCTGCATCGAACCGGCACCCCCATCCGGTACGTATGGAAGTACGTACGGACGAGAGAAACCCTCTCGCCGCCCTCGAGCCCCACAAGGACCGACCGTGATCGCCTCGCCCTCGACCCTCGTCCCCGTACCGATCCCCGACCGCGTCGCCGCGCTGATCGGATCCTGCCTGCCGCTGCACGTGCTCCAGGCCGAGGTCGACGCCGACTGCGCGGCGCGCGAGGTCTACCGCTTCCGGGGACCGCTGTGCGCGGAGGACCGGGCGGACCGGGAGCACGCGCTGGCCGCGCTCGCCCGGGCCAACAAGATCCTGGCCAAGCACCACCCGAAGCTGCCGGTGCGCCCGGACTGCTGACGCGGCGACCGACGGGCACGCGACCGCAGGGCCGCGCACCACGCGGCACCCGGCCCGCACCGCACAGCACGGCCGGGCACGACACCGCACGGCCGCGCACCGCACCGCACCGCACCGCACCGCACCGCACCACACCGGTTCGGGCGTACCCCACATGCGGGACACCGCCACCGGTGTGACCCTGCGAGAGTGACCACCACCAGCGAAGCAGCGCCCGCGCCCGCCGCCGCCGAGCCGCCGGTGCTCGACAGCCGCCGTCGCAACATCGTCTTCGGCACGATCATGCTCGGCGTCCTCCTCGCCGCGCTCGACCAGACGATCGTGGGCACCGCCCTGCCGACGATCGTGTCGGACCTCGGCGGCGCCGCCCACATGTCCTGGGTGGTCACCTCGTACCTGCTCGCGGAGACCGTCGCGACCGTCCTCGTCGGCAAGTTCGGCGACCTGTTCGGCCGCAAGGTCGTCTTCCAGATCTCGGCGGTCGTCTTCATCACCGGCTCGTTCCTGTGCGGTCTCGCGACCAACATGACGCTGCTCATCGTGTGGCGCGGTCTGCAGGGCATCGGTGCCGGCGGTCTGATGGTCACCTCGATGGCGCTGATCGCCGACGTGATCCCGCTGCGCGAACGCGGCAAGTACCAGGGCGCGATCGGCGCCGTGTTCGGCGTGTCGACCGTCATCGGACCCCTGCTCGGCGGCCTGTTCACCGACCATCTGAGCTGGCGCTGGGCGTTCTACGTGAACGTGCCGATCGCGATCCTGGTCGTGATCGCGGCCGCCCGCACGATCCCCTCCGTACGGTCCGCGAGCCGTCCGGTCATCGACTACATGGGCATCGCGCTGGTCGCCGTCGGCTCCAGCGCGCTGATCCTGGCGACGAGTTGGGGAGGCAACGAGTACGCGTGGGGCTCCGGCGTCATCATCGGCCTCTTCGCCGGCGGGCTGCTCGCCCTCGCGGCCTTCTGCTGGGTGGAGACCCGGGCGGCCGAACCCATGCTGCCCATGCGGCTGTTCCGCAACCCGGTCTTCACCGTGTGCTCGGTGCTCAGCTTCGTCGTGGGCTTCGCGATGCTCGGGGCGATGACCTTCCTGCCGACGTACCTGCAGTACGTGGACGGGGACTCGGCGACGATCTCCGGCATCCGCACGCTGCCGATGGTCGTGGGCCTGCTCATCGCGTCGATCTTCAGCGGCAACGTCGTCAGCAAGACCGGCCGGTACCGGATCTTCCCGATCCTCGGCTGCCTGGTGATGGGCCTCGGTCTCTACCTGCTGTCGCTGATGGGCCCGGACACCAGCACGTGGCTGGAGTCGCTGTACATGTTCGTGCTCGGCGTCGGCATCGGCCTGTGCATGCAGGTGCTCACCATCGCCGTGCAGAACACCGTCGACTACGCGGACCTCGGCACCGCCACCTCGGGCGTCACCTTCTTCCGTACGCTCGGCAGCTCCTTCGGCACCGCCGTCTTCGGCACCATCTACGCCAACTCCCTCAAGCCCAACCTCGCGGAGGGCGTCGGCGAGGCCTCGAAGGTCGCTGCGGGCCTCGGGCTGAACCCGGCGGCCCTGCCCGGCGCCGCGCAGAGCCCGGCCGGGGTCCACGGGCTGCCCGACCGGGTGGCGGAGCCCATCGTGCAGGCCTACGCGGACACGCTGCACACCGTCTTCCTGTGGACCGTGCCGGTGGCGGCGGTGGGCTTCGTCGTGGCGCTGTTCCTGAAGCAGGTGACGCTCCGCGACACGGCCCGCGCTTCCGCGCCCGACATGGGCGACGGCTTCGCCTCGCCCACCGCCACCGGCGACTCGGCCAAGTTGCTCGAACTCTCCGTCGGCCGGATCATCCGCAGGACCGACCTGGACACCGCCCGGCGGATCGTCGACGCCTCCGACACCCGGCTCGACATCGCGGGCGCGTGGGCGGTCATGCAGGTGGAGCTGTTCACCCGGCTGGTCGGCCACGCCAGCCTGGGGCTGATCTCGGCGGGGCGGCGGGTCCCGCCGGAGGTGCTGCTGCCGGTCTTCGACCGGATGGTCGACGAGGGCTTCCTCACCCGGCACGGCAACCTGCTGTCGCACACCCCCGCCGGCAAGCGGGAGGCCGACGTCATCACCAAGGCGTGGGGCGACTGGCTCAGCGACCGCATCGAGCAGGAGCGCGGCCGGCCCAGCGGCCCCGAGCTGCGGGCGGCGACGGACGCCATCGCGAAGAAGCTGATCGCGGAGGACCTGGCGCAGGGCCTGCCGCGGAGCGAGCGGGAGCCGGTGGGAGCGGTGGCCCGGTGAGCGGCGCTCCGGGAGGCAGAGCCGGTGAAGCCCGCCGGCTCCGCGGGTCCCGCGGCCCCGTCGCGGCCGCGGATCAGTCGAGGAAGTCGCCGTCCACGTACACCCACGCACCTTCGTGCCGGGTGAACCGGCTGCGTTCGTGGAGCGCGCCCGGCGCGCCGGCGTGCGTGAAGCGGGCCCGGAAGGTCACGGTGCCGCGCTGGTGGAAGGCCGTGCCGTCGCCGGTCTCCTCGATCTCCAGCCCCGTCCACCGCAGCTCCGGGTCGAAGTCGACGTCGGCGGGCCGGGTCTCCGGTGCCCAGGTGCGCAGCAGGTAGGGCTCGTCGCGGACGACGAACGCGCTGTAGCGGGAGCGCATGAGCAGTTCGGCGGTGGGCGCGGTCTCCGGCCCGGCGTGGAAGCGGCCGCAGCACGCGCCGTAGGCCGCCGGCAGTCCGCACGGGCACGGCGAGTCGGCGGTGACGGCCGGCACGGCGGCGGTCCGCGGACGGCCGGAGGAGGCCGACCCGGTCGTACGGCCGGAGGAGGCCGACCCGGTCGTACGGCCGGAAGCGGCGGAACCGGCCGGGCGGGCGGTGCGTGCGGAGCCGGAGGGGCGGGCGGGGCGGGCCTTGCGTCGGGACATGTGCCCATTGTCGCGTGCCCGCCGCCGCCCGCCCCACCGAGGTGCCGGGACCGCCCGGGGTGCCGGGACGGCCCTGGGTGCCGGGACCGGTGATGCCGGTTCCGGCGCGGGGATCAGCGCGGGTCGCGCCACATCCCCCACAGCACCGGGCCGCCGCCCGGCAGCGCGAACTCCTCGCGCACGGTGAAGCCGAAGTGCTCGTACACCGGGAGGTTGGCGGCCTTGGAGGACTCCAGGTAGACCGCCTGTCCCGCCGCGTCGGCCTGGGCGAGGCCGGAGCGGAGCAGCGCGGCGCCCTGCCCCTTGCCCTGGGCGGCGGGCGCGGCGCCGATGAGGGCGAGCGACCAGTGGGGTTCGCTCGGCGTGTGCTCGGCGGCCGTCTCGACGGCCTCCTTGAAGAGGCCGGCCCGGTCGCCCAGGATGCCGATGAGCTCCTGGATGGTGTCCGCGTCGGGCACCGCCTTCTCCTGCGCCTCCGTGGGCACCCAGAAGGCGGCCGCGGCGTCGGTGCGCTCGCACACGCCGTTGAGCAGGTACTGGCGGGTGAAGAGGGTCGAGAAGTAGCGGCCGAGGGTGGCCTCGCGGGAGGCGTCCTCGGGGAAGAACCAGCGCATCATCGGGTCGTCGTCGAAGGCCAGGGCCAGCGTGTGGCTGATGTCCCCGGCGTCCTCGATCACTGCCTTCTTGGGCATGCTCGTGTTCGCCATGCGGACATTCTGCACACAAGTGATCTTGAAGGATCAGCGGGGGTCCGGCCACCGCGAGCTCACGGCCGGTACCGCAGCGGGTGGTCCGCCGGGACCTCCACCACGGCGATCCGTACGCCGTCCGGGTCGGCGAGCCACATCTCGACGAGGCCCCAGGGTTCGGTGACCGGCTCGCGCAGCACCGTCACGTCCTTGCCGCGCAGTTCCTCGTGGGCCGCGTGGACGTCCGCGACCTGGAGCCAGAGCCGGATCCCGGGCTCCGGCGGCGGGGCGGCGGCGCGGCCGGAGAGTTCGAGGAAGCCGCCGCCGAGGAAGTAGACGGTGCCGCGGTCGGGGCCGGTGCCGAACTCGCGGTAGACGGCGAGGCCGAGGGTCTCGCCGTAGAAGCGCCGGGAGCGCTCGGGATCGGTCGGGCGGAGCAGAATCCTGCTGCTCAGTACCTGCATCCGAGTAGCGTACGGGCATGAGACTGACGATTCTCGGAGGCGGCGGATTCCGGGTGCCGCTGGTGTACGGCGCCCTGCTCGGTGACCACGCCGAGGGGCGGGTCACCCATGTCACGCTGTTCGATCCGGACGCGGCGCGGCTGTCGGCGATCGCCCGGGTGCTCGCCGAGCAGGGCGAGGGCGTGGCGGACGCGCCGGTGGTGACCGCGACGACCGATCTCGACGAGGCGCTGCGCGGGGCGGACTTCGTGTTCTCGGCCATCCGGGTGGGCGGGCTCGCGGGCCGGGCCGCCGACGAGCGGATCGCGCTGGCGGAGGGCGTGCTCGGCCAGGAGACGGTGGGCGCGGGCGGCATCGCGTACGGGCTGCGGACGCTGCCCGTGGTGACGCACGTCGCGCGCCGGATCGCCGAACTCGCCCCGGACGCCTGGGTCATCAACTTCACCAATCCGGCGGGGATGGTCACCGAGGCGATGTCGCGGATCCTCGGCGACCGGGTGGTCGGCATCTGCGACTCGCCGGTGGGTCTGGGCCGCCGGGTGGCGCGGGTGCTCGGCGCGGCGCCGGACGAGGCGTGGATCGACTACGTGGGCCTCAACCACCTGGGCTGGCTGCGCGGGTTGAAGGTCGGCGGACATGACATACTGCCGCGGCTCTTCGAGGACGACGCGCTGCTCGGCTCGTTCGAGGAGGGCAGGCTCTTCGGGACGGAGTGGCTGCGCTCGCTCGGCGCGGTCCCCAACGAGTACCTGCACTACTACTACTTCAACCGCGAGGCGGTCCGCGCCTACCGCGAGGCGGAGCGGACCCGCGGGGCCTATCTGCTCGACCAGCAGGCCGGTTTCTACGAGGAGATGGGCAAGCCGGACACTCCGCCCCTGGACACCTGGCACCGGGTCCTCGCCGACCGCGAGGCGACCTACATGGCGCACAACCGGGAGGCGGCCGGGGTCGGCGAGCGCGACGAGGCGGACCTGGAGTCGGGCGGCTACGAGAAGGTGGCGCTGGCCCTGATGCGGGCCATCGCGCGCAACGAGCGGGCCACGCTGATCCTCAACGTCCGCAACCGGCACACCCTTTCGGTGCTCGACGCAGACGCGGTGATCGAGGTGCCGTGCTTCGTCGACGCGGCCGGCGCCCATCCGGTGTCCGTGGATCCGCTGCCGTACCACGCGGTGGGTCTGGTCACGGCGGTGAAGGCGGTGGAGCGCGAGGTGCTGGCCGCCGCGGAGAGCGGTTCGCGGGAGACGGCGGTGAAGGCCTTCGCGCTGCACCCGCTGGTCGACTCGGTGACGGTGGCCCGCCGGCTGGTCGACGGATACACGGCCGAGCACGCGGGGCTTGCGTATCTGCGTCGCTGACATGGACGGCTGACGAACATCTTTACGGGGTCGGGGGCGCGGCCTAGGCTCGCGCCCCATGACTTCACTGCGACGCAGGGGTGTGCGAAGAGGAGTTGCCCGGCTCGCCGCGGCCTGTCTGCTGGCCGCGGGTCTGGTGAGCACGGGATCCTCGGCCGTCGGCAGTACGGCGGCCGGCGAGGTGACCGGGGCGGCGGTCGTTCCGGTCCAGACGACCGGGCCGGCGGACAAGCGGTTCAACCTGGTGCTCATGGGCGACGGCTACACGGCCGCGGAGCTGCCCCGGTTCCGGGCGGACGTGGAGCGGCACCTGAGCATGCTGTGGAGCATCGAGCCGTTCGCCTCGTACCGCTCGTACATCAACGTGTGGGCGGTGGAGCTGCCGTCGAACGAGTCGGGCGTGGACTGCGATCCGTCTCTGGACGCCCCGGCCCGTGACACCGCCCTCGACATGGGCTTCTGGGGCGGCTGCAATCCGGACAGCGTGCAGCGTCTCCTCACGGTGGACGGCCGCAAGGCCGCCGCGGCCGCCGACCTGGTGCCGGGCACGAGCAGCGCCAACCGGCAGATCGTGGCCCTCGCGAACAGCTCCACCTACGGTGGCGCTGGCGGCAGTTACGCGACCGCGTCCGGCGGCAACGCGCTCTCGGCGCTCATCACCCCGCACGAGATAGGCCATTCCCTGGGCAACCTGCAGGACGAGTACGACTACTACGCGCGCGGGGTGCCGGGCGGCGCCTACGGCGGCGGTGAACCGTCCTCCGTCCACCACACGCTCCTGACGGAGCAGCAGATGCGGGACCAGCGGGCCAAGTGGTGGCGCTGGCTGGGCGAGGAGAGCGAGTCCGGTGGGGTCATCGGCCGCCACGAGGGCGGCCTGTACAGCACGAAGGGCGTGTGGCGGCCGAGCCGGCACTCGATCATGAAGACCCTCGGCTACGCCTTCGACCAGGTCGAGCGCGAGGTGATGGTGCGGGCGATCTCCGCGAAGGTGAACCTGGTGCAGGACCACACGCCCACCGAGCGGCCGCTCGGGGCGGACCGCACGGTGTGGGTGGACACGCTGCACCCGGTGGGCGGTGAACTGGCCGTGGAATGGCGGCTCGACGGCCGTCCGCTGACGACGGGCGGCGCCCGTACGGTCGACCTGCGCACCCTGGGCCTCTCCCCCGGGCGTACGTACGCGCTGACGGCGACGGTCACCGATCCCACGCCGTTCGTCCGCGACCCGACGGTGCGCGGCTCGGCGGCCCTGACCCGTACGGTGAGCTGGACGGTGAACCCGGCGCTCGGCACGCCCGAGGACACCACGCCCGTGGCGTTCACCGGCCACACGGCGACCACGGCTCCCGTGGGCGCCCGTTCGGTGGTGTACGCCGACACGACCCATCCCGCCCGCCAGGTGCCGGCCGTGACCTGGTCGCTGGACGGCCGGCCGGTGTCCAACCCGGGCAACGACCGTGATCTGGACCTGCGTTCACTGCGCCTGGCCCCCGGCACGCACTCCCTGACAGCCCGGATAGCCGGCACGGAGCGGGAGTTGAGGTGGACGGTCGACGCGCTGGCCGCCTCCGTGTCGTACGAGCTGTCGCCGCCGCTGCGCACGGTCCGGCGGCCGGGGCAGCCCGTGGAGTACGTCTACGACGGCCCGTTCACCATGCGGCTGACCGCCCGGGACGACCAGGACGGCGCCGTGGTGAGCCAGTTCCGGGTGGACGGCGACGGCTGGTACACGTACTACGGCTGGCCGACGGACGCCGGCGCCCCGTTCCTCTTCTCGCCCTCGGGCACGGTGATCGACGACCTCGTGTACGGCAAGCTGGGCCGGAGCCGCGCGGTGCCGTGGGACGACGCCACCCCGGACTACGGCACCCACACGGTCGAGTACCGCACGGTCGACGCCGCCGGGAACGTCGGCCGGGCGCAGCGCTTCCTGGTGACGCTGGTCCAGCCGTAGGAGGTGTCTCGACGAGGGAGGCCCCCGCCGGTGCGCCGGCGGGGGCCTCCCTCGTCGTACGGGTGACGGGTCAGCGCTTGCGGCCGACCGCCGCCCAGCCGGGGATCGGTTCGTCGCCCTGGACCGGCACGGGCTCGCCCAGCTCCGGGTGCCACTCGGCGGTCAGGGACACGCCCGGCTCGACGAGTTCGAGGCCGTCGAAGAAGGCCGCCAGCTCCTCGCGCGAGCGCGGGCGCAGGGTCAGGCCGCGCGCCTTGTACATGGCGGCGGCCTTCGCCGCGCCCTCGGGGTCGAAGTCCCCGGTGACGTGCGAGAGGACGAGGTAGCTGCCCGGGGCGAGCTTGTCGACGATCTTGGCGACCAGGTCGTAGGCGCCGTCCTCGTCGCCCACGAAGTGCAGGAGGGCGAGCATCGACAGGGCGATGGGCCGGTCGAAATCAAGGACCTTTCCGGCCCTTTCGAGGATGACCTCGGGGTCGCGGGCGTCCGCCTGGATGTACTCGGTGGCCCCTTCCGGGGTCGAGCGCAGCAGCGCGGCGGCGTGCGCGAGCACGATCGGGTCGTTGTCGCAGTAGACGATCCGGGACTCCGGCGCCGCCTCCTGCGCGATCTGGTGCAGGTTGGGCTCGGTCGGGATCCCGGTGCCGACGTCCAGGTACTGGCGTACGCCGTGGGCGCTGAGCCAGCGGATGGCGCGGTGCATGAAGGCCCGGTTGACGCGGGCCATGTCCCGGCCCCGGGCGTCGACGGTGAGGAGCTGACGGGCCATCTCCTCGTCCACCGGGTAGTTGTCCTTGCCGCCCAGGAACCAGTCGTACATGCGCGCGGGGTGCGGCTTGCTGGTGTCGATGCGTATCTCGCCGCGCGGGGACGCGGCGGGTTCCTGGCTGGTCATCGGCTCTCCTCGGCGGCGGACGAACGGTGGTGCTGACAGCAAGAGTTACGCGACGGACGGGGCGGGGCGGAAGGGTCAGGTGAGCAGGAAGTCAGCCTGGCCGGATTTGGCCCCCTGGATGAACGCGGCGATCTCGCCGTGGGTGTAGATGAGCGCGGGTCCTTCAGGGTCTGCGGACTGTCGCACGGCGACCCTGCCGTCGGCCAGCTTCATGGCCTCCACGCAGTTGCCCCCGTTCCCGCCGCTCCACGGCTTGTGCCATCCCTCGGCACCGAGCTCGGCGGCGGGCATGCCGTTGTATATGCGATCCATTCACAGCTCCTTGCGGAGATCCCGGAGGATCTCCTTCGTGCGTTGTGCAGTCGCGGCCTGGGCCGCCATGCGGTCCATGACCTCGAGGTGGGAGGCCACCTCGGGGCGCGCGTCGAGGTAGACGGCGCCGGTCAGGTACTCGCTGTAGACCATGTCCGGGAGTTCGGGCATGGCGAAGCGGAAGAGGACGAACGGTCCGTAGGTGCCGGGGTGGTGGCCGGACGCGTACTCCGCGATCTGCAAGGTGACGTTCGGCAGCTCCGACGCTTCGAGCAGCCGGTCGAGCTGGTCGCGCATCACTTCCGGCCCGTCGCCGACCGGTCGGCGGAAGACGGTCTCGTCCATGATCACCCAGAACTTGGGCGCGTCCTCCCTGGTGAGCAGGGACTGGCGCTCCATGCGGAGGGCTACATGGCGCTCGGTCTCCTCGGCCGCGTCCTTGGCGCTGCCGACGCCGACGGCCCCGCTGCGCAGGATGGCGCGGGCGTAGTCCTCGGTCTGCAGCAGACCGGGGACGAACTGGGGCTCGTAGGCCCGGATGAGGCTCGCGGCCCCCTCCAGGCTGACGTACATGGAGAACCAGCTGGGCAGCACGTCGTGGAACCGCTGCCACCAGCCGGGGAGGTTGGCCTCCTCCGCGAGGGCGACGAAGCCCTCCGCCTCGGAGTCCGTGACGCCGTACGCCTTGAGCAGGAGCTGGACGTAGGGAATCTTCAGCGCGACTTCGGCGGTCTCCATGCGCCGGATCGTGGCCGGAGCCACCCGGAGGATCTTGGCGGCCTCTTCCCGCTTGAGGCCGGCCCGCTCACGCAGATCCTGCAGACGCCTGCCGAGGACGACCTGTCCCACCGTGGGGGCGGACCGCGGCTCGCTCACTCTTCAGACCTCCCCGACGCGCTGTTTCGACGAGTGTGCCACGACGCCCGTCCAGAGAGAACACCGCACTCTGCAATTTTCAGAGTGCCACTTGCCAAGTGTCCGAGTCGGGAGCACAGTATTCCGGTGAACCAGTACGCATCCCGTCGTGCGCTTCGCCGCGCCGGCATGCGTACGGCACTCCTGCCCACAGTTGTGAGGATCCGGTCGTGGCTTCTGGTAACGCGCACTCCTCAGGTCTCATGAGCGCCCGCGTCATGACCCAGCGCCCACGGCCGCACGCCGAGTTCCGCCGCTTCGCCTTCGAACTGCCCGCGCGCACCGAGTCCGTCGCCCGCGCCCGCAGACTCGCCGAGGAACGCCTCATCCTCTGGGGCTGCGACCCCGACATACGCGACACCGTCGCCCTCGTCGTCTCCGAACTGGTCACCAACGCCGTCGTGCACACCGCCAGCGGACGCGTCGTCTGCGAACTGCGCGAGGGCGAGGAGCGCCTGCGGATAGCCGTGCGCGACGAGGGCGGCCCCGCGGGCCCGCGCATCCGCGACTGCGGCGAGGAGGAGCGCGGCCGCGGACTGATCCTGGTCGACGCCCTGTGCGTCGCCTGGGGCGCGGACCGCACCGGCCACGGAACGGCGCAGATCGTCTGGGCGGAACTCGCGCACGGCATGGGAGAGCCGTGCTGAGGTCGATGGCGACGCTGCTCGTCCCGCGCGCCCGCAAGAGCCGCGAGAACGCCTCCGCACCCTCCGGAAACCCCTCCTCCCCCGTCGGCGTGACCCGGCTCCCCGTGCCCGTCGACCTCCCGGCCACCCTGGGCTGCGACGCCGTCGGCGTCCCCGCCCGCTACGGCTTCCGCATCCTGTCCCGGCTGCCCGCCAAGGGCTGCGTCTACGCCGACGCCGACTGGTGGTGGTGGCTGGTACCGGCCGGCTCCGACCTCGACCTCACCTGGCCGCTCCCCGCCTGCTACGCGCCCGGCGCGGTGATCCCGGACCGCCGGCCACGGCTCGTCCACCACCCCGACGGCGGCTCCCCCTACACCCCGCCCATCCCCCTCTATCTGCTGATCTGCCAGCTGACCGGCACCGCCCCGGCGTGGAGCGTGCCGCCGCAGGTGAGCAGCGCGCTGTGAGCGGGCGCGCGCGAGCCGTAGGGTCGGGGGCATGTTCTCCCCCGAGGGCCCCACGCTCCGCGAACTGACCCGTCAGGCGCTGTCCTCCGTCGAGCACGGCTACGACCTGCTCGCCGCGAAGTTCGACGCCACGCCGTTCCGCACCTCCGACCGCCTCCTGACGGCGGTCGCGGACACCCTGGAGCCGCTCGGCCCCTTCGACTCGGGTCTGGACGTCTGCTGCGGCACCGGCGCGGGGCTCTCGGTGCTGGGCTCGGTGTGCGCGGGCCGGACCGCCGGGGTCGACTTCAGCGACGGGATGCTCGCCGAGGCCCGCCGCGCCCACCCCACCGCGACCCTCGTCCGGGCCGACGCCCTGGCCCTGCCCTTCGCCCCCGTCTTCGACCTGGCCGTCAGCTTCGGCGCCTTCGGGCACTTCCTGCCCGCCGAGCAGCGCACCCTCTTCGCCCAGGTCCACGCCGCCCTGCGGCCCGGCGGCACCTTCGCCTTCCCGCTCCCGGCACCACCGCGCGTGGGCTCCGCCCCGTACTGGATGCTGTGGGGCTTCGACGCGGTCATGCGGGTGCGCAACGCTGTGTGGCGACCGCCCTTCGTCATGTACTACCGGACCTTCCGGCTCGCCGACGTCCGCGCCCGCCTGGAGGGCGCCGGCTTCACGGTGGAACTGCTGCCGGTCCGGTCCCTCGGCGTACGGGACGACGGCAGCCCGCGGTGCCGGCTGGTGGTGGCACGCAAAGGCCTGGACCACGAGGCGCCGCCTCGATCATGATGCCGGGATGACACCGAACCGGACGCGGCCCGGCACCCGGCCCCGCACGCCGCCCCCGGCGCAGGCCGGGCAGCGCCGGACGAGGCGGCGGCTCGTGACGCTCCTCGTCCTGTCCGCCGTCCTGCTGCTGCCCCTCGCGGCCGGGCTGTGGGCCGCCGCGCAGAGCGCGCTGGAGCACAAGAGCACCACCGACTGGCAGGGCAACCACGAGGCCAGGCTCGCGCTGGAGCGGGCGGCCATGCTGCTGGCGGGACTGCCGCTGGCCGGCGCGGCCTGCGGCTGGACCGTGGCGCAGCTGCGCGGACGCAGCGGCCGGATACCGGCGGCCACGGGTCTGCTGGCCGGCACCGTCGCCCTGTGGGTCCTCGGCATCGGCAGCGTCCTGGTCGCGCTCCACAACACCGGGCCGATCTTCGTGTGGTGACCCGCGCCCGCGAAGGCCGCCCGGCCCGCGGCGACGGGACGCGCAAACGCGGAAGGACCCCGACATCCGTCGGGGCCCTTCCGTCTTGTGTCCGAGGGGGGACTTGAACCCCCACGCCCGATAAAGGGCACTAGCACCTCAAGCTAGCGCGTCTGCCATTCCGCCACCCGGACCAGGTGTCTCGCCGCCCCGGGTGTTCCCCGCGGCGACATGGATAACTCTACCAGGGGTTCGAGGTGGCTTTCACCAGCGTTTCCCGTGGTCAGTGCGGCGTGGCCGCCCCTCCGCCCCCGGCCCGTCCCCGACCCGTCCCCGAGTGCTCCGCGAAGCCGGGCGGGACCCGGTCCCGTCGTCCGGGCGGGCGTACAGGGTGTCGCCGTCCGCGTACACGGAGTGGAGGCGGCGGCGGGCTAGCCTGCGCGAGGTGAGCCAGCTTCCTCCGCTTCCTCCGCTGCCGCCCCGCACCGCCCGCTATCCCCGGCCGCGGATGCTCTCCCCGCTGCGGGAGCACCTCCGGGACACCTTCTGGTTCGCCCCCGTCGCCACCATGGCCCTGGTCGTCCTGGTGTGGTGGCTCTGCGACGGGACCGACCGGGCGATCGTCGACGCGCTCCGGGAGGAGGGCGAGTACGAGGCGCTGGGCGACCTCGTCGGGATCGCCGAGGACGCGAAGACCGTGGTGACCACCGTCAGCTCGGCGATGATGACCTTCATCGGTGTCGTCTTCTCCATCTCGCTGGTCGCGGTGCAGATGGCGAGCGGACAGTTCAGCCCCCGGGTGGTGCGGATCTTCATCCGCAGCCGGATCACCAAGGCGACCTTCTCGGTCTTCCTCGCCACGTTCGTGCTGTCGCTGCTCGTGCTCACCTCGTACGAGAGCGAGACCGACCCGCGATACGTGACGAGCGTGCCGCTGGTGCAGTCGATCGTGACGCTGGCGCTCGTCGGGCTCAGCCTGCTGCTCTTCGTGGCGTACGTGAACTCGACGCTGCGCCTGATGCGGGTGGGACACGTGGTGGACCGGATCACCCAGGAGTCGTTCCGGGTGCTGGCGAAGATGCCCTGGTACGAGGGCGGGGGCGGCGACCTCGGGCCGGTGACCGGGCACGTGGTCCACCGGGGCCGGGCCGGGGTGCTGCGGGACGTGAACGTGGTGCGGTTCGTGCGGGTCGCGCGGCGGCACGGTCTCGTGCTGCGGCTGCTGCCGCGGACCGGGGACTTCGTGGTCCCCGGAACCCCGGTCCTCGCGGTGCACGGCGGGGCGGTGCCGAAGGGGCTCGGGATCTCCGTGTCGGTGGGGATCGAGCGGACCTTCCACCAGGACCTCGGCTTCGGACTGCGGCAGCTCTCGGACATCGGGCTGCGGGCACTGTCACCGGCCGTCAACGACCCGACGACCGCCGTGCAGTGCCTGGACCGGATCGTGCAGTTCCTGGCGGCGCTCGCCCACCGGCCGCTGGGCGCCGTGGAGTACCGCGAGGGGCGCGACGGCCGCGGGCCGGTGCGGCTGGTGCAGGACGTGCCGGAGTGGACGGATCTGGTCGATCTGGGCTTCGCCGAGATCAGGGGCGCCGCCGGGACGAGTCCGCAGGTGTCGCGGCGGATGCTGGCGGGACTCGACGACCTCCTGTCGATGGTGCCCGACGAGCGCCGTGAGCCGCTGCTGCGACACCGCGCGCTCCTGGTCGAGCTGGTGGAGCGCGCGGTGCCGGCGGCCGCGGACCGGGCCTTCGCCCTGGAGGCGGACCGCCAGGGCATCGGCTAACCGGTCAGCGCTTCCCTCTCGGCGAGTGGAGGGCCGGGGTCAGCCCTTCTCCCGCAGCGAGTGGAGGTGGGCGCTGGAGCGGCGGGCGAAGGAGAGCGAGTCGACGGGGTTGTCGCGCTCGGCCTGCCAGTGGTGGCCGGGGCGGCCCTGGTGGCCGCGGGTGACCTCGGAGATGAAGCGCCGGTAGTCGATGTCGCCGTCGCCGACGTCCGTCATGCGGTAGCCGTAGGGGGCGGCGGTGTCGTCGCGCTCACCGTCCTTGACGTGGAACAGCGGGTAGCGGTGGGGCTGGGCGAGGACGTAGTCGAGCGGGTCGAAGGGGGCGGGGGTGCCGTCGGGGCGGCGGGAGTAGCGGTACTGGCCGACGTAGGCCCAGAAGACGTCCATCTCCAGATGGACCAGGTCGGGGTCGGTCTCGGCGAGCAGGACGTCGTAGAGGCGCACGTCGGGACGGTCGCTCGCGAAGGAGAACTCCTCGGAGTGGTTGTGCTGGTAGAACTTCATGCCGCGCGCCTTGGCGGCGGCGCCGAAACGGTTGAACTCCTCGGCGCAGCGCTTCCAGCCGTCGACGGTGGAGCCGTAGCGCCAGGGGCCCGAGGCGGTGCCGATGTGCGGCAGGCCGAGGGCGGCGGCGTCGTCGAGGACCCGGTCGAGGTTCTGGGCGAAGGTGTACGCGGCGGGGTCGGAGGAGTAGTAGCCGACGTGGCTGCCGATGCCGCGCAGTCCGTGGTCGGCGGTGAGGGCCTTGAGTTCGGCGAGGCTGATCGGGCCGGCGGAGCCCTGGGTGTATCCCGCGAACTCGACCTCGTCGTAGCCGTACTTCTCCAGCTCGGCGAAGACGGTGGCGAAGCCGAGGGTCGCGACCTTGTCGCGCAGGGAGTAGAGCTGGATGCCGAGACGGCCGGGAGGCAGCACGGGACGGCCGTGGCCCCGGCCCTGGGCGGCGGGGTCGGCGGCGTTGTCGGTGCCGTCGGCCTGGGCGGGGGCGGCGGTCGCGCCGAGGAGGGCGGCGGCGGTCGCGCCGGCGGCGACGCCGAGCATGTTCCGTCTGCTGAGGCGGTGGGTCAGCTCCGGGTCGGCGGAGCCCCGGCGGGAGGTGAGCGGGGAGGTGATTCGCGAGGTGATTCGGGAAGCGATTCGGGGGTTGCGGCTCATCTGTGGATAACTCCTTCGTCGTCGGATTCGTCTGCTTCACTGGAGGCAGTCGGGGAGAGACCGGCCAGCTGGAGCAGCAGGGCTTTCACATCGGTGGCCGCGACGCGGCCGGGCAGGGTGCGGGGGGTGGAGCACAGGATGAGCGGACCTTCGTCCTCGCTCGCGGGGAGGCGGCCGTGGCTGCCGCGAATAGGTGAGGGATCGAGCGGCACGACCGCCATGCGGTAGCGCATGCCGAGTTTCTTGCGGGCGACCGCCCCGGCAGCCTTGAGCCGTACGTACGGGTCGAGCGGGTCCATGAGGAGTTCGGCGGGGTCGTAGCCGGGCTTGCGGTGGATCTCGACGAGCTGCGCGAAGTCGGGGGCGCGTGCGTCGTCGAGCCAGTAGTAGTACGTGAACCAGGCGTCGGGCTCGGCGAGGGCGACGAGTTCGCCGGAGCGCGGGTGGTCGAGTCCGTGCTCCTTCTTGCCGGCGTCGTCAAGGAGCCGGTCGAGGCCGGGGAGCCCTTCGAGGGCCGCCCGGGTGGCTTCGAGGTCGGCGGGCCGCCGGACGTACACGTGGGCGATCTGGTGGTCGGCGACGGCGAAGGCGCGCGAGGCCATGGGGTCGAGGTACTCCATGCCGTCCTGGGTGTGGACCTCCAGGAGTCCGGCGCGGCGCAGGGCGCGGTTGATGTCGACGGGGCGGTCGGCGCGGGTGATGCCGTACTCGGACAGGGCGACGACGGTACGGCCCTCGGCGCGGGCGTCGGCGAGCAGCGGGGCGAGCGCGGCGTCGAGTTCGGCGGCGGCGCGGTGGGAGCGCGGGTCGTCGGGGCCGTGGCGCTGGAGGTCGTAGTCGAGATGGGGGACGTAGGCGAGGGCGAGGTCGGGACGGCGGGTGCGCAGGACGTGCCGGGTGGCGTCGATGATCCAGCGGCTGGAGACGAGGTCGGCGCCGGGTCCCCAGAAGCGGAAGAGAGGGAAGGTGCCGAGCTTTTCGGTGAGTTCGTCGTGGAGGGCGGGCGGCCGGGTGTAGCAGTCGGGTTCCTTGCGGCCGTCGGCGTAGTAGACGGGACGGGGTGTGACGGTGATGTCGGTGTCGGCTCCCATGGCGTACCACCAGCAGATGTTGGCGACGGTGTAGCCCGGGTGGGCGCGGCGGGCGGCGTCCCAGAGCCGGTCGCCGTGCACGAGTCCGTTGTGCTGGCGCCACAGCAGGACGTCGCCGAGCTCACGGAAGTACCAGCCGTTGCCGACGATCCCGTGCTCGGAGGGGAGGGTGCCGGTCAGGAAGGTGGACTGGGCGGTGCAGGTCACGGCGGGCAGGACGGTCGAGAGCGCGGCCTGCGAGCCGTCCCGGGCGAGGGCCCGCAGGTGGGGCATGTGGGGCAGCAGGCGCGGGGTGAGCCCGACGACGTCGAGGACGAGGAGCGGGGTGGGGACTGGGGCTGAGGGCGGGGAGGGGGGCGGGGGCGGGGCTGACGCAGGGGCGAGGGTCGAAGGCGGGGACGGGGACGGGGGCGGGCCGGGAGGCGGGGAGGGGGGCGGGGGCGGGGAGGGGGGCGGGGTCATGGGAGTTCCTTGAGGCCGAGGTCGGTCAGCAGGTCGCGGGCCAGGGTGAGTTCGGCGGCGATGCCGTCGGCGAGCCGGGCGCGGGTGCGTGGTCGGCGTTCGGGCGGGAGGGCCTGCCAGGTGTAGGTCTCGACCTCCAGATGGCGGGTGCGCGGGTGGGGGCCGCCGACCAGGAGGGCGAGGCTTTCCCGGAGGACGGGGAGCGTGGAGGTGAGCGGGGGCTCGGGCGGGGCGTGCAGCGGGACGTGGAAGTGGGCGCGCCAGGGTGTGGAGTCGGGCAGGGCGTCGCCGGTCAGGGCCTCGGGGAGGTCGTCGGTGCCGCGCAGGCCGGCGGCGGTGAGGGTGCGGGTCTGGTGCAGGAAGCGGGGTTCGGCGAAGGCGGCGAGCGCTTCGCGGACCTCGGGGAGGTGCGGGTGTTCGGCGTGCAGGGCGGCGGAGAGCTGGGCCTTGGGGATGGGGATGCCGGCGGTGCCGAGGGCCGCGAGGGCGGTGTGCGGGTCTTCGAAGGAGGTGGCGAGGTGGCAGGTGTCCAGGCAGACGCCGATGCGGGGGCTGGCGACGGCGGCGAGCGGAGCGATGGCGTCGGCGACGGTTTCGACGGTGCAGCCGGGTTCGGGTTCGAGGCCGACGCGGACGGAGCGGCCGGTGAGCTCTTCGAGGGCGTCGAGGCGTTCGGCGAGGCTGGTGAGCGCGCTGCGGGCGGTGTCGGCGGCGCGCGGGTCGTAGGGGGTGCGCCAGGCGATCGGCAGGGTGGAGACGCTGCCTTCGGTGATGTCGTCGGGGAGGAGGGAGGTCAGCAGCCGGGCGAGGTCGGTGGTGTGGGCGAGGCGTTCGGGGCGGGTCCAGTCCGGCTGGTAGACGCGGTACTTGACCTCGTCGGCGCCGAAGCCCTCGTAAGGGAAGCCGTTGAGGGTGACGACCTCGAGGCCGCGGCGGTCGAGTTCGGCGCGCAGGGCGCGCAGGGCGGCCGGGTCGGCGACGAGGGAGCGGGCGGCGTCGCGGGCGAGCCAGAGGCCGATGCCGAGCCGGTCGCGGCCGAGCCGGCGGCGGACGGGTTCGCAGTGGTCACGGAGCTGGGCGAGGACGCCGTCGAGGGTTTCGGCGGGGTGGACGTTGGTGCAGTAGGCGAGGTGCACGGTGGAACCGTCGGGGTGGCGGAAGCGCATGCCCGGCCTCCTGTCATTCTCCGCCGCGGCTGACGGAGTTGCCCTCGTAGAGGGCTCCGTACGGGTCGGCTCCCGCCCGGGCTCCCGCCCGGTCGGCTCCGGCCGTGGCGGGCAGTTCGGGGTCGAAGCGGCCGCTGAGGCCGTAGAAGGCGAGGGGGTTGCGCCACAGGACGCGGTCGACGTCGTCGTCGGTGAATCCGGCGGCGAGCATGGCGTCGGCGACCTTGCGGGTCTTGAGCGGGTCGCTGTGGCCCCAGTCGGCGGCGGAGTTGACGAGGACCCGTTCCAGTCCGTGGGTTCTGAGGAGGGCGACCATGCGGGTCTCGTCCATCTTGGTGTCGGGGTACACGGAGAAGCCGAGCCAGGCTCCGCTGTCTGCGGCCTCCTTGACGGTGGTCTCGTTGAGGTGGTCGAGGAGGACCCGGCCGGGGTCGAGGGCGGACTCCTTGACGACGTCGAGGGTGCGGCGCAGGCCGGCGAGCTTGTCGCGGTGCGGGGTGTGGACCAGGGCGGGCAGTCCCTGGTCGGCGGCGAGCTGGAGCTGGGCGGCGAGGGCGTGGTCCTCGGCCGGGGTCATGGAGTCGTAGCCGATCTCTCCGACGGCGACGACGTGGTCCTTGTCGAGGTAGCGGGGCAGTGCGTCGAGGACGGGGAGGCAGCGGGGGTCGTTGGCCTCCTTGGGGTTGAGTGCGAGGGCGCAGTGGTGGGCGATGCCGTACTGGGCGGCGCGGTAGGGCTCCCAGCCGAGGAGGGAGTCGAAGTAGTCGAGGAAGGAGGCGGGCGAGGTACGGGGCTGTCCGAGCCAGAAGGAGGGTTCGACGACGGCGCGGATTCCGGCCGCGTACATGGCGCGGTAGTCGTCCGTGGTGCGGGAGGTCATGTGGATGTGCGGGTCGAGGATGCGCATCAGGACTCCTGCTCGGTCGGGGACTGTCCGGCGGGCCAGGGCCGCGCGGGCCCCAGGGCGAGGGCGAGGACCCGGTGGAGGTCGGCGGGGACGGGCCGGCCTGCGGCGGTGCGTTCGGCGGCGTAGTCGCGGAGCATCCGGGCGAGTTCGGGGTCGCCCGAGGCGCGCCGGTCGAGTGCGGCGACGGCGTCGACGGGGACGGCGGTGAAGAGGCATTTGAGGACGGCGTGCCGCCAGAGGTGGGCGGGGAGGTGGGTGGCGGCGTAGGGGCCGAGGGCGGCGGCGAGCAGGGTGGTGTCGTGGGTGCGGAGGGCGTCCTCGACGAGCGGGAGGGCGTCGGGTCCGGTGACGAGGGACGGGAGGGCGAGGAGGACGGCCCGTCGTTCGGCGGAACTGCCGTGCCGGTAGAGCCGGTTGAGGGTGGCAGGGTCGGCGCGGGCGGCGGCGAGGAGCCGTAGCCGGGCGGTGTCGGCGTGGTCCTGGCCGCAGTGGCGGCCTGCGGCGGTGAAGCGCGACTCCCAGGCGGGGAGTCGGGCGGTGGCCTCTGCGAGGGCGTTGTCGAGCCAGGCGCGGGCGGCTTCGGTCAGCACGGGGCGACCTCCCGGGAACGCAGGAAGGAGAGGGAGCTGCGGGCGAGTTCGGGGCCCGCGTGGGAGTGGCGGGGCAGCTCGACGACGGTGAGGCCCGGGTATCCGGCGGCGGTGAGTTCGGTGAGGGCGGCGAGCAGCGGAGGGAAGTCGATCTCGCCGTCGCCGAACGGGAGGTGTTCGTGGACGCCGCGGCGCATGTCCTCGATCTGGACGTGGTGGATCCAGGGTGCCGCGGCGCGCAGGCAGTCGGCGGGTGTCAGGGGTTCGAGGCAGTGGCAGTGGCCGAGGTCCAGGGTGAGGCCGAGGACGGCGGGGTCGGGTGCGCCGAGGAGGGTGCGGAGGTGGTGGAAGTCGTCGAGGGTGGCGAGGAGGTGGCCGGGTTCGGGTTCGACGGCGAGCGGTACGCGGGCGGTGGCGGCCGTGTCGAGGAGCGGGGCGAGTCCGGCGGCGAGGCGCTGCCAGGCGACGGGGGCGGGCGTGCCGGCGGGCGGGGCGCCGCTGAAGCAGTGGACGGCGTGGGCACCGAGTTCCTCGGCGATACGGAGGGCGGTGCGCAGCAGTCCGGCGCGGGTGGCGCGTGCGTCGGGGTCGGGGTCGAGGAGGGAGGGTCCGTGTTTGCGGCGCGGGTCGAGGACGTATCGGGCGCCGGTCTCGACGGTCACGGTCAACCCGAGCGCGTCCAGTCTGCGGGCGAGGCGGGCGGTGCGGGCGGGCAGGTCGGGGGCGAGCGGGTCGAGGTGCATGTGGTCGAGGGTCAGCCCGACGCCGTCGTATCCGAGGTCGGCGAGCAGACCGAGGGCGTCGTCGAGCCGGAGGTCGGCAAGGCCGTTGGTCCCGTAACCGAGACGGGGCCGGCTGCCGCCGGGGCCGGGGGTCATGTGGGGCTCACCTTCCGGGCGAGGGCTCGGGCGAGTGGGGCGAGGGTGAGGACGGCGAGTGCGGTGGCGGGGGCGCCGGAGCGGGCCGCGAGGGTGGCCTGGAGGGGGACGAGGGCGCGGATGCCTCCGCCGACGGCGCGTTGGGTGAGGGGCGGCGAGGGGTTGAGCGCGGCGTGCAGCAGGGGCGTGGCGGGTGTCCGGGCGTAGTCGGCCGCCAGCACCGTGGCGAGCGGTGCCCCACCGCCTCTGCCCGCCGCCGTCGCGACCCCGGCGGTGACCGCGAGCGCCACGAGCGGCGCGGTGGTCGTGCCGCCCTGGGTCTCGTGGCGGGAGACCACGGTGACGGCGTAGGTGTGCGCACCGATGAGTCCGGCGGACGCCGCGGTCCGCCGCCATGCCGCGAGGCCTTGGGCGGTCTGCGGGAGGCGCGCCGGGAGGTGGCCGCCATGGGTGGCGGGCCCGGTGTGCCGCGCCGAGGTGGCCGTGGCTCCCAGGAGCAGGTCCAGGGTGCGGGCGGTGGCCATCGCGGCGGGGCCGAGGCGGGTGTGCTTGAGGTGGAGGTCGTACGACCAGACGGTCGCCGCGAGCGCACCGGCCACGGCCAGGGGGGCGCGGCCGGCGCGGGCGGCGAGGGCGAGACCGGCGGCGGTCAGGGCGGCGGAGGCGGCGAGTGCGGCGCCGGGGCGGATCCGGCCGGAGGGCAGCGGGCGGTGGGGGCGGTCGAGGGCGTCCTCGGCCCGGTCGGCCCAGTCGTTGAGGGCCATGCCCGCCTCGTACAGGCAGAGGGAGGAGCCGAGGGCGAGCAGCGTCCCGCGGTTGGGGCGCGTGCCGAGCGCGGCGGCTCCGGCGAGCGCGTCGCCCGGCACGGTCGCCAGCGCCGACACCCGCAGCAGCTCGGCCCAGGCACCGATCCGGCTGCCCCGCCGCGGCCGGCACCCTCGCGCTGCGGCACCGGCGTGGTCCTCCGCCCCGTGCCCGCCTGACCCGCTCCCGACCGACGCGTACCCGACCGACCCGTACCCGACCGACCCGCTCCCGACCGACCCGTACCCGGCCGACCCGTACCCGACCGACCCGTACCCGGCCGACCCGCTCCCGACCGACCCGTACCCGGCCGACCCGCTCCCGACCGACGCCTGCCCGACCGACTCAATCCCGATCGGCCCCTGCCCGACCGACCCGTGCCCGGCCGACCCGCTCCCGCCCACCGCGCTCCCGAACGTCCCGGCCCTCCTCACCGCTCGTCCTCCCCCAGTCGCATCGCGAACGCCACCAGCCGGGTGTACTGCTCCGCGAGGCTCGCCGGCGGGGTGCCGTCCGGGTCCTTGAAGTAGAAGGCGAGGTCCTCCAGGGGGCCGGTCAGGCCGCGGGCGTGGGCCTTGGCCGTGAGGCGGGCGAGGTCGAGGACGAGGGGTGCGGCCAGTGCGGAGTCGCAGCCCTGCCAGATGGTCTGGAGGATCATGCGGGAGCCGAGGAAGCCGTCGAAGGCGACGTGGTCCCAGGCGGTCTTCCACTCCCCCAGGGCGGGGACGTCGTCGATGTGGACCTGTCCCTCGACGTCGGGGCCGAGGATGTCGTCGAGGACGCGTTCCTTGCCGGCGTTCTTGGCCGCGGCGGCCGCCGGGTCGGCGAGGGCCGCGCCGTCGCCGCCGCCGAGGAGGTTGCTGCCGGACCAGGCGCGTACGGTGAGGGCGCGCTCGCGGAACATGGGGGCGAGCACCGACCGGAGCAGGGTCTGGCCGGTCTTGCCGTCGCGGCCCGCGTACGGCAGGCCGCTCGCCTGGAGCGCGGGTGCCAGGCGGGGATGGCGCAGGCCGGTGGACGGTGTGAAGTTGACGTACGGGCAGCCGGTGCGCAGCGCCGCCGCGGCGTACAGCGAGCTGGGTGGGAGCCCGACGCCCCCCGACGCCGGCTCCGTGGAAGCCACATTCACCACCACGACCCGCTCCAGGTCCAGTCCAACGCGGAAGTCCGTCAGGTCGGCGGCGAGGGCTGCGACGAGTTCGTCCTCGGTGCGGGTGTCGCCGGGCAGCGGTCCGCCGGGGCGGATGCGGGCGTCGGCGGCCTCGAGTTCCGCGGTGACGGCGGCGGCCAGGCCGGGCGGGAGCACCCCGGCGGCGGTCAGTGCTTCGGCGCGTTTGGGCAGCGGGCAGTCGGCCGTGTCGTGTCCGCCGAAGACGAGGGAGGTGAGGGGCGGCAGCGCCGCCGCGGCGAAGGGGGCGGTCTCGGTCACCATGCCGGTCGGCGGGTGGAGGCCCGCGGTGACGGCGGCACAGCCGGCCACGGCCGTGGTGGCGACGGAGCCCCTCGCTCCGACGAGCCAGACACCGGTGCGCGCATCGCTGGTCACGACTGCCCTCCTTGCGGAAGTTGCGGGAGTTGCGGGAGTTGCGGGAGTTGCGGGAGTTACGGGAGTTACGGATGCTCCGGAGGTTCCGGGCGCCTCGGAAGCCTCTGGAGTCACGTGCGTACGAGTGGAGTGACGGCGGGCGAGGGGTACGGCGCCTCCCCGCCCGCCGTCGGCCGGTGGGGAGCCGCTAGGAGGCGAGCTCCTTGATCCGGATGTTGCGGAAGGAGACCTGGTCGTCGGCTCCGTGGTTCTGGATGCCGATGTGGCCGTCGGCCAGGCTGCGGGCGGGGTCGGTGTTGGTGAAGTCGTTGATCTTCACGCCGTTGAGGAAGACCTGGAGGCGTTCGCCCTGGACGCGGATCTCGTAGCTGTTCCACTGGCCCGGGGGCCGCAGTGCCTGGTCGCGGGCCGTGAGGTCGGCGGACTTGAAGCCGTAGACGGCGCCGGTGGTGCGGTCGGCGGCGTCGGTGGCGTCGATCTGGATCTCGTAGCCCTTGTTCACCGCGGACCACGGGTCGTCGGAGGCGGGGAAGCCGACGAAGATCCCGGAGTTGTCGTCGCCGTCGAGCTTCCAGTCCAGGGTGAGGGAGTACGCGCGGAACTCCTTGGCCTGGTACCAGAGCAGTCCCATGCCGCCCACCGACCTGAGCTCGCCGTCGGCGACGTCGAAGCCGCCGGGCCCGGCCTGCTTCCAGCCGTCCTTCGTCTCCCCGTTGAAGAGGGAGCGGTAGCCGGTCTGCGGCCGGCAGTCGGCCGTGACCTGTCCGGTGGCGTAGCGCAGTCCGCCGAGCAGGTGCTGCCGGAAGGCGGGTTCGGCGTAGGACTCCTTGGTGTGGCCGCCGCCGGTGTAGAAGGACCGGCCGCCGCCGTAGCTCTGGCACCAGGCGATGGGGTGGTCGCCCTTCATGGTGCCGCCCTCGTAGCTCGTCTCGTCGAGGGTGGCGAGGATCCGGGCCTGGCCGCGCGGGTTGGTGCGGTAGTTGTACCACTCGTCGGTGCGCTGCCAGGTGCCGCCGAGGTGGGCGGTGGCGGGGTGCGCGTGGTCCTCGACGCGGACGGTCGCGGGCTGGATCTGCGGGTGGGACTGGAAGTAGGCGCCGACGAGTCCGCCGTAGAAGCCCCAGTCGTACTCGGTGTCGGCCGCGGCGTGGACGCCCATGTAGCCGCCGCCGGCGGAAACGTAGTTCTCGAAGGCGGTCTGCTGCTCGGTGTTCAGGACGTCGCCGGTGGTGGAGAGGAAGACGACGGCGTCGTAGCGGGCGAGATTGGCGGTGGTGAACTGGCGGGGTTCCTCGGTGGTGTCCACGGTGATGCCGCTGTCGGCGCCGAGTTCCCTGAGGGCGGTGAGGCCGGCCGGGATGGAGTCGTGGCGGAATCCCGCGGTTTTCGAGAAGACGAGGACGCGCTTCGCGGTGCGGTCGACGGGCCGGTCGGTGATCGTGAAGTCGTCGACGTCGTAGAGGGCTCCGGTGCCACCCTTGAAGACGAGGAAGAGTTCGGTGGTGCGGCGCGGGACGTTGCGCAGCGGCACGTCGATGTCCTGGAAGGTCTCCCAGCCGCCGGTGACGGGGACGGGTGTGGAGCCGAGCAGGGTGCCGGTGGGCGATCCGGTGCGGACCTCGAGGAAGCCTCCGGTTCCGCCGGAGGAGACGCGGGCGGTGAGCTTGGTGGAGCCGGTGAGGTTGTACGGGGTGAAGGAGATCCAGTCGCCGTCGTGGACGTCGCCGACGGTGCGGCCGCCGTTGGCGGGGGCCTTGTCGATCACGGAGACGCCGGACTGCCGGTCGAAGTGCTCGGCCTGGCGGTGCCGGGGCTGGAGCTTGGCCTGGTCACGGCCGGTGAGCGGGGCCTGGCCGCCGCCACCGTTGTCGGTGTACTCGGCGCTGAAGACGGCGAAGATGTTCGCGTCGTCGTCGTGGCCTCCGTCGGCGTCGGTCTTGATGGTGCCGGTGCAGCCGTTGGCGGAGGTGACGGGGTGGCCGTGGCTGTCGTGGCCGAGGACGTAGGTGACCTTGACCTTGGCGCAGTCGATCGGCGCGGTGGCGCCGTCCTCCGGGTCGGTGACGGTCACCTTGAACGGGATCTCGTCGCCGAAGGTGAAGAGTGCTCCGTCGGAGGGGAGTTGGAGGTCGACCTTGGGTTCGGTGTTGCCGACGACGACCCGGACGGAGGCGGAACCGGTGCGCCCTGTCGGGTCCTTGGCGGTGACGGTGGCGGTGTAGGTGCCGTTCGTGCGGTAGGTGTGGGTGGGGTTGGCGGCGGTCGAGGTGGCGCCGTCGCCGAAGTCCCAGCCGTAGGTGAGGGCTTCGCCTTCGGGGTCGGTGGTTCCGGCGGAGGAGAACGCGACCTTGAGGGGTGCGGTGCCGGAGGTCCTGCTGGCGCTCGCTTCGGCGGACGGCGAGCGGCCGCCGGTGGCGTTCTCGATGCGGTAGAGGCCGGAGTTGTCGTCGCCGCCGAACCAGGCGGTGCCGTAGTCGAGGACGTAGAGGGCGCCGTCGGGGCCGAAGGCCATGTCCATCACCTGGGTGCCGGTCCACGGGACCGGGTTGATGGAGCGGACGGTGCCGTCGGTGTCCTGGTCGATGCGCTTGATCCAGCGCCGGCCGAACTCGCCGGCGAAGAAGTCGCCGTCGTACGACTCGGGGAACTTCACCGGTGAGGTGCTGGCCGGGTCGTAGCGGTAGACGGGGCCGCCCATCGGGGACTCGGAGCCGTTGCCGAACTCGGGTACGGAGCCGCCGTTGTAGGGGATCCAGGCGGGTTCGGCGGGCGGCAGGTCGACGAGTCCGGTGTTGTGCGGGGAGTCGTTCTTCGGGGCGGCGCAGTCGAAGGCGGCGCCGGAGACCTTGGTCGCGAAGTCGTAGTCG
This sequence comes from Streptomyces sp. NPDC127092, assembly GCF_042722475.1. Lineage (NCBI taxonomy): Bacteria > Bacillati > Actinomycetota > Actinomycetes > Kitasatosporales > Streptomycetaceae > Streptomyces > Streptomyces sp. NPDC127092. The sequence continues at coordinate 267,207 of NZ_JBHXFE010000001.1, forward strand.
ACGTACGGGTCGTTGGCTCCGGTGCAGAAGGGCCAGCCGTAGTTGCCGGGCTTGGTGACGCGGGCGAACTCGACCTGTCCGGCGGGGCCGCGCAGCGGGTCGGCGGCGCCGGCGTCGGGGCCGTAGTCGCCGACGTAGACGATGCCGGTGGCCTTGTCGACGCTGAAGCGGAAGGGGTTGCGGAAGCCCATGGCGTAGATCTCGGGCCGCGTCCGGTCGGTGCCCGGAGCGAAGAGGTTGCCTTCGGGGATGGTGTACGAGCCGTTCTCGGCGACCTTGATGCGGAGGAGCTTGCCGCGCAGGTCGTTGGTGTTGCCGGAGGTGCGGCGGGCGTCGTAGGCCGGGTTGCGGCCGGGGCGTTCGTCGATGGGCGTGAAGCCGTCGGAGGCGAAGGGGTTGGAGTCGTCGCCGGTCGACAGGTAGAGGTTGCCCTGCGCGTCGAAGTCGATGTCGCCGCCGACGTGGCAGCAGATGCCGCGGGTCGCCGGGATGTCGATGACCTTCTTCTCGCTGGCGTTGTCGAGCGTGAAGTCGGCGTTGAGGGTGAAGCGGGAGAGCCGGTTGACGCCGTCGAACGGGGCGAAGTCGGCGGCGGTGCCCTCGTTGGGCGCGTCGCCGGCCGGGGTGCCGAGCGGCGGCGCGTAGTAGAGGTAGACGGCGCGGTTGCGGGCGAAGTCCGGGTCGAGGCCGATGCCTTGGAGGCCTTCTTCGTCGTGGGTGTAGACGGGGACCTTGCCGACGACGGTGGTGTTGCCGGCGGCGTCGGTGCGGCGCAGTTCGCCGTTGCGCGAGGTGTGGAGGACGCTGCGGTCGGGCAGCACGGCGAGGGACATGGGTTCGCCGACCTCGGCTGCGCCCTTGGCGAGGGTGACCTGCTGGAACTCCTCGGCGGCGGCGGCCGCGGGCGCGGTGGTGTCGGGGTCCGCGGCGAGCGCCTGGGGCGCGCCGAGGGCGAGCAGTCCGACCGTGAGCAGGGCGAGTGACTTCCTGGGTCGGGGAGTGGCTCGGAGTCTGGCTCGGAGACTGCCTCGGAGACTGGCTCGGAGTCGTTGTCTGTGCACGGATGTCCTCCGGAGTCGGGCCGGGTGTGCGGATGTCCGGGGACCGGCGTGCGCCGTCACGCTGGTCGGTTCGTCCACTTACGTCATGTACACATCAGGACCGTAGCGAGGTTCGTCCCTGTCGTGAACCCCTTGCGCACGGATCCGTCGAACTTTCCACCGCGAGAGGACAAAGCCCCTCGCGGTGGCGGGAGAAGACGGGCAGCCGCCCGCCTGTCACCCCGTCAGGAGGCACCCCGTCAGGAGGCACCCCGTCAGGAGGCAACCCGTCAGGAGGCAACCCGGGACGACGTCAGTCGCCGCCGCCGAAGGCCGAGTCGAACGAGGCCGCCGGCGGGTCGAAGTCGAACCGCCTGAGGTGGGCGAGCGCCTCGGGAGCGCCGGTCAGCCGGTCCATGCCGGCGTCCTCCCACTCCACCGACACCGGCCCGCCGTACCCGATGGAGCGCAGCATCCGGAACACGTCCTCCCACGGCACGTCGCCGTGCCCGGCGGAGACGAAGTCCCAGCCGCGCCGCGGGTCGCCCCAGGGCAGGTGCGAGCCGAGCCGCCCGTTGCGGCCGTCCAGCCGCTTGCGGGCCTCCTTGCAGTCCACGTGGTAGATCCGGTCCCGGAAGTCCCACAGGAAGCCCACCGGGTCCAGGTCCTGCCACACGAAGTGGCTGGGGTCGAAGTTGAGCCCGAAGGCCGGCCGGTTGCCGACCGCCTCCAGGGCCCGCTGCGTGGTCCAGTAGTCGTAGGCGATCTCGCTGGGGTGCACCTCGTGCGCGAAGCGCACTCCCTCGGCGTCGAAGACGTCGAGGACCGGGTTCCAGCGCTCCGCGAAGTCCTCGAAGCCCCGCTCGACCATCCGCTCCGGCACCGGCGGGAACATCGCCACCAGGTGCCAGATCGACGAGCCGGTGAAGCCGACCACGGTGTCGACGCCGAGGGCCGCCGCCGCCCGCGCTGTGTCGGCCAGCTCACGGGCCGCCCGCCTCCGTACGCCCTCGGCGTCGCCGTCGCCCCAGATCCGGGCCGGCACGATCGCGCGGTGCCGTTCGTCGATGGGATCGTCGCAGACGGCCTGCCCCACCAGGTGGTTGGAGATCGCCCAGCACTTCAGTCCGTACCGGTCGAGGAGTTCACGTCTGCCCTTGACGTACGCGGGGTCGGCGAGGGCCTTGTCGACCTCGAAGTGATCGCCCCAGCAGGCGAGTTCGAGGCCGTCGTAGCCGAAGTCGCGGGCCAGCCGGCAGACCTCCTCCAGCGGCAGGTCGGCCCACTGGCCGGTGAACAGGGTGAAGGGACGGGGCACGTCACGCCTCCTGTCGGGGTACGGGGGTGGACACGGCGTCGCGGGCTACGGGGGTGTACACGGCGTTCTTCTCCGCGCTCTCCTCCACCGCGGCCAGCACGCGCTGGACCTGGAGCCCGTCCGCGAAGGACGGCGCCGGGGCGGTCCCGGACGCGATGGCCAGGACCAGGTCCCGGGCCTGGTGGACGAAGGTGTGCTCGTAACCGAGCGCGTGCCCGGGCGGCCACCAGCCCTCCAGGTACGGGTGGGCCGGCTCGGTCACGAGGATGCGGCGGAAGCCGGCCGAGGCGGCCGGCTCGGTGTGGTCGTGGAAGGACAGTTCGTTGAGCCGTTCCAGGTCGAAGGCGAGCGAGCCCTTCTCCCCGTTGATCTCCAGACGCAGGGCGTTCTTGCGTCCGGCGGCCATCCGCGTCGCCTCGAAGGAGGCCAGCGCCCCCGAGGCGAGCCGCCCGGTGAACAGGGCCGCGTCGTCGACCGTGACGGTTCCGTACGCGTCCGAGCCCGGCCCCGCCGAGAGCCCGGCCGCGGCCCCGGTGAGCAGCGGCCGCTCCCGTACGAAGGTCTCGGTGAGCGCCGACACGCCCACCAGGTGCTCCCCCGCCAGGTACTGGGCGAGGTCCACGGCGTGCGCGCCGAGGTCACCGAGCGCCCCCGAGCCGGCGTGCTCGCGCTCCAGGCGCCAGGTGAGCGGGAAGTCCGGATCGACCAGCCAGTCCTGGAGGTACGTGACCCGCACGTGCCGCAGCTCGCCGAGCCGGCCGTCCGCGACCAGTGTCCTGGCGTACGAAAGAGCGGGCACGCGGCGGTAGTTGAAGCCGACCATGGCGACCTGGCCGCGGGCCGCGGCGGCCTCGGCGGCGGCGGCCATCAGCTCCGCCTCGGCGACCGAGTTGGCGAGCGGCTTCTCGCACAGCACGTGCTTGCCGGCCTCCAGGGCGGCGACCGCGATCTCGGCGTGGCTGTCGCCGGGCGTGCACACGTCGACGAGGTCGACGTCGTCACGGGCGATCAGGGCCCGCCAGTCGGTCTCCGCGGCCGCCCAGCCGTGCCGGTCGGCCGCGGCGCGGACGGCGGCGCCGTCCCGGCCGGCTATCGCGGCGAGGACCGGCCGCAGCGGCAGGTCGAAGACGCGCCCCGCGGTGCGCCAGCCCTGCGAGTGGGCCGCGCCCATGAAGGCGTAGCCGACCATGCCGACGCCAAGCGTCTCTTCCATTGGTGTTCCTCCCGTTGGGTGGTGCGGCTGCCGGCGACGCTGGTCAGTTGAAGCCGGTGGGCAGGTACTCGTCGACGTTGTCCTTGGTGACGACGGCCGAGTAGAGGGTGACGGACGCGGGGATCTCCAGCTCGGACATGCCGCCGACGCCCTTCTTCTGGCCGAGGGCGCGGGCCAGGTCGATCGCGGACGCGGCCATGGTCGGCGGGTAGAGCACGGTCGCCTTGAGGACGCTGTTGTCGGCCTTGATGGCGTCCATCGCGGACTTCGCGCCGGCGCCGCCGACCATGAGGAAGTCCTTGCGGCCGGCCTGCGCGATGGCCCGCAGGGCGCCCACGCCCTGGTCGTCGTCGTGGTTCCACAGCGCGTCGAACCGCGGCTGGGCCTGCAGGAGCTGGGCCATCTTGGCCTGGCCGGACTCGACGGTGAAGTCGGCGGCCTGACGGGCCACCTTGGTGATGTTGGGGTAGTTCCTGAGCGCGTCGTCGAAGCCCTGCGTGCGCTGCTTGGTGAGCTCCAGGCTGTCCATGCCGGCGAGTTCGATCACCTTGGCGCCGGGCTTGTCCTTGAGCTTCTCGCCGATGTAGCGGCCGGCGTTGAGTCCCATGCCGTAGTTGTCGCCGCCGATCCAGCAGCGGTAGGCCTGCGGCGAGGCGAAGATCCGGTCGAGGTTGATGACGGGGATTCCGGCCTTCATGGCCTGGAGGCCGACCTGGGTGAGGGCCTTGCCGTCGGCCGGCAGGATGACGAGGACGTCGACCTTCTTGTTGATGAGGGTCTGGATCTGGCCGATCTGGGTGGCGGTGTCGTTGGAGCCCTCGGTGATCTCCAGGGTGACGTCGGCGTACTTCTTGGCGCGGTCCTTGGCGTTCTGGTTGATGGCGTTGAGCCAGCCGTGGTCGGCCTGGGGCCCGGCGAAGCCGATGGTGACCGGGGTGCCGGGCCTGTCGTCGGCGGCGGGCGCGTTGCTCGCGGCCGGGCCGGTGCCGCCCGCGTTCTTCGGCTCGTTGCTGGTGCAGGCGGTGAGCAGGGCGCCGGCGGAGACGGCGGCGCCGCCGAGGAGGAGGGATCTGCGGCTGGTCGCGACGATGTTCTCGGGCATGGCGGATCGACCCTTCGGGCGTGGGCGGGTGGGGCGGGCGGGTGCGGGGCCGGCGGACGCGGTCGCCGGCGGGAAGGTCAGGCGCCGGCGACAGGGACGTCAGGCGTCGGTGACAAGGAGGTCAGGCGTCGGCGACAGCGAGGTCAGCCGTCGGCGTCGCGGGCGGTGCGGCGCTGGACCAGGACGGCGGCGACGATGATCGCGCCCTTGGCGATCTGCTGGACGTCGCTCTGCAGGTTGTTGAGGGCGAAGATGTCGGTGATGGTGGTGAAGACGAGGACGCCGAGGACCGAGCCGACGATGGTGCCGCGGCCGCCGCTGAGCAGCGTCCCGCCGATGATGGCGGCGGCGATGGCGTCGAGCTCGTACAGGTTGCCGTTGGTGTTCTGTCCCGAGCCGGACAGCACGATCAGCAGGAAGGCGGCGATCCCGCAGCACAGGCCGGAGAGCAGGTAGAGGTAGAGGCGCTGGCGGCGTACGTCGATGCCGGCGAGCCGGGCGGCCTCCGCGTTGCCGCCGACGGCCACGGTGCGGCGGCCGAAGGTGGTGCGGTTGAGGACCAGCCAGCCGGCGACGGTCACGGCGGCGAAGACGAGCACCAGTGGCGGGACGCCGAGGACGTACGCGTCGGGGACGCCGAGGTCGAGCACCGACTGCACGGTGACGATCTGGGTGCGGCCGTCGGTGATCTGCAGGGCGAGTCCGCGGGCCGAGGCGAGCATGGCCAGCGTGGCGATGAAGGGCACCATCCCGCCGTACGCCACGAGCAGTCCGTTGACCAGGCCGCAGCCGAGTCCGACGACGACCGCGGTGAAGAGGATGCCCGCGAAGCCGTACTCCTGGGTGGCGACGGTGGTCGCCCAGACGGAGGCGAGCGCGACGATCGCGCCGACGGACAGGTCGATGCCGCCGCTGGTGATGACGAAGGTCATGCCGACGGTGACGACACCGATGACGGAGGCCTGGGTGAGCACCAGCTGGAGGTTGGAGGTGGTCAGGAACTCCGCCGGTCTGGTCACGCCGCCGACCACGACGAGCGCGGCGAGCACGCCGAGCAGGGAGAGGTTGCGCACGTCGGGCGTGAAGCCGAGGGCGGGGCGGCGGTGCTCCTGTGCCGGGGACTTGGCGGTGGACAGCGTCATGCCGCGGGGCTCCCTTCCATCACGAGGTCGAGTACGCGGTGTTCGTCGAGGTCACGGGCGGGTGCGGTGTGCACGACCCGGCCCTCGCGCAGGACCAGGACGCGGTCGGCGAGGCCGAGGACCTCGGGGACCTCGCTGGAGACGAGGAGCACCGCGAGCCCTTCGTCGGCGAGGCGGCGGATCACCACGTACAGCTCGGCGCGGGCGCCGACGTCCACGCCGCGGGTCGGCTCGTCGAGGAGCAGCACCCGGCAGCCGCGCAGCAGCCAGCGGGCGAGGACGGCCTTCTGCTGGTTGCCGCCGGACAGGGTGCGGATCCGGGCCTCGGGCCGGTCGGGGCGCAGGGACAGCTCGCGGGTCGCGGCACGGGCGGCGTCCCGTTCGGCGCGGCGGTCGATCCAGCCGGCCCGGGAGAAGCGGCCGAGGGAGGAGACGGAGACGTTGCGGGTGACGGACTCCAGGAGGAGCAGGCCCTGGGCCTTGCGTTCCTCTGGGGCCAGGCCGAGTCCGGCACGGACGGCGGCGCGGACGCTGCCGGGCCGCAGCGGGGCGCCGTCGACGAGCACCTGCCCGGCGGTGGCCCGGCGGGCGCCGTAGATCGTCTCCAGGATCTCGGAGCGTCCGGAGCCGACGAGGCCCGCGAGGCCCACGATCTCGCCGGGCCGGACGTCCAGGTCGAGCGGGGCGAACTCGCCCGTGCGGGCGAGCCCTTGTACGCGGAGCACGGGTTCGGTGCGCGGCGGCGAGGCGGGGCGGTCGGGAAACACGTACGGGACGTCGCGGCCGGTCATGAGGGCGACGATCTCCTGGGTCGGGGTGTCGGCGGCGGGCAGTCCGACGGCGACGGCCCGGCCGTCCTTGAGCACGGTGACCCGGTCGCCGATGCGCCGGATCTCCTCCAGGCGGTGGGAGATGTAGACGACGGCGACGCCGTCGGCGGTGAGCGCGTCGACGATGCGGAAGAGGTTGGCGACCTCGTCGGGGTCGAGCGCCGCGGACGGCTCGTCCATGACGATGAGCCGGACGTCGTGGGAGAGGGCGCGGGCCATGGACACGATCTGCTGCTGGGCGGCGGAGAGTTCGCCGACGCGACGGGCGGGGTCGATCTCGGGGTGGCCGAGCCGGGCGAGCAGTGCGGCGGTCCTCGCCCGCGCGGTCCGGGTGCGGACGACGAACCCGGCGGTGGTGGGCTCGTGCCCGAGGTGGACGTTCTCGGCGACCGAGAGGCCTTCGACCAGGTCGAGTTCCTGGTAGATGGTCGCGATCCCGAGCCGTACGGCGGCGCTCGGGGAGCGCAGGCGCACGGTTTCGCCGCGCCAGGTGATGGTGCCCGTGTCGGGCTGGTGGGCGCCGGCGAGGACCTTGATGAGCGTGGACTTCCCGGCCCCGTTCTGCCCGAGGAGACAGTGCACCTCGCCGGGCCGCACCTCCAGGTCGACGCCGTCGAGGGCGCGGACGCCGGGGAACGACTTGGTGATGCCGGACATGGTGAGCAGGGGTGACGGTGGTGACGCGGGTGACAGGGGTTGCAGAGGTGACATGGGTGACTGGTCTGGGGGCATGGCGGGGATCCCCTCGGCGGGTGTGACCGTGCGCGGGCGTGGTGGGACCAGGGGGGGTGGGGATGGGCGTACCGGAGCGGGTGCGGTACGGGTGCGGTACGGGTGCGGGTGCGGGTACGGGTGTCACGGGCAGGGACGCGGACGGTCCGGGTCGGTACCCGTGACCATCGGCGATCCGGACGGCGGTGAGGAAGTACGCCGGTGAAGAGGGTCGACGCAGGTGAAGAGGGTCGACGCCGGTGGAGAGGTGGACGCCGGCGCGGGATTTACGCCGGTGAGAAGACGTGGTCGCTGATGAGGCGGGCCGCGCCGATCACGCCGGCGGCGGGCCCCAGTTCACCGAGGACGATGGGCAGGTTGCCGGTGGCCAGCGGGAGGGACTGGCGGTAGACCTGGGTGCGGACACTGGCGAGGAGGTTGTGACCGAGGCCGGTGACACCGCCGCCGATCACCACCAGACCGGGGTTGAAGAAGCTGACGAGTCCGGCGATGACCTGCCCGACCCGGTTGCCGCCCTCACGGATGAGGGCGAGTGAGGTGGCGTCACCGGCGGCCGCGGCCGTGGCGACGTCGACGGCGGCGAGCCGGCCGGCCGCGGCGAGGCGGCCGGCGAGCTCGTCCGACCGGCCGGCCCGTGCCGCCTCCTCGGCGTCGCGGGCAAGCGCGGCGCCGCTGAAGTGGGCTTCGAGACAGCCGGTGTTGCCGCAGGCGCAGGGGCGGCCCTGGGGATCGACCTGGATGTGGCCGATGTCCCCGGCGCTGCCCGTCGTACCGCGGTAGACGTGTCCGCCGACGACGATGCCGCAGCCGATGCCGGTGCCGATCTTGACGCACAGGAAGTCGCCGACGGAGCGGGCGACGCCCGCGTGCTGCTCTCCCATGGCCATCAGGTTCACGTCGTTGTCGACCATGACAGGGCAGCCGAGTTCCTGGCTGAGCGCCTCCCGCACGGGGAAGCCGTCCCAGCCGGGCATGATCGGCGGGGCGACCGGGACGCCCTCGGGGAAGCGGACGGGGCCGGGGACGCCGATCCCGGCGCCGTCGAAGCCCTCGGCGAGGCCCGACGCGCGCAGCTTCGCCGCCATGGCGAGGGCCTGTTCGAAGATCGCGACGGGTCCCTCGCGGACGTCCATCGGGTGGTTGAGGTGCCCGAGCACCTCCAACTCGGCGTTGGTGACGGCGACGTCGATGGAGGTGGCGCCGATGTCGATGCCGAGGAAGCGGAGTTCGGGCGCGAGCCGGATGTTGTGCGAGCGGCGCCCGCCACGCGAGGCGGCGAGCCCGTCCGCGACGACGAGTCCGGTGTCGAGCAGCCGGTCGACCTCGACGGCGAGCTTGGAGCGCGAGAGGTCGATCTGATCGCCCAGCTGCGCACGGGAGTTGGGACCCCCGTCGCGCAACAGCCGTAGGAGTCGCGCCTGGTGCGCGTTGGCAGGTCGTGCCGTCATGCGTCTCACGCGCCCCTCCCTTGACCGTCTTCGCGGAAGCTCCGCGTCGGGCTTTCGAGGGGAACGTAGCAGCGGGGTCCCGGGGTGGGAAGAAGTCGTGCACGAATCCGCGCCGACTTTTTCCCGACAGTGGACAAAGGAGGGCTCGGGTTCGGGAAAGGGCCCGGTACGGGAGCAGGGGCGGGTGCGGAAGCGGGGCCGCTCAGCGGACGTCGGTCAGGTGGGCGAAGACGACGACGTTGCTCTCGTAGCCGCTGTCCGGTGAGTAGCGGCCGCCGCAGGTGATCAGCCGTAGTTCCGGGTTGCCCGTGGAGCCGTAGACCCGCTCGGCGGGGAAGCCGTCCCCCTTGGGGACGACCTCGACGCCGTACACGGTGAACACCGCCGTTCGCCCGTCCGCGCGGGCGATCTCCACTCGCTTGCCCCGGGCCAGCGCACCGAGGTCGTAGAAGACGGCCCTGCCGCCGGGCGTGTCGACATGGCCGACGACGACGGCGGTGCCCCGCTCCCCCGGCGTGACCGCGCCGGTGAACCAGCCCGTCAGGTTGCGGTCGTCGGGGGGCGGGGCGTCGATCCAGCCCTCGGCGTCCAGGCCCACGCGGGTCACCGGGGCGTCGATCCGGACGGCCGGCACGCGGACCCGTACCGGCGGCGAGGCGCTCAGCGGGGCGGGCGCCGCACCGGTGGCGGCGGGCGACAGGGCGGGCGCGGCGGCCGCGAGGGGCTGGGGAGGGCCGTCGGCCCGCCAGTCACCGGTCCCGTCGCGGACCAGGTGCACGCCGATCAGGAGGACCACGGCGATCACGCCCCAGGCGCCGCGCCGCCCGTGCCCGTACGACCCCTCCACCTGCGACCCGCCCTCTCCTCGTCCCGCCGGCCTAGCCTGCGGTCGTGTGGCGCCCCTCCGACCCGGACCTCGTCACACCGGGGCGGAGGGGCTGTCTCGGTCCCCCTGGGCGCCCCGTCAGCGCTGCGTGGTGTCGGCGGGTTCGCGGCGGCGCATCAGGACGACGGCCGAGCCGAGCGCCCCGGCGATGAGCACCGCTCCTGTGACCATCTCGGTGGTGCCGACGCCGTCGGAGCCGAAGCCGGCCTTCACGCCCTTGTGGGCGCCGGTGGTGGGGTCGGTGTGGTGGCCGCCGCCGCCCGCGATGGTGAGGGTCGTGGTGCCGCGCTCGCCCTTGCAGTCGAAGGTGACCTCGTACTGGGCGCCGACTTTGGCGTCGAGGTCGACGGTGGCGGTGCCCTCGTGGCCCTCGTTCAGGGTGACGGTGTCGAAGACCCCCGACTCGACGGTCACGGTGGGCACTTCACAGCCGTCGGACTTCAGCGTCACGGTGCCGCCGGGGGCGACGGTCCTAGGCGTCACGGAGAAGCCGAAGGAGGTGATGTCGTGCCCGGTGCCGTCCTTCGGGAAGTCGCCACCGTCCTTCGCGAAGTCGGTGCCGTCCTTCGCGAAGTCGGTGCCGTCCTTCGGGAAGTCGCGGCCGTCCTTCGGAAAGCCGTCAGCGCCTTTCGCGAAGTCGGTGTCTTCCTTCGGGAAGCCGCCGCCGTCCGGGAGGCCGTCGTCGTCCGCCAGGGCCGAGGGCGCCGCCAGGAAGAGCGGGACGGCGGCGATCAGGGCTGCGGTAGCTACGCGTATCGCGCGGCGCATGGCGGTCCTCCAGATCACGCGAGGGCGGACGCGGAGGGTTTCCGCGGACGTCCGGGCTGCAGACCCTCGCCGCGTTCGAAGCTAGGCCCGCCCCGACGCCCCCGCCACCGGGCTCCGCCGATCGGGTCACGCCCGGGGCCGGGAGCACCGCGTGGCCGGGGGTCGGACCGCAGGTCGGACGCGCCGCCCCTCCCTCGTCAGTTCACCGGCGGAAGCGTGTTCCAGCCGCGGGTGATCTCCTCGTGGAGCGAGCGCGCGTCCGGCACCGTGTGGCCCGGGCCCTCGGTGAGGAGGGCGAGGAGGGCCGTGCCGTCGGCGGGGCGGTCCGCGGGGCGGGTGCGGAGGGCCTGCCGTACGGCTGCTCCGAGGGCCGGGTCGACGGCGTCGACCGAGGCGAGCGCGGCCGGGTCCGGGGTGCCCTCCGTGATCCGTCGGTACGCGGCGCCGATGCCGGTCGCGGCGAAGGGGCTGTCGCCGTGGGCGGCGCAGACGACGCAGCAGGCCCACGCCCACACGTCGGCGGCCGGGCCCGCGGGTCCGTCCTCGAACTGTTCCGGCGCCATGTAGCCCAGCGTGCCCGGGGCGGCGCCGGTGGCGGTCAGCCGCGTGCGGTCGACGATCGTCGCGATGCCGAAGTCGAGCAGGCGCGGCCCGGCGCTGGTGAGCATGACGTTGCCCGGCTTGAGGTCGCGGTGGACGAGTCCGAGCCGGTGCACCGCGGACAGTGCCGCGGCGAGCGCGAGCGCGAGGGAACGGAGCGCCTCGGGGCCGCGCAGCGGGCCGAGTTCGCGCAGGTGACGGTCGAGTGGCCGGCCGTCGAGCAGTTCCATGGCGAGGTACGGGCGTCCCTCGTCCACGCCCGAGTCGAGCACGCGTGCGGTGTAGGCGCCGGACACCATGGACAGCACCTCGGACTCGCGCTCGAAGCGGCTCAACAGCTCGGTGTTGCCGAGGAGTTCCGGGTGGATGGTCTTGAGGGCGACCTGCGTGGCGGAGCCGTCCCGCCGTGCGAGGTAGACGGTGCCCATGCCGCCTGCCCCGATCCTGCCCAGGAGCTGGTACGTGCCGATCCTCCGCGGTTCGTGCGCGGCGAGATCCCGTACGGCGGCCGGCGCGGCGGCCTCTCCCGGCGTTCCGGGCGCTCCCGGCGCGTCGGGCGCTCCCGGCGCGGGGCGGGCGGCCGGCACGAACGCGGGAGCGGCCGGGGTGGCTGCCGGTGTGACGGGCGGGGCGGCGGCGGCCGTCGGGGCGGCGTGCGCCGCGGCGGCGGCCGGGGCGAAGGCGGGCATCGGCGGCACGGGCGGGGCCGCCTCGACGGGCGATGCCGCCTTGACGGGCGGGTGGCGGCGGCTCGTCACGAGCGCGACGGCATGGAAAACCAGGAACACGGCCGTCGCCCCGACCGGCAGCACCACCACCGTCAGCACCAGCTGCAGCAGGAACCCGCCGATCACCCGCAGGCGGGTCCGGGACGAGAGCCACAGCTCCTCGGGCATGCCGGCGCTCAGCAGGTTCTTCTGCGTCAGCACCCACAGCACGGTGGACAGGACGCAGAAGGTGAGCCCCACGTAGAGCGCGTCGTAGGACAGGCCGTGGAGGCCCGAACTCGCGAACTCCAGGAACAGGGTGCCGAGGTCGGCGGGGTTGCCGGCGCCTCCCGGCCAGAGCGCCACCGACAGCTCGTCCTGGAAGTCGACCGGCTCGGCGACGTTGGCGAGGAGGGTCAGCAGGCCGGCGCCGAACGTCACCATCAGCGCGCGCTCGAAGAACGGCGCCGACCAGTCGGCGCCGCCGGACCGGGCGCCCGAGAAGGCCGCCGCCTCGCGCTGTCTGACCGCGCGCTGCGTGCGCAGCAGCAGGGGCAGCAGCGCCAGTCGGACGACCAGCGCGCCGACCACGAGGACGAGCCAGGCGGTCCCCAAGGTGGACGCCTCTTCCGCAGCCTTGACCATCTCTCCCCCGTCCGGCGGCTCCGCGACGCGCTGGAGTATAGGCGACCCCGACGCGGCGGCCCGGGCCGTGCTACGGGATCAGGACGACCTGGCCCGCGTACGACAGGTTGCCGCCGAAGCCGAAGAGCAGCACCGGCGCCCCGGACGGGAGTTCGCCGCGTTCGACGAGCTTGGCAAGGGCGAGGGGTACGGAGGCGGCGGAGGTGTTGCCGGAGTCGACGACGTCCCGGGCGACGACGGCGTTGACCGCGCCGATCTTCGCGGCGAGCGGCTCCACGATCCGCAGGTTGGCCTGGTGGAGCACGACTCCGGCCAGGTCCTCGGGGCGGATGCCGGAGCGCTCGCAGACCTTGCGGGCGAGGGACGGGAGCTGCTGGGTGGCCCAGCGGTAGACGGCCTGGCCCTCCTGCGCGAAGCGCGGCGGGGTGCCCTCGATGCGGACGGCGTGGCCCATCTCCGGGACCGAGCCCCACAGGACGGGGCCGATGGCGCCGGTGTCGGTGTCGGTGGCCTCGACGACGGCGGCGCCCGCGCCGTCGCCGACCAGGACGCAGGTGGTGCGGTCGGTCCAGTCCGTCACGTCGGTCATCTTGTCGGCGCCGATGACGAGCGCGCGGCGGGCGGCACCGGCGCGGATGGCGTGGTCGGCGGTGGCCAGGGCGTGGGTGAAGCCGGCGCAGACCACGTTGAGGTCCATGGTGGCGGGCGAGCCCATGCCGAGGCGGGCGGCGACGCGGGCGGCCGTGTTCGGCGAGCGGTCGATCGCGGTGGAGGTGGCGACGAGGACGAGGTCGATGTCGGCGGCGGCGAGCCCGGCGGCGGCGAGGGCCTTGCCGGCGGCCTGCGCGGCGAGTTCGTCGACCGGCTCCTCGGGTCCTGCCACGTGCCGGGTGCGGATGCCGACCCGGCTGGTGATCCATTCGTCGCTGGTCTCCACGAGGGCGGCCAGGTCGTCGTTGGTGAGCACCTTGGCGGGCTGGTAGTGCCCGAGCGCGGCGATGCGAGTGCCCGTCATCCCGGGGACCCCCTCGGTGGTTCGATTGCGGCAGGAGGACCCAGTCTTGTCAGCGACCGACGGGTAACCGGTGACGTAAACCACCAAGATTCCCCCGAAGTGCCTGTTCGACCGTGACAAGAGGAGAATGGGCCGGTCAGGCCCCCTGGGGGCGTTCCACGGGGACAGATGCGTCCCGCACGGACAGAAACGGTGCAGCGACCATGGGACGGGTCACGGAGCGACGGCGTGTGGTGCGCGTGCGGGGCGGGGCGGTGAACACGCGGCCGGACACGCTCGTGGCGGAGGAGCCGCTGGAGATCCGGCTGAACGGACGCCCGATCGCCGTCACCATGCGCACGCCCGGCGACGACTTCGCGCTCGCGGTCGGCTTCCTGGTGAGCGAGGGCGTGCTCGCCGCGGCCTCGGACGTGCGGAACGTCGTGTACTGCGCGGGCGCGACGGCGGACGGATCGAACACGTACAACGTGGTGGACGTGCAGCTGGCGCCGGGGGTGGCCGTCCCCGACATCACGCTGGAGCGGAACGTCTACACGACCTCGTCGTGCGGGCTGTGCGGCAAGGCGAGCCTGGACGCGGTGCGCACGACGGCCCGTTTCCCGATCGCCGACAACCCTCCGCTGCGGCTGACGCCCGGACTGCTCGCCTCGCTGCCGGAGCGGCTGCGGGCGGTGCAGCGGGTGTTCGACCGGACCGGTGGGCTGCACGCGGCGGCGCTGTTCTCGGAGGACGGCGAACTGCTCGACGTACGGGAGGACGTGGGCCGGCACAACGCGGTCGACAAGCTGGTGGGCCTCGCCCTGCGGGAGGGGCGGCTGCCGCTGGAGCGGTCGGTGCTGCTCGTGTCGGGGCGGGCCTCGTTCGAACTGGCGCAGAAGGCGGTGATGGCGGGCGTCCCGGTGCTCGCGGCGGTGTCGGCACCGTCCTCGCTGGCGGTGGACCTGGCGCTGGAGTCGGGTCTGACGCTGGTCGGTTTCCTGCGGGGGCAGGACATGAACGTGTACGCGGGTGAGCACCGGATCGCGCTGGACGCGTCGGCCGCCCCGGAGGCGGCGCGCTAGGTGTGCCATCTCATGAGGTTGGTTCCACTGGTGTCCGCTGGGTCCAGCCGTGGTACGTGGTGCTGGAGCCGCCTGACGGGTCTGGCCGGTCGGGTGGTCACGGCGCCGAGAACAGTCCGGGCCCCGGATGGGGGGACCCGTCGGCGCCGGCTCCGTTCGTGACCCGGAGGAACTCCAGCCTTTCGGCATCGAGAGAGCCTGCGGCCACGGTGTAGACGACGAGGCGGATATCGCTGCCCGGGACGGTGAGCACATCGCAGTCGCACGTCACCTCGCCGACCTGCGGGTGCACGATGCTCTTGCGAGCCGAGACATGCAGACCGACCGCGCCCTCGTCCCACAGGCGGCTGAACTCCACGCTTGTGGAGCGCAGTTCCTCCACGAGATCAACCAGGCCACGGTCGTGGGGATAGGTGACGAGAGCGGCACGCAGATCGGCGACGAGGGCGGAGGTCAGGGTGTCGCCTTCCTGCTGCACGGGCCAGGCGGCGAGCCCTCCAGGTCCTGAGGCGAAGACCGCCCGCACCAGATTCCGCTCGCTGTGTGTCCGTCCGCTGGGGTCGCCCAGCAGCGCCGCCCATGCCGGAGTCCAGGACAGCAAGGTCCAGTCGGCGCTGAACACGCCCACGGGGAACTCCCCGAGGCGAGCCAGCATCCGCTGGACCCCGGCCGGAACGTGCGTGGAGATCGTCCCGTCGTGCGGAGGCAGGAGGCCGGCCAGCCGGTACGCGTAGTCGCGCTCCTCAGGCTCCAGCTGCAGCGCCCTGGCCAGGCTCGCGACGACCTGTGCCGAAGGGTTCGTGGCGCGCCCTTGTTCGAGCCGCACCACATAGTCGACCGAGAGTCCGGCGAGCTCGGCCAGCTCCTCGCGCCTCAGGCCGGCCGCGCGCCGTCCGGGCCGCGCGGTCCGCCCGATGTCTCTGGGGGAAAGCCGGTCGCGCCAGCGGCGCAGCGCTGTGCCAAGGGTCTCGTCCACTCGGCCATTGTGTCCGGCGGGTGGCCGCTGTGCCTGGTACCGGCAGTCCTACCGTCGCAGAGGGCACTGGTTCTCCTCTGGCCACCGGCCGAGAGTGAACGCATGACGACCACATTCATCACCGGTGCCAACAAGTCCCTCGGGTACGAGACCGCCCGCCGATTGATCGAGGCGGGCCACACCGTCCTCCTCGGTGCGCGCGATCCCCGGCGCGGCCAGGCGGCCGCCGACGCGCTGGGTGCCCGGTTCGTGCAGATCGACGTGACCGACGACGCGTCCGTGACGGCGGCCGTCGCCGACGTCAGGGCCCGTGAGGGGAGCATCGATGTCCTGATCAACAATGCGGGAGTCTTCGGTACCCACAGTGCCGCCGACCAGATCACGGCCGCTGACGCCAGCGCGGTGTTCGAGGTCAATGTCGTGGGGATCGTCCGCGTCACGCATGCGTTCCTGCCCCTCCTGCGGAAGTCCGCGAACCCGGTCATCGTCAACGTGTCGAGCGGCATGGGCTCCTTCGCGGCCACCCACGACCCCGAGCGCGTCGAGGGCCAGGCGATCGCGCCGCTCTATACGGCGTCCAAGGCCGCCGTGACCATGCTGACCACCCAGTACGCCAAGTCCTGGCCGGACGTGAAGGTGAACGCGGCCGACCCCGGCTACACGGCGACCGACTTCAACGGCCACAGCGGCCCGCAGACAGTGACCGAGGGGACCGACGCGATCGTCGAACTCGCCACCATCGGAGCGGACGGGCCGACCGGGGCCTTCCGCGACCGGCACGGTGAGATGGCCTGGTAAAGCTCCGAACGGCTCCGATATGACAGTCGTTATAGAGCGGTGTAGCCTCGGTCTATAACAGTCGCCATAGGAGGTAGTCGTGACCATCATCACCGTGAACACCACCAAGGGCCGTCTGAGCCTGGAGCAGCGCCGCAAGCTGGCCGAGACCCTGACGGACGCGGTGCTCGTGCCCGAGGTGGGGCAGTTCGCCCCGCCCGCGCGAGTCGGGTTCCAGGTGCACTTCGTCGAGCGCGAGAGCGACATGATGGCGATCGGCGGGCGGCTCCTTGCGGATGCCGGGCCGGAGGCCGACGTCATGGTGATCGATGTTGCGGTGATGGACGGGGACTGGCGTCAGGAGGTGCGGACGGAGGTCATCGAACGTCTTCTGGCCGCGATGGCCGACGCCTGCGGTCTCGCCGAGCCGTCGCCCGCGTGGTGGGTCAACTTCCGCGTCATCGACGAGGGCAGCTGGGGCTCGCGCGGCGGCGTACTGTCCGTCCTCCCCCTCCTCGACACCGGCGTGTTCACCGAGGAGAAGGCCAAGGCCATCCGCGCCCACCTCGGCGCCTGACCGAGCCCACGTCCAAGCCCCCGGCGCCCGCCATCAAGGCGAACGACCGGGGGCTTGGACGTGGGCTCCTGCCCTTCATACGGCGGCGATGAGGGCCTCGACGTCGGGCAAGCCCTGAAGGATGCCCTGATCAGCCCTTGCAGAGCCTGGCCAGTACCTTGCCGGCGGAGACGGCCTTGGCGAGCGGGCCGGCGTGGGTGACGGTGCCGAAATGACCCGCGGGCAGGTCGTCCAGGCGGCGCAGCAGCCGATGGAAGCTGTCGACCTGCCGGATGAGGAGGTCGAGGTCCACGTAGTCGTCCTGGTGGGTCGACAGCAGGTATTGCGGTGCGGTGACCAGGGCGACGGCCGGGATGCCGTGATCGTGCAGCGGTTCGCCTTCTCCGAATTGGATCAGAGGGCCGGGTGCTGACACCCGGGTCGGTCCACGGTCGCCGCCCTGCCACTCCAGGTCCACCAGGGTCTTCAGTTCGCGGGTGGTGGCGTAGAGCAGTTCGGGTTCGGCAGCCCCCGTGGGCCCAAAACGACCGGATGCGGGCTCGTCACCGTATTGGCGTGCGCCGAGGTGTTCGATGACCAGTCCAGCCACCGCGCGCTGTTGGCGCGACCACTGGTCGGGGTGATCGCTTAGCCAGCGGGTGGCGGCCTGGCCCTTGCTGGTGACCTCCGGGATGCGCAGGTGGCCCGTGGCCAGCACGAAGATGACGGTGCGGCGGGGCCGGTCGGCGACGACATCGCGGGCGAGGCTGAGCAGGCCGATGTGCCCGTTCTCCTCCACGGCGTTGGTGCCGTCGCTGTGGCTGACCACCAAGATCGCCTCATCAGGCTGCTGCTCGCCCTCGGCCACTGCCCAGACGGTTCGGGTACGCGTGCCGGGAGTGAGGGTGGCGTCCAACGTCAGCCGGGCCTGGTCATTGCTTCTTGCTGCGGCAAGCACCGTGTCGGCGGCCTCGCCCGCGACGAACACCGCCGGGATGTCCTGGTACGGCAGCGTGAACGGGAGGTACTGGTCACGGGCATGGGCGGGTGTGATGTCCCGCCAGGCGAAGACGACCCCGCGCACTCCGGCCCGCCGCGCCCTGCCCAGCCCGGCCCCGGCCAGGGTGGCCGGTACCAGCGGATTGGGCGCGCTGTGCCAGCCCGGCTCGTCGTCCCAGGTGCGCACCAGCTCCCCGAGCGGCACGGGCCGGTTGCGTACCTCAACCACCGCGATGCCGCCACGGGCTTTCGACCAGCGCGGCACAGGCCCGCTGAGTAGGCGCAGCGCCCCGGTGATGCCGTCCGGCCCGGTGACACCCGAGTAGGGGAACGCCGAAGAGATCTCCGTCTCGTGGTTGCCGACGGTCAGCCGCAGCCCCTCGCCGCGGTCGGGGGCATCCCATCGGGTGAAGGTGTGGACGTCCTCATGCACGCGCAGACCCAGCTCCGCCAGCCGGCCTGCGACGTGATCGACCAGCCGTTCGTGCACGCTCGTGCCGGTCAGTCGCGGCCCCCACTCGGTCAGCAATGCGAGCTCCTGCTCCGCGAAGCTCCGGTCGATCGACCGCATTTCTGCCTCCTTGCCAGACACACCTCGGCGCCTGATCGGGTGCACCTCCGAGCTCCGGGCGGTCAGGGGATCGCCGAAGGCTCGGGCGTGGGTGGGCGCCTGCCTCCTATGTGGCGGCGGTGATGAGTTTCTTGAAGTCGGCGTACATCTCGCCGGCCGCCGCGTCCGCAGACGGGATGAGGGCGTCGAAGTGGAGGAAGGCGTGGATCAGCCCGGGGTAGCGGTGCAGGCGTACCGTCACCCCGGCCGCGCGCAGGGCGTCGGCGTAGGCCAGGGTCAGGTCGCGCAGGGCGTCGTTGTCGCCCTGGCCGATGACGGCCGGTGCCACACCGCGGTGGTCGACGGCCCGCAGCGGGGACGGGGGGAACTGCTTGGCCAGGGCGGGGTCGTCGTTGATGTACGCCGCGAGGCAGGCGTCCAGGTCGGACGCGGTCAGCATGTAGCCGTGGGCGTTCTCGGCCAGGGACGAGTATTCGGGCCCCCTGGTCAGGTCGGCACAGGGGTAGACGAGGAGCTGGGCGGCGACGGGGATGCCCTCGTCGCGGAACGCCAGGGCGACCGAGGCGGCGAGGTTGCCGCCGGCGCTGTCCCCGGCGAGGGCGAGCGGGCCGCCGCCGAAGGACTCCGGGTCATGGGCGATGCGGCGGGATACGGCCAGGGCGTCCTCGTACGCGGCGGGGAAGGGGTGCTCGGGGGCGAGTCGGTAGGCGACGCCGACGACGACCGCCTCGACGTCACGGCACAGGCGGCGGCAGATGCTGTCGTGGGTGTCCAGGTCGCCCGCGACGAAGCCGCCGCCGTGGAAGAACACCACCGTCGCGGCGGTCCCGTCGCGCTGGGGCCGGTAGATGCGGACCGGGATACCGGCCACGGTGTCATCGGTGACGGAGCCGACCGCGAGTGGTGGGCGGGGCGCTGCCGCGAGCGTCAGCTTGCGCAGACCTTCACGGGCCTCGGAGAGCGTGGGGGGCGTGGCGGGCTCCGGGCCGCCCACGCCGAACTTCTCCATCAGGGCCACGATGGCCGGATCCACAGGCATGGCAGCACGGTCCTTCCCGGGCGATACAGGGTGAAACGGAGCGTAACCGGCTAATCGGTCAACGGCCATCGGCAGTCGATCCGCGTCTCGCGTGGCCCCTCGCTCAGTCCTTGACGGTCGTCGCGATGAGGGCCTGCAGCTGTTCGGCGGTGTGGTCGAGGGGGCGCGTGCTGCGCTGGGCGCGGCACATGGCGACCGTTCCCTCGACGGACGCGACGATGAGCGTCGCGAGCTGCGCAGCCTGCTCGACCTCGGTGCCGTGCGCCCGCAGGGAGTCGGCCAGCAGGCCCTCCCACTGTGTGAACACCTCTGCCGCGGCCGCCAGGGCGGGCGGGATCTGGTCGGTCGGCGGCTCCTCGATGGCCACGGCCAGGACCGGGCAGCCTGCATGGAAGTCGCTCTCGACGACGATCTTCCGCCACAGGGCGAGGAAGGCCCGCAGCCCTTCGGCCGGTCCCGCCTCCAGCTCCTTGTGCAGACTGCGGGCGACCCACTCGCCGGTGTAGCGGACGGCCTCGGTGGCCAGCTGTTGCTTGCCCTCGGGGAAGTAGTGATAGGTCGAACCGAGCGGCGCCTTGGCGTGCTTGGCCATCTCGCGGATGCTCGTGGCGCTCAGCCCGCGACGGCTGATCATGTCGGCGGCGCCGGCCACGATCCGCTCGCGCGACGGCGTGCTGCTCTTGGGCATGTGCGCACTTCCCCTCTGGATATAACGACCGTCATAGTCTACCGTGATTCGCGTCTATAACGCTCGTCATAGGAGCTGCCATGCCCATGATCCGGTTGACCGTCCCGGTCGGCGCCCTCAGCGCGGAGGGCCGCACCACCGTGCAGCGCGACCTCGCGGCCGTGCTGCTGCGCTGGGAAGGCGCGCCCGACACCGCCTTCTTCCGCGCCCAGGCGTGGAGCTACCTCGTCGAGCTGCCCGAAGGCGCCCAGAGCACCGCCGAGGACGACGCCCCCCGCTTCCTCGTGGAGGTCACGGTGCCGCAGGGAGCGCTGTCCGAGAGGCGCAAGGCCGGCCTGACCGAGGACGCGACGAAGACGGTCCTGGCCGCCGCCGGCCTCACCCCGGACGACGCCCTGCGGGTGTGGGTTCTGATCCACGAGCAGCCCGACGGCACCTGGGGCGCGGGCGGCTCCGTCATCCGCTACGCCGACCTGGTGGCCCTGGCGAAGGGGCATCGGGCCGATGCGTGAACTGACCTACGTGGCCCGGAACTCGGTCGAATGGCGCGAAGCGCCCGACCCGAAGCTCCAAGCCGACGGCGAGGCGATCGTCGCCCCGGTGGCCGCGACCTCCTGCGACGTCGACACCGCGATCCTGGCCGGGCACGGCTTCATCGACCCGCCGTTCGCCCTCGGCCACGAGTGCGTGGCCCGGGTCATGGAGACCGGCGACGCCGTCACAACCGTGGCCCCCGGCGACCTGGTGGTGGTGCCGTGGTCGATCAACTGCGGCACCTGCGACCACTGCCGCACCGGACTGACCGCCCACTGCACCACGGTGCCGCACATGGCGATGTACGGTGCGCCGATCGGCGGCAGCTGGGGCGGGCTCTTCTCCGACCTGGTCCGGGTCCCGTACGCGGACGCCATGCTGGTCCCGCTCCCGTCCGGCCTCGACCCGGTCGCCATGGCCTCGGCGAGCGACAACTGGTCCCTGTCCTGGCGCCTGGTCGCACCCCACCTCAAGGCCCGGCCCGGCGCCCGCGTCCTGGTCGTCGCCCGGGGCAGCATCGGCCTGTACGTCTGCGACATCGCCCGCGCGCTGGGCGCCTCCGACGTCCTCTACGTCGATCCGAACCCCGAACACCGCGAGCTCGCCGAGAGCTTCGGCGCCCGCACCGCCGAGACCCTCGCACCAATCCGGCACGGCTTCGACATCGCGGTCGAGGCCACCGGCCGCGTCGACCAGCTCGCACTCGCCGTCAACTCCCTCGCCCCGGAAGGAATCTGCGAATCGGCCGGCAACCACTTCCGCCCCGGCGAACTGCCCCTGCTCGACATGTACCTCACCGGCGTCACCCTGCGCATCGCCCGCGACAACGTCCGAGCCCACCTCCCCGACGCACTCGACCTCGCCGCCTCCGGCACGGTCGCCCCCGAATGCGTCGTCTCCCACGTCCTCGACTGGGAGGACCTGCCCGCCGCCCTGCCCGAGAAGCACCTCAAGCCCGTCTTCGTCCGCGACACCACCCCGCCCCCGGCCACACACTGACCGCCACCTCGCACTCCGCGACCCCGCACACAGAGACACCTGATGACCTCGCCCCTCACCACCCCGAACACCACCCCGCACGATCCGGCAGCCGAGGACCTTCAACGCCGACGGGAGGCGATCTCCGCACTCGGCCACGAGCTGCGTCTGCTCGTCGACGCCACCGTCCGCACCGCGGCCTCCCCCGAAGCCCTGCATCTCCTGGCGGACGACGTCCGCACCCTCACCGGAGCGTTCACCGGCCCCCGCCGCGCACCGGCAGACATTCCCGCAGTGGACGAATTCCCGGGCGGGGTACGGATGTACAGCCCCGTCACCGGACCCGGCAGCCCGCTCGCACCACCCCTGCACGTCACGCCCGCCGCCGACGGCGTGGCCGGAACCTGCACCCTCGGCATCGCCCACGAAGGGCCACCCGGCTACGGCCACGGCGGCATCAGCGCCATGCTCCTCGACGAACTCATGGGATGGGCCTGCACCGCCGCCGGAATGCCAGGGATGACCACCGGCCTCCAACTGCGCTACCACCGCCCCGTCCCCTTGCAGACGCCCCTGCACCTCTCGGCGCGCATCACCGGAACCGACGACCGCAAAATCTTCGTGGTCGGCTCGATCACCACCGACCACGACCGCTCGGCAACCCTCGTGTCGGCGGACGGCACGTTCGTCGCACCGGACCCCGACCGCGCCCGCTCTCTGTTCCCGAGCCTGCGCGAGGAAACATGAGGACCAGCACACCACAATCGTGGTGCTGCCAGTCGTCCAGCCCGCAGAACCGCTCGGTCCCAGGCACGTGACAGGGCACCGCAACGCCCCGCTCACACCCGAAGGACGACTGCGCCTGTGCCTACGCATCGAGGCGGGACGCCCAATTGCACACGTCGCCGCCGAAGCCGGCATCTCCCGCCGGTGCTTGGGCAAGTGGTACGCCCGCTGGCGCGCGCACGGTGAGGACGGACTTCTCGACCGCTCCTCCCGCCCGGCGGTGAGCCCAGCCCGCACTGCAGAAGACATCGCAGATCTCGTGGAGGTACTGCGCCGTCAGACCAAACACGGTCCGGCCCGCCTGGCAGCCGACCTCCAGCGGTTGCACGGCATCACACTGGCCCCAGCCACTGTGCACCGCGTCCTTGTCCGCCGGGGACTCAACCGCCTACGTGACCTCGACCCACCCACCGGCGAGCGGTTGCGCGAGGTCATCCGGTACGAGCACGACCAGCCCGGCGACATGATCCACGTCGACATCAAGAAGCTCGGACGCATCCCAACAGGCGGCGGGTGGCGAATGCACGGCCTCGGCACTGATGCGGCCCGCGCATCCAAACGGGCCGGCCCCGGCACCGGAAAAGTTGGCTACACCTACCTGCACTCAGCCGTGGATGATCACTCTCGACTGGCATACACCGAGGCGTTGGAGGACGAACGTGCTGCCACCGCATCCGCGTTCTGGCACCGCGCAGCGTCCTTCTTCGCCGCCCACGGCATCTCGATCCGCCGCGTCCTCACAGACAACGGCGCATGCTACCGCTCGCACACCTGGGCTGACGCCGTCGAAGCAACCGGCACCAAGCACAAGCGCACCCGCCCCTATACACCGCGGACCAACGGGAAAGTCGAACGCTACAACGGCACACTCGCCCGGGAATGGGCCTACGTGCGCGATTACACCTCCGAGCGTGAACGTCGCGTCGCACTCGCGGACTTCCTCAACTACTACAACCACGAACGACCGCACTCAGCTCTCGGCGGGAAGCCACCCATCAGCCGAACCCCCACCACCGGATACCTAGTCACCCTCGGCCATCTGCCGCAGCCACCCGCTGTCATCCCCCAGCAGCTCACGATCGGGGACGCGATGGAACCAACCTCATGAGACATCACAGCTAGGGGCGAGACACCTCCTGGAAGTCGCCCCTGGACATCGCCCCTGGACGTCGCCCCTGTTCGGCGGCCGCTTGTCGCCGGTGTGTGCCGCCGGAGACGGGCCGTGGTTCTGGGCTAGTTCTTCGGCGGGTCGATCATCTGGAGTTCGAGCGTGGCCGGCGGCGGGGCGATGCCGGGGCCGCCGGCGGCGGTCCAGGCGAGGATGTCGTCGAGGCAGTCGTCGTCGGCGCTCCAGCCGATCCAGGCGGCCCGGCCGCCGCGGCGGCGGCCTTCGGTGGACGGCTGGACGACGAGGACGTTCGCCTGCGCGCAGGGCCCGAGGCAGTCGCTGGTGCGGAGCAGCAGCCGGCCGCCGGAGGCCGCGGCGGCCTCGCGGAGCCGGGTGAGCTGTCCGTCGTGGTCCTGGCCGGGGTTCTTACGGGCGTCGCCGCAGCAGCAGCCGCGGCAGACGACGAGGGAGCAGGGGCGGGCCCCGTACCGTATCGGCACCCGGTTCACTCGGCGCCGCCCAGGGTGATCGCGGCGGCCGGTGCGACGGTGCCGAGGCGCGGGAAGTCCAGCTGGACGGAGGCGCGGTGCTCGTCGGCGGTGAGGGCGGTCATGGCGTCCTCGGCGAAGACGAGCTCGTAGCCGAGGTCGGCGGCGGCGCGAGCGGTGGACTCGACGCCGAGGTTGGTGGCGATCCCGCCGAACACGAGGGTGGTCGCGCCGTGCTTCCGGAGCAGGTCGTGGAGGCCGGTGCCCTGGAAGCCGCCGATGGTGTTCTTGACGACGGTCTCGTCGCCGGGGTGCACGAGGCCGGCGACGAGTTCGCTGCCGGGCGGCTGGGTGTCGACGCCCGGGCGTTCGACGCGGATGTGGACGACGGGCGCGCCGGCGTCGCGGAACGCGCCGGCGAGGCGGCCGGCGGTGCCGAGGACGTCGGCGCCGGAGCGGGGCGCGAGGGGCAGGGCGACGATGCGTTCCATCAGGTCGACGAGGACGAGCGCGGTGCGGCCGGGATCGAGTGCGGGCATGGGAGCACCGTATCGGCCCGGATGATCATCGCGGGGCGGTCGGGGATGTGATCCCGCCAACGGGTCGAGGTGCCCGTCTCGCGTGATCCGGGGAGGGCGGACCCCCGGGGCGGCGGGTCACGGCCCAGGGGCGGCGGGTCACGGCCCCGGGGCGGGGCGTCACCGCCCGGGGGTGGCCTCCCGGGTCGCGGGCTCGTCGGGGGTGAAGGCGACACGGCGGAGCAGGGCGAGGAACTGGACGCGTTCGTCCGGCGCCAGAGGTGCGAGGAGTTCCTCGTTGGCGCGGTCGGCGAGGCGGCGGCAGCGTGCCAGGAGGCGGCGGCCGTCGGCGGTGGCGGTGATCGCGTTCTTGCGCCGGTCGACGGGGTCGGGCTCGCGGCTGATGTAGCCCTCGGTCTGGAGCTCGTTGAGCACGCCGACCATGTCCTTGGGGTCGATGGCGAGGCTGCGGCCGAGTTCGGCCTGTGCGACCGGGCCGCGTTCGGCGACGGCGGCGAGCACCGCGTGGTGCCACATGCGCATGCCCTCGTCCGCGAGTGCGGCGGCGACGAGGCCGCGGCCCCGGGCGGCGGCGCGGCCGAGGACCCAGCTGGGGAGGTCGGCGATGAGCCGCGGGGCGGGCGGGGTGTGGGCGGCCATGACCGGAAGTCTACGCCGGACTCGAGGAAATCGTTGGACACCCCCACGATCGCACTCCTAGGGTGCATGTCGTTGGTGTTCCCCATGAATTCGTCGGATCCGATGGTTCTTCCGGCTTCTGGAGGTGTCGCGCGTGCGGCGTGTGCGTCATACGGTCAACGGCGGTCCCGAGGTCCTCTTCGTCGAGGACGTGCCCGCTCCCGAACCCGGCCCCGGCGAGCTCCTCGTCCGGGTCGAGGCGATCGGCGTCAGCCTGCCCGGTGTGCGGTGGGTGCGCTCGGGCGGTGAGGCCCGGCCGCTCGGCGGCGAGGTGGCCGGCGTCGTGACGGCGCTCGGCCCTCGGACCTCCGGTGCCGGGTTCGCCCCGGGCGACCGGGTCACCGGGATCTGCTTCGGCCACGGCTATGCGGAACAGGCCCTGCTGCGCACCACCACGGCCTCCCGCGTGCCGGACGGCGCGACCGCCGAGGACGCGGTCGCTCTGGTCCGGAGCGGCCTGGTGGCACGCGGCACTCTGGCCGCCGCCGGGCTCACGCCCGGCGAATCGGTCCTGGTCACGGGCGCGGCCAGTGGTGTGGGGCAGCTCACCGTCCCGCTCGCGAGACTGCTGGGCGCGCGGCGGGTCGTCGCGGCGGCGAGCTCACCCGGGAAGGCCGCGTTCCTGCGCGCGCTCGGCGCGGACGAGGTGATCTCCTACGGCCAGGAATCCTGGGGCGAACCGGTGGACGTCGCCGTCGACGCGGTCGGCGGCGACCTGCTCCCCCGCGTCCTGGCCGCACTCGCCGCGGGCGGCCGGCTCGTGGCGTACAGCTCGGGCGGCGGCACGTTCCAGGCGCACGACCTGCTGTCCGGCGGCAAGTCGGTCATCGGCTTCCAGATGGCCCACCTGGCACGGACCCGGGCCGCCGACTACGCGGCCTGGCGCGACGAGCTGTGGGCCCTGCACGCCGCCGGGCGGTTGCGGCCCGCGATCCACGCGCGCGTGCCGCTGGCGAAGGCGGCCGAGGCCCACGCGATCATCGAGCGGCGGGAGAACCTGGGGAAGGTCGTCCTGGTGCCGTGACGGCGACCGTCGACGTCGCCGCGGCTGCGGCTGCGGATTGCTCCTCCACCGCCATCGCCTCCGCCGCCTCCTCCCCCGCCTCCTCCTCCGCCTCCGGGTCCCCCGCACGTCGACGGGCGATCACGGCACACACCATCAGCTGCATCTGGTGGAACAGCATCAGCGGCAGCACCGCCAGCGAGGCGTGCGCGCCGAAGAGGACGCTCGCCATCGGCAGCCCGGCGGCCAGGCTCTTCTTGGAACCCGCGAACTGGATCGCGATCCGGTCCGACCGGCCGAAGCCGAGCCGCTTCGCGCCGTACCAGGTCAGGCTCAGCATCGCCGCGAGCACCATCGCCTCGACCACCATCAGCAGCCCCAGCCGGGCCGGCGTCACGAGCTGCCAGACGCCGCGGTTCATGCCCGCGCTGAAGGCCGTGTAGACGACGAGCAGGATCGAGCCGCGGTCGACGTAACCGAGCACCTTCTTGTGGCGGAGCAGGAATCCGCCCAGCCAGCGGCGCATCAGCTGTCCGGCGAGGAACGGCACGAGCAGCTGGAGCACGATCTTGCCCAGCGAGCCGGCCGACAGGCCCCCCGCGCTGTTGCCGAGCAGCAGCGCGGCGAGCAGCGGGGTGAGGACGATGCCGGCGAGGGAAGAGAAGGAGCCGGCGCAGATCGCGGCGGGCACGTTTCCCCGGGCGATCGAAGTGAAGGCGATCGAGGACTGGATGGTCGACGGCACCAGGCACAGGAAGAGGAACCCGCTGTAGAGGTCGGGCGTGAGGACCGTCGGCACGAGTCCGCGCGCGGCGAGACCGAGCAGCGGGAACAGCAGGAACGTGCAGGCCAGGACGGTGACGTGGAGCCGCCAGTGCTTCAGTCCGTCCAGCGCCTCCCGGGTGGAGAGGCGTGCCCCGTAGAGGAAGAAGAGCAGCGCGACGGCTCCCGTCGCCGCGCCGTTCGCGACCGTAGCCGCCGCGCCGGACGCGGGCAGCAGTGCGGCGAGGCCCACCGTGGCGAGCAGCGCCAGGATGTACGGGTCGATCGGCAGCCAGGCCGGCAGGAGGGGCCTGCGGGGGCCACGGCTCGCACGGGATGTGCGAGCCGTGGGAGACGGCCGGGACTGGCGGGACGCGCGGGAACTCATGCGTCCATCCTGGTGTACGGCCCGGCGATCGGGAATCCCGTACAGCGCACTGACTGTCATCACGAATCGCGATAACGTCGTTTCCATGCCCGCCCCGCTGTACGAGCCGAGCCAGCTGCGGACCTTCCTCGCGGTCGCGCAGACCCTGAGCTTCACCCAGGCCGCGCGGCGGCTCGGGCTGCGGCAGTCCACGGTCAGCCAGCACGTGCGGCGGCTGGAGGAGGCGACCGGCCGGCCGCTGTTCACCCGGGACACCCACGGCGTGGAGCTGACCGAGGACGGCGAGGCGATGCTCGGCTTCGCCCGCTCGATCCTGGAGGCCCACGAGCGGGCGGCGGCCTTCTTCACCGGCACCCGGCTGCGGGGCAGGCTCCGCTTCGGCGCGTCGGAGGACTTCGTGACCACCCGGCTGCCGGAGATCCTGGAGGCCTTCCGGCGCGAGCATCCCGAGGTGGACCTGGAGCTCACGGTCGAACTGTCCGGGACGCTGCAGGCGCGACTGGAGGCGGGGCGGCTCGACCTGATCCTGGCGAAGCGGCGCGGCCGCGAGGGCGGGGTGCGGTCCGGCGGAGAAGCCGCGGATGGCGGAGAAGGCAAAGAAGGCGGGAAGGGCCGAGAGGGCGGGGGCGGCCGAGAGGGCGGAGCCGGACGAGAGGGCGGAGCCGGAGGAGAAGGCGGGGGCGGTCGAGAGGGCGGTGACGGACGAGAAGGCGGAGGCAGCCGAGAAGGCGGGGACGGACGAGAAGACGGGAGCGGCCGACAGGACTGGGACGGTGGCGGCCGGGACGGGGGCGGCGAGCTCGTCTGGCAGGACGTCCTCGTGTGGATCGGCGCGCCCCGGCTGCGGCTCGACCCGGACCGGCCGGTGCCGCTGATCGTCTTCCCGCCGCCGGGCATCACCAGGGCCCGGGCCCTGGAGGCGCTCCAGGCGCAGGGCCGGCCGTGGCGGATCGCGTGCACGAGCACGAGCCTGAGCGCGAACGTGGCGGCGGCCCGGGCCGGGCTCGGCGTGATGGCGCACACCCGTGGCCTGGTCCCGCCCGGCCTCGTCGAGGTGCCGGCCAGGGCCGGGTTGCCTGAGCTGGGTGCGGTGGACTTCGTGCTGCGCAAGGGGCGGCGGCGCGGCGCGACCCAGGACGCGGCGGACGCTCTGGCCGCGGCGATCCTGGCGGGCGGCGACCGGCTGCACCGGCCCCGCGGGGCCGTGCGGGGCTGACGATGCTGGTGGGCTTCAGTGAGCCGACCTGCGGGCCGGGTCTGCGGGCCGGTTTGCGGGCCAGCCTGCGAGCCGGACCTGCGAGCCGGCCTGTGGGTCTTCGTGCGGACCGGCCTGCGGGCCGACCTGCCAGCCGACCTGCGGTCTTCGTGCGGGCCGGCCCGGGGCTCTCCGCGCGGGCCACCAGCACACCCCCCGATCCGTCCCACACCACACCCTCCGCTCCCTCCCGACCGGCCCTCCCGGTCGCGCCCTCGCCGTGATCGCCGCGTACAGATTCCGTGGAGATTCCCGCCACCAGCGCTTACCGACGGTTCGGCGACAGCGGGCGGGAGGCTCGCACTTGCCTCCTCTCCTGTCGCTGACCTGTGCATATGCCCAATGTCCCGGCTTGGTGAAGGCCCTCCCGCCCGGCTGCGCGGTGGGGTAGTTTCACCCGCGCCGTACGGAGCGCGACGTCGAGCGGGTGAGGGAGCAGGTCAGTGCGTGAGTTCACCGTGCCGCCCGTCGCGGCGGCGCCTCAGGTCGGCGGTCTGGCCGACGCCGTGTTCGACCTCGCCGACAAGGATCCCGACCGGATCACGCTGGGCCGCAAGGGCGCGGACGGGCAGTGGCGGGACGTGTCCGCGGCCGGGTTCCGCGACGAGGTGCTCGCGCTCGCGAAGGGGCTGATCGCGCAGGGTGTGCGGTTCGGCGACCGGGTCGCGATCATGTCGCGGACCCGCTACGAGTGGACGCTGTTCGACTTCGCGCTGTGGACGCTCGGCGCCCAGCCGGTGCCGGTCTACCCGACGTCCTCCGCCGACCAGGTGCTGTGGATGCTGCACGACGCCGAGGTGACGGCCTGCGTGGTGGAGCACGAGGACCACGCGATGACGATCGGTTCGGTGATCGACCGGCTGCCCCGGCTCCAGCGGCTGTGGCAGCTGGACGCGGGCGAGGGAGCGGTCGCCGAGCTGATGGCGGCGGGCGCGGACATCGACGAGGACGTGGTGCACCGGCACCGCAGGGCGGTGACGCCCGAGTCGGTGGCGACGGTGATCTACACGTCGGGGACCACCGGCCGCCCGAAGGGCTGTGTGATCACCCACGCCAACTTCATGTTCGAGACGGAGACGCTGGTCGGCCGGTGGGAGTCGGTCTTCCACTCCCGGCCGGGCGACGAGGCGTCCACCCTGCTCTTCCTTCCGCTCGCGCACGTCTTCGGGCGGATGGTGGAGGTGGCCGCGGTGCGGACCGGGGTGAAGCTGGGGCACCAGCCGGTGCTCGCCGCCGCCGAGCTGCTGCCCGATCTGCAGGCGTTCCGGCCGAGTTTCGTGCTCGCCGTGCCGTACGTCTTCGAGAAGGTCTTCAACGCCGCGCGCCGCAGGGCCGAGTCGGAGGGGAAGCGGGGGCCGTTCGACAAGGCGGTGGAGGTGGCGGTCCGGTACGCGGAGGCCATGGAGCACAAGGCGTTCGGCATCGGCCCGGGTCCGTCGGCGGGCCTGCGGATGCAGCACCAGTTCTTCGAGAAGACGGTGTACGCGAAGGTGCGGGAGGCGCTGGGCGGCCGGGTGCGGCACGCCATGTCGGGCGGTTCGGGGATGGACCGGCGGCTCGGGCTGTTCTTCGAGGGCGCGGGCGTGACGATCTTCGAGGGTTACGGCCTGACGGAGTCCTCGGCGGCGGCGACGGCGAACCCGCCGGAGCGCACCAAGTACGGCACCGTGGGTCAGCCGGTGCCCGGTACGACGGTACACATCGCGGAGGACGGGGAGGTGTGGCTGCACGGCGACCACGTCTTCTCCGGCTATCTGAACAATCCGCAGGCCACCAGCGCGGTCCTGAATGACGGGTGGCTGGCGACCGGGGACCTCGGGATGCTCGACGAGGACGGCTATCTGACGATCACCGGGCGGAAGAAGGAGATCCTGGTGACCTCGGGCGGCAAGAGCGTGTCGCCGGCCGGTCTGGAGGAGCGGGTGCGGGCGCATCCGCTGGTGGCGCAGTGCATCGTGGTCGGCAACGACCGGCCGTACGTCGCCGCGCTCGTCACGCTGGACCAGGAGGCGGTGGAGCACTGGCTGGCGATGCAGAACCGGCCGCCGCTGCCGCCCGCGGAGCTGGTGCACGACGCGGCTCTGGAGACCGAGATCCGGCGGGCGGTGGTGGCCGCGAACACCAAGGTCTCGCAGGCGGAGTCGATCCGCACCTTCCGCATCCTGGCGCATCCGTTCAGCGAGGAGCACGGGCTGCTCACGCCGTCCCTGAAGCTCAAGCGGAAGGCGATCGAGCAGGCGTACGCGGCCGAGGTCGAGGCGCTGTACCCCTGACGGCCGCCACTCCAGCAGCTCCTGACGTGTCATCAAGTGATGGCGCATCAGTTATTGACGGTTCGTCAGCCCGGTCACAGAATGCGGTCACCCGACGGAGGGATGACCGACCGTGTCCAGAACGCTCCGCACCCTCGCCGCGGCGGCAGCGGCGCTCTTCCTCGCCACCGCCTGCAACTCCGCCTCCACCGGCGGCACTTCGGCCGAACCAGGCGCCTCGGGCGGTACCGTACGGGGAGTGACCGCCGACACGGTCACGGTGGGCGGGATCGTCTCCATGACGAGCGCCAGCGGCTACTCCAAGAAGGACACCGACCTCGGCGCGCGGGCCCGCTACGACCGGGCGAACGCCGAAGGCGGGATCAACGGCCGCCGGATCGAGTACCTCGGCGCCGAGGACGACGGCCAGGACCCGGCGCGCAACCTCGCCGCCGCCCGCAGGCTCGTCCAGCAGGAGAAGGTCTTCGCCGTCGCCCCGATGAGCTCGGTGACCTTCGCGGGAGCCGACTTCCTCGACGCACAGGCGGTGCCCACCGTCGGCTGGGGCACCCTGCCCTCCTTCTGCGGCCCGAAGCACATCTACGGTTTCAACGGCTGTCTGGTCCCCACCCCCGGCGGCACCCTCAACCAGACCTGGCCCGAGGGCCTGGCCACCGTCCTCGGCGGCGCGAAGGGCCGCTCGGTCGCCCTCATCGCGGGCGACAACGACGCCGGAAAGTTCGGCATCCGCACCTTCACCCAGGGCTTCAAGGCGGCCGGTTTCGACCTCGCGTACGCCAAGGCGGCCGTGCCCGCCGGTTCCCTGCCGAGCGACTGGTCCGCGTACACGAAGGAGATCCTGCGCTCCGGGCCCGGCGGCAAGGCGCCCGACGCCGTGGTGTCCGTGATGCAGACCCCGTACAACATCGGCCTGTTCACCGCCCTCAAGCGGGCCGGGTACCGGGGCGTGCTGTCCGACCCGACCGACTACGACCCCGGACTGCTCGCCAAGGACGCCACGCGGCAGGCCCTCGACGGTGTGCTCGTGCTGCTCCAGTTCCAGCCCTTCGAGGCGGACAGCCCGGCGATGCGGCAGTTCAAGGCGGACATCAGGAAGGCGGCGGGCAGAGAGGTCCCGCTGAACATGCACATGATGACCGGGTACATGAGTGCCGACCTCTTCCTCGCCATCGCCGCCAGGGCCGGCAAGGACCTCACCGTCGAGTCGTTCCAGAAGGCGGCGAACGGCTTCTCCGACACCGGCACCCTCGTCGGCGACCGGGCCGAGCCCAAGGGCCGGAAGGAGAGCTTCGGCTGCGGCGCGCTCGTCCGGCTGACCGGCGGGCGGTACGAGGTGGCCGTACCGTTCCGCTGCTATCCGCCGATCCCGTTCCGGTGAGGAGCGCGGTGCCGTGGGTGACCTGCTCGGCTTCGTCCTGAGCGGTCTGGTGTCGGGTGCGCTCTACGCGCTGCTCGCGACCGGACTCGTGCTCTCGTCCGCCGCCTCGGGGCTCTTCAACTTCGCGCACGGGGCGACCGCCTATCTGTGCGCGCTCGCCTTCTACGAACTCCGCTCCGGTTTCGGCTGGCCCGCCGTGCCGACGGCGCTGCTGCTCGTGCTGCTCGTCGCGCCCGGTCTCGGCTGGGCCCTGGACCGGCTGATGTTCCGCAAGCTGGCCCGGGTCGGCGAGACCGCCCAGATCACGGCCACGATCGGTCTGCTCGTCGCGCTGCCCGCGGCCGGGCTGTGGGCGGTCGAGCTCCTGGAGCGGGCCGGGGCGCCGGTGAAGCCGGCCGAGAACCAGTTCGGACTGCCGGGTGTCGGGCCCAGTCCGGCCGTTTCCTGGCAGCCGTTCGAAAGCCTCGGCATCGACGGCGTCGGCGTCGACTCCGACCAGCTGATCACCTGGCTGGTCACCGCCGCCGTGGCGGCCGGCCTCTGGGCGCTGCTCCGGCACACCCGGCTCGGACTGCGGCTGCGGGCCGCCGTCGACAACCGCTCGCTCGCCGAACTCCGGGGCGTGGACGCCGACCGGCTGTCGTCCGTCGCCTGGATGCTGTCCTCCGGACTCGCCGGACTCGCCGGTGTCCTCGCCACTCCGCTGCTCGGGCTCTCCGCGCACGACTACACGCTGTTCCTCTTCGTGTCGGCGACGGCGGCGGTGCTGGGTCGCTTCGCCTCCGTGCCGCTGGCCTTCGCGGGCGGGCTCGGGCTCGGCGTGGTGCAGAACCTGGTGGCCGGGTACGCGAGCTTCGCCGAGGGCGTCACCGGTTTCCGTACCGCCGTGCCCTTCCTGATCCTCTTCGCCGGGCTCGTGCTGCTCGCCCGCCGGGAACGGGTCGCGGGCACCGCGGCCGCCGACCCGCCTCCCGACGACCGGCTCGCCGGGCTCGGGCCGGCGCGGCGGTGGGGGCCGTGGGCGGTGGCGGCGGTGCTGCTCGCCGTCGCCTTCTACACCGTCACCACCCCGTTCTGGAGCGGCATCCTCGCGCAGGGCCTGGCCGTCGGGCTCGTCTTCCTGTCCTTCTCGGTGGTCACCGGGCTCGGGGCGATGGTGTCGCTCGCCCAGGCCACGTTCGTGACCGGCGCGGCGCTGGTCGCCGGGCTCCTGATGAGCCACGGCTGGCCGT
This sequence comes from Streptomyces sp. NPDC127092, assembly GCF_042722475.1. NCBI lineage: Bacteria > Bacillati > Actinomycetota > Actinomycetes > Kitasatosporales > Streptomycetaceae > Streptomyces > Streptomyces sp. NPDC127092. Next base: position 300,722 of record NZ_JBHXFE010000001.1, read on the forward strand.
TCGCGGCGGCGGCGCTCGCCGGTACGGCCGTGGCGGCGCTGCTCGGCGCGGTGGTGGCGCTGCCCGCGCTGCGGCTCGGCGGCCGTTCGCTCGCGCTGGCGACCCTCGCCCTCGCCTTCCTCGCCGACCAGGTCCTGTTCCAGATGGGGTGGCTGCGCAACGGCGACACCGGCTGGGAGATCCCGCGGCCCGTCCTCGGCCCGCTCGACCTGTCCGACGACCGGGCGATGGGCGTCACGCTGGTCGTGCTGTGCGCGGCGGGTGTGGCGGGCCTGAGCCGGCTCCGGGGCTCGCGGCGCGGCCGCGCGATGCTCGCGGTCCGCTCGGCACCGGCCGCGGCGGCGGCCTCCGGAGTGTCGGTGGTACGGACGAAGCTGCTGGTGTTCGCCGTGTCGGCGGGCCTCGCGGGCTTCGGCGGGGTGCTCTACGCCTCGTACAACACGCGGATCACCGCGACCGACTTCCCGGCGATGGCGGGCCTGGTGTGGCTGGCGGTGGTGGTCGCGGCGGGCGTCCGCAGGCCGCAGTACGCGGTGGTGGCCGGGCTGGTCTTCGCGGTCGCGCCCCACCTGCTCGCCACGTACGTCACGGACTCCGCGCACCTGCCGGTCGTCCTGTTCGGCCTCGCGGGCCTGGCCCTGGCGAACGACCCGGACGGGTACGTGGCGGCGCTGCCGACGCGGTGGGCGCGGCGGCGCGGCCGGCCGGTACCGGCCGTTCCCGGACCCCGCCCCGTCCCGGAACCGGGGGCGGACCCCCGGCCTCCCGCAGGGCCGCAGCAGGGGCGAGTCCCCCACGCCCGTGTCGACGGCACGGACGCCGCTCCCGCGGAGCCCCGTGCCGGAGCGGAGCCCAAGGCCGAGGCGGCGGCCCTGGCCCGGGCGGCGGTCGGTGACGGGCCGGCGGCTGCGTCCCCCGCCCTCGCCCTGGAGCTCGACGGTGTACGCGCCGGGTACGGCGGCGGCGCGGACGTGCTGCACGGGGTCGGGCTCGGGGTGCGCCGTGGGGAGATCGTGGCCGTGCTCGGGGCCAACGGGGCCGGGAAGTCGACGCTGTGCCGGGTCGCGGGCGGGTTGGTGCCGGTCCGGGACGGCTCCGTACGGGTGGGCGGCGCCGAAGCACGGGGGGACTCCGTAATGGCGAGGGCGCGCCGCGGGGTGCGGCTCGCGCCCGAGGGGCGGGGCATCTTCGCCGGGCTCTCGATCGAGGAGAACCTGGCGCTGCAGCTGCCCGCGGCCGGGGACCGGGAGGCCGTGTACGGCCGCTTCCCTGCGCTCGCCGCCCGCCGTACGGTGGCCGCCGGCTCCCTCTCCGGCGGGGAGCAGCAACTCCTCGCGCTCGCCCCGCTGCTCCAGCGCCCGCCGGCGGTACTGGTCGCCGACGAGCCGTCACTGGGGCTCGCGCCCCGTGTGGTGGACGAGGTCTTCGCGCTCCTGTCGGAGCTCAGGGCGCGGGGCACGGCACTGCTCCTGGTGGAGGAGAAGGCGGCCGAGGCGCTGGGGATCGCGGACACCGTCGCGTATCTGGCGGAGGGCCGGATCGTGTGGAGCGGACCGCGCGCGGAGGCGGACGCCGACCGGCTTGCCGACGCCTATCTGGGGACGGGAGTGCGTACGTGACGGGCGAGCCCCTTCTGGAGGCGCGCGGGATCGGGGTCCGCTTCGGCGGGGTCCGCGCGCTGGACGACGTGACGGTCGCGGTGCGGCCCGGCGAGATCTGCGGGCTCATCGGGCCCAACGGCGCGGGCAAGACCACCCTGTTCGACGTGGTGTCCGGCATCCGCCGCCCGGACCGGGGCCGGATCCTGCTGGACGGCGCCGACATCACCCGTCGCTCCCCCGTGTGGCGGGCCCGGCACGGGCTGCGCCGTACCTTCCAACGGCAGCAGCTCTTCGGGCAGCTGACCGTCGAGGACAACCTGGTCGTCGCCCAGGAGTGGCGCCGGGGCGGCGGCCGGGCCGTCACCGCCGCCCGCCGGGCACGGGCCGCCGAGGTGCTGCGCTCCTGCGGGCTCGACCCGCTCGCCGCGACGTACGCGGGCGTGCTGCCGGTCGCGCGGGCGCGGATGGCGGAGCTGGCGAGGGCGCTCGCCGATCCGCCCCGGCTGCTCCTCCTCGACGAGCCGGCCTCCGGAATGTCGGCCGAGGAGCGCGGCCAACTGGCGGCCGTGGTGCGGTACGTGGCCGATGAGGAGGGGTGCGCGGTGCTGCTCGTCGAGCACCACGTCTCCTTCGTGACGGAGTTGTGCGCCCGGGTCGTCGTGCTCGACCTGGGCCGGGTGCTCGCCGAGGGACCGGCGGACGAGGTACGCGCCGACCCCCGGGTCCGGGCCGCCTATCTGGGGACGCGCGGGTCCGCCGCGAACGGTTCGGGGCCGGGCGGAATGCGATCGGACCCGTGATCGTTGACGCTGTGAGGAGTATTCCCGACGACGTAAGGATCCACCTCTCGTGAGCACGGACAGCAAGGTCCCCTACCTCACCCTCAACAACGGCGTCCGCATGCCTCAGCTGGGCTTCGGCGTCTGGCAGGTGCCGGACGACGAGGCGGAGGCGACCGTGAGCACGGCCCTTGAGGCGGGCTACCGCTCGATCGACACCGCCGCGATCTACGAGAACGAGACCGGCACCGGCAAGGCGCTCGCCGCCTCGGGGCTCCCCCGCGAGGAGCTCTTCGTCACGACCAAGCTGTGGAACAGCCAGCAGGGCTACGACTCGACGCTCCGCGCCTTCGACGCCTCGCTCGACAAGCTGGGCCTGGACCACGTCGACCTGTACCTGATCCACTGGCCGGTCCCGGCCAAGGACGCCTACGTCGACACCTACCGGGCCTTCGAGAAGATCCTGGCCGACGGCCGGGCCCGCGCCATCGGCGTGTCGAACTTCCTGCCCGAGCACCTGGACCGGCTGATCGGCGAGACCTCGGTCGTGCCCGCCGTCAACCAGATCGAGCTGCACCCGCAGCTCCAGCAGGCCGAGTCCCGCGAGGCGCACGCCAGGCACGGCATCGCGACGGAGGCCTGGTCGCCGCTCGGCCAGGGCAAGGGCCTCCTGGAGGTCCCGGCGATCGTGGCGATCGCGCAGAAGCACGGCCGCACGCCCGCCCAGGTGGTGCTGCGCTGGCACCTCCAGACGGGGAACGTGGTGATCCCGAAGTCGGTGACCCCGTCCCGTATCCGCGAGAACATCGACGTCTTCGACTTCGAGCTGGACGCCGAGGACCTGGCGGGCGTCGCCGCGCTCGACGAGGGCCGCCGCCTCGGCCCGAACCCGGCGGAGTTCAACGCCGGCGCCTGAGCGGCGGGCACACCCGAGCCGGCCCCACCCGAGCCGGCCCCACCCGACTGGCAGCACCCGGGCGGTGAGCGAAGGGAAGCCGGGGACGGGGAGCGAAGGGTGAGCGGGGCACGGTGGTCGGACCGACCGCCGTGCCCCGCCCGCGTTCCTCGCCGGGCGCCCGGCCGCCCGGGGCGCCCCGTCAGACCTTGCGCGCCGTGTGCACGGTGCGGGCGGTCAGCAGGTAGGCGTCCTGGCGCCGGTGGAAGGACAGCGGGTCCGCCGGGTCGAGCAGCCGCTCGACGGCGGCGCGGTCGTCGTCCGCGAGGCGCTCCGCCAGGCCCTCCCGCAGCCGCTCGTAGTGGGCGACGATCTGTTCGCGCACGGAGTCCGGCAGCGGTGCGGGGATGTCGGAGAGGAAGCTGCGGGTGCCGCTGGGAGTGAGTCCGGCGTCGGTGAGGAGGGCGACCCAGTCGTCGATCTCCTCCTTGCTGTCGGGCAGCGAGGCCCGCATCTCGCCGAACCACTCCGCGTTGGCGGCGTCGATCCGGGCCTCCAGGCCGGGCCGGCCGACGCCCGCGTTCCACGGCAGGTGACGCTGCGGAAGGCCGCCCTCGGCGAGGGCGATCAGACCGCCGGGGTTGAGCAGTTCGGCGAAGGACGCGAGGGCGGCGCGCTGGTCGCCGATGTGGTGCAGGGAGTTGCTGGCCCAGACGAGGTCGGCGGTGCCGAGCGCGCCGAAGTCGCCGGGGAGTTCCGCGCGCAGGGTGGCGACCCGGTCGCCGAGACCTCGCGCTTCGGCGCGTTCCCGGGCGAGCGCGAGGAGTTCCGGCGTGGCGTCCACGGCGACCACCTCGGCCTCGGGGAAGGCTTCGGCGAGCAGCGCGGTGACGACGCCGGGTCCGCTGCCGACATCGAGCACGCGGCGGACCGAACCCGCCGGTGCGAGGGAGGCGAGCCAGGCGGCCGCCTCCGCGTAGAGGGGGCTCTGGGTCTCCGCCTGCCGGGTCAGCAGCGGGGCCATCTCCGCCCAGTCGAGGTGGGTGTGATCGTGGCCGTGGCGGTGGCCGTGGCCGTGGCCCTGGCCGTTTCTGTCGTGGGTGCCGTTCCCGCTCCCGTGCCCGTGTCCCTGTCCGTGCCCATGGCCGTGTCCGTGTCCGGAATGCTGGTGTGCGCTCATGGGCACAGCGTGCGACGCCGCTGCCGGAAAGGCGAGAAAACTTGCCGGTCCGGCAAGCCCGGCCGATCGTCGCCGGTACGGCGGTACGGCGAGCACCGTGCGTGGTGGCCGCGCGGCCCGAGAGCCCTCAGGCGTAGCGGGCGGCGAGGGTGCGGACGGTCGCGGCGATCCGGGTGCGGAGGTCCTCGGGTGCGAGGACCTCCACCTCCGTGCCGAGTGCGAGCAGGGTGTCGTGGGCGTGGTCGGGTCCCTCGACGGGCAGCGTGGCCCGGGTCCAGCCGTCGGGCTCCGGGGTGCCGTTCTCGGCGAGCGCCCTGGCGGCGGCGCCGGTGAGCCTGGCGGCGCCGCGCGGGGAGATCCGTACGACGGCCTCGCCCTGGTGGAGCCGGCGGTGGAAGTCCGCCTGGCCCGCCCGCCAGTGGGCGGCGAGGTCGAAGCCCTCGGGAATCACCGCTTCCTCGTCGGTGACGGTGAGGTCGAGGATCTGGTCGACCCGGTAAGTGCGCGGGCCCGGCCCGGCGACCAGGTACCAGCGGCCCGCCTTGAGCACCAGGCCGTACGGTTCGAGCCGCCGGTCGACGTCGGTGGGTTCCTTCCAGCGCCGGTAGCGGACGGCGAGGACGCGCCCGGTGCGGACGGCCTCGGCGACCTGCGGCAGGAACGGCGCCTCGGTGTCCTCCGCGTACCAGCCGGGCGCGTCGATGTGGAAGCGGGTCCGCAGCCGGTCCACGTGTTCGCGCAGTGGGGCGGGCAGCGCGGCCCGCAGCTTGAGCTGGGCGTCGGCGAAGTGGCCGCCGAGTCCGAGCTCGTCGGCGGCGGCCGGCAGCCCGGCGAGGACCAGGGCCTCGGCCTCCCGCGCGTACAGGCCGGTGAGCTTCGAGCGGTGTCCGGCGAGCAGCTGGTAGCCGCCGCGGTGCCCGGCGTCCCCGTAGAGCGGGACTCCGGCGGCGTGCAGCGCCTCGACGTCGCGGTAGACGGTGCGGACGGACACCTCGAGCTCCTCGGCGAGCCGGGCGGCGGTCATCCGGCCGTGGGTCTGGAGGAGCAGCAGGATCGTCAGGAGCCGGCTGGACTTCACTGACACACGATGTCAGTGAAGAGTTCCTACAGTCCAGCCATGGCTTTCGACGAGAAGTACCTCCTCGCGCTCCCGCCGGTCGCCGTGGCCGGCCGGCGGTTGAAGCGCTACCACGTCACCGACGACCCGGCGGGCATCGAGCCGGAGGTGGAGAAGGCGGCGTACGCGCTGCTCCCGGAGCTCCTTCCGGAGCCGGACGGCACGCCTGCGGCGGGTTTCGTGGTGCTGCACCGGGGCGGCGACACCGGCGCGTACCTGAATACGTACAGCTGGGTGTGGGACAACGTGCTCCACTTCGCGGGCGCGGCGGCGGGCCAGCCGGCGCTGGACTGCCCGGACCTGGATCCGGCGCACTTCGTCCGGATCCCGCCGGGCGAGCGGAACTGGATCGGATGTGTCTGGGAGCTGGCGCCGCTGACGTACGAGCGGGACGCCTGGGTGCGTCACGTGCTGGCGCCGGACGTCCCTGACCTGGACGGCTATCTCGGGGACGCGCTGGCGACCGGGGTGACGGGGCCGGGCCTGTGAGCGGCGGCGGCTTCGGCTTCCCGGAAGGCGAGCGGACCGTCGGCGGCCGCCGGCCGGGACCGACCGGTGGGTGGTGGACCGGGTGAGGGAGTTCAGCCGCGGGCGGCGGGACGTCTGACGTAGCTGGCCAGGCGGTAGGACGGGGCGGCGCGGGGGCGGTCCTGGTCCGGGAGGGCGGCGAGGCGCCGGACGAGGGTCTCCACGGTCGCGGGGGTGCCGTGGAACCAGGAGGCGTAGTAGCCGCGGCGCAGTTTCTCGGCCGCGCCGCGCGGGGTGGCGCCCTGGCCGTGGCCGGTGAACACGGTGCCGGGTGCCGGGTCGAGGCCGTGGGCGGCGGCGTACGCGGTGACCAGCGCGGCGCGGTCGGAGCCGGCCTCGGGCGCGCGGTGCGGGCGGAGGACGGCGTCGATGTCGCTGCCGACGTCGTGGCAGGCTCCTTGTCGACGGTGGTCACGAACACGCCGCCGGGCCGGAGCACCCGCGCCGCCTCGGCGACGACCTCCTCGGCGAACGGCACGAGGTGCAGCAGCCAGACCGCGCTGACGGCGTCGACCGCCGCGTCGGGCAGCGGCAGCCGGCGGGCGTCCGCGCGCACCGCCCGCCCGGGCAGGCGGGTGGCGGCGGTGCGCAGCATCCCGTGGGCCGCGTCGGCGCCGTGGACGGTGAGTCCGGGCCGGGTGATCCGTTCGGTGACGAGGCCGGTGCCGCAGGCGACGTCGAGCAGGGTGCGGGTGCCGGGCGGCAGCAGCCGTAGGACGGCGGCGGCCGCCGCGGCCGCCCGCGGGACGCCGCCGCGGGTCTCGTCGTAGTGCGCGGCCTCGGCGTCGTAGTCGAGCAGCGTATCCCCCATGGCGGGAATCCTATGCGGGGACCTGTGCCGCCCCCTGTCCGATCCTGCACCGGCCGGGACGGGCCCGACCGCGGGCCGGGTCCCGGCCGGGCGGGGTCACTCCGCCCCGTGACCGGGTGCCACCGCTTGGACCCGCTCGGCCAGTTCGAAGTCCTTCTCGGTGACGGCACCGCCCGCCGAGTGGGTGTTCACGGCGAGCCCCACCGTGTTGTAACCGAGCGTCAGATCGCTGTGGTGGTCAAGCTCCTGCTGGATCTGGGCGATGTGGACGACGAGCGCGGTGGCGGCGAAGTGGTCGGCGAGACGGTAGTTCCGGGTGAGGCGGTCGCCGTCGACGGACCAGCCGGGGAGCTCCCGCAGGCGGTCCTCGATCTCCTTCTGCGACAAGGGGTCAGTGGGCACGTGGTGCTCCCTCCGGTCGTGCGGCTGGTGGCGGGGGTGGTGCGTGATGACGGAGCGGTCCCGGGGAGAAGGTACCCGGGTCCTCCTCTGGGATACCGTCTGGCCATGACAACTGTCGTGACCGACACGGGTGTGGGTCCGCTGCTGCGCGGCTGGCGCGAGCAGCGGCGGTTGAGCCAGCTGGAGCTGGCCCTGCGGGCGGACTCGTCCGCGCGGCACATCTCCTTCATCGAGACGGGCCGCTCACGGCCGAGCGAGGAGATGATCCTCCGGCTGGCCGAGCACCTGGACGTGCCGGTGCGGGAGCGCAACGCCCTTCTGCTGGCCGCCGGTTACGCCCCGCGCTACGCCGAGTCGCCGCTGGACGCGCCCGAACTGGAGACGCTGCGCGAGGGCATCGAGCAGCTGCTGCTCGGCTACGAGCCGTATCCGGCGACGGTCGTGGACGGCTCGTACACGGTGGTGGCGGCCAACCGGGCCGTCCAGATGCTGCTCGCCGGGCTTCCGGAGCATCTGCTGACGCCGCCGCTGAACGTCATGCGGATCACCCTGCATCCGGAGGGTCTCGCGCCGCGGATCCGCAACCTGCGGGAGTGGCGCGGTCATCTGCTCGCCCAGATGGAGCGTCAGATCGGTCTGGCCCGTTCGGAGTCGCTGCGCGCCCTGTACGAGGAGGTGGCGGCCTATCCGCTGCCGGAGGGGACGACGGACCCGGACGACCGGGAGGACCCCGAGCCGTACCCGTACTTCGCGCTGCCACTGCGGATCGAGCACGACGGGCACGTCCTGTCCTTCGTGTCGTCGATCTCGACGTTCAACACGCCGATGGACGTGACGGTCGCCGAGCTGGCCATCGAGACGCTGCTCCCGGCCGACCCGGCGACGGTCGCGTACCTCCAGTCGCTCAAGGCGTAGGGCCCGGCGGGCCCCAGGAGGTCGCTCAACGGGTGCCGGCGCGCAGGGCGGCCCACTGGAGCGCGGCGAAGCCGGCCACGGTGCCGGCCTGGAGCAGGGTCCACACCGCGCCCGCGGTGGTGGGCTCCAGCCAGGCGACGAGCGCGACGACGCTGAGGACGGTCCACAGCAGGTTGACGTCGACGACGGCCTTCACGCCGAGGACCGGGGGCGGGGGGGGGGGGGCGGGGGGGGCGAGGAGAACCAACGGTAACGCGC